>CBFGPX010000268.1:0-5948 GCA_965650725.1 uncultured Comamonadaceae bacterium | reverse complement strand
TAACCACCGCCGCTGATTCCAGTAATCGACTGTCTACTTGACAGGGAAGCTTACGAAATCACGCGCGGCAGTCGTTGAACTTGCCGCACAAGGTGCGCGACTTGGCTTCTTCCTGTCGATTGGAAGTTGATGGACCTCGATCACTTAGTTTCCTCAAACAGCCTTGCAAAACAATCTGCGCAGCGAGCAACGGACTACTAGGCACAACCTCACGGGCTCTTCCCGAAGTGCGACAAATCAACGAAGTCTAACGACCACTGTCGCTGCATAACGAACTACCTGCTGCGATCCTGGATCGGAGCAAGGCCGCCCGGCCGCCGGCTACGGCCCGCTACGGCCGGTGGCCGACGAGGCCACGGGCCTGCCGCTGCTGATGCTGCCCGAGGGCTTCCGCTACCGCAGGTTCGGCTGGGCCGGTGAGGCGCTCGTCAATGGAGGCGTGATGCCGGGCGCGGCTGATGGCATGGGCATCGTCAAAAGCCCGGTACGTTGGGGTGAGCCTGCGAACCCCAACGCCAGGGTCATCCCAATCGACACCCCTTGTGGCCGAACGGCAGCTGCGCAGCTCGCTACACGCTAAGAATGTCAATCTTTGACATTTCCGCTAGAGTCCCAGCAGCGTTTTATCGAAGGATCAGCGCCATGGGCATGAACGTCAACCTCACCCCGCAGCTCGAAGAACTCGTCCGCGCCAAGGTGGACTCGGGCATGTACTCGTCGGCCAGCGAAGTGGTGCGCGAAGCGTTGCGGCTGATGGACGAGCAAGACCGACTGCGGCAGGCCAAGCTGGACGAGCTGCGAGCCGCCGTGCGGCAAGGTGTGGACAGCGGCGCCAGCGAACCCTGGGATACCGCAGCCGTGAAGCAGAAGGCGCGCGCCCGGCGCGCGGCCAAGGCGCCAGCCGCCTGATGGCGCGCATCACCCGCCGGCCGCTTGCCGAGGCGGACATCCTCGACATCTGGGACTACATCGCTGAAGACAGCCTCGCCGAAGCGGATCGCTGGCTGGACAGGCTGGACGAGAAGCTGTCGCTCTGGGCAACGCAGCCGATGATGGGACGCCCGCGGGATGAACTGGCGCCCGGCTTACGCAGCTTCGCGTTTGGTCGCTACGTCGTCTTCATCCAGCCGCTGGCGGATGGCATTGACGTCGTCCGCGTGTTGCACGGCTCACGCGACATCGACGCGACGTTCGGGCAGTAGGCAAGTCGGCAGAAAGCGAACGCATCGCCGCGCGGGGATATTGGCCGGCACGACGAAGCAAGGCATGCCGGGGCAGATCGGCACGCGCGAGCCGGTGTCGCCCGCCCTAACGCCCCTGCGGCGCGTCGAAGTAATACGCCTGCCGCTTGCGCGGCGACAGGTAGTCGTAGACGGGCTGGGGCAGCTGCTGCGGCTTGAGCGTGCGGACGATGCTGAGTTCGGGCTCCTGCTCCAGCTCCACCAGCACCGCGCTCTCCTTGGGCACGTTGGCGTCGTAGACCAGCACCGTGGGCTTGAGCGGCCGGCTGCTGTTGACCGAGGTGACGATGCCCATGGAGTCGTTGGACAGCACCACCAGCGTGCCCGGCGGGTAGACGCCCATGCAGCGCACGAAGGTGGACAGCGCCGTCGCGTCGAAGCGCGAGCGCTGCTGCGCGAACAGCACCGACAGCGCCTCATGCGGCGTCAGCGCCTGGGAGATGTGGTTGGGGTTGCAGAGGTTGTCGTAGGCGTTCACCAGGCCCACCATGCGCGCCAGCATCGAGATGGCCTGGCCCTGCAGCCCCTTGGGGTAGCCGGTGCCGTCCATGAACTCGTGATGCTGGGCAATGATGGCCGAGGCTTCGGCGGACAAGCCCAGCTTGGCCGCGATGTCGATGCCGTAGGCGCAGTGCTGCTGGTACAGGCTGCGCTCGGGCTTGCTCAGCGCCTCGGTCTTGCGCACCAGCGAGTCGGGCAGTTCCAGCTTGCCGATGTCGTGGAAGAGCGCGCCCATGCCCATCACGCGGATGGCCTCGGGCGGCGCCTTCAGCTCCTTGGCCAGCATCATGGCCAGCAGCGTGACGTTGAGGGCGTGGTGGTAGGTCTCCTCGCCGCCGATCTTGTCCTTCATCAGGTTGATGGCGACGTCGGCGTCGGTCAGCATGGAGTCGGCCATGGTCTTGATCAGCGCCATGCCTTCCTCGCGCGCCTGGTCGGGTCGCGCGAACACGTTCTGCGTCATCGCCTTCAGCGCCCGCGCCGCCGACAGGAACTCGCGCTCGCAGGCCGCCGCGCGCTGCTGCTGCGCCAGCAGCCGCTCGATGCGCGCCCGCTTGGCCGCGTAGGCCGCGTCGCTCTCCACCGACAGCGGCGGCGGCATCGGCGGCGACTCGGCCGGCAGCGCCAGCGGCTCGCCGTCGCTCTTGGCCCGCGAGTAGCGGATGCGCTCCAGGCCCAGCGACTGCAGCGTCATGACCTGCTCCAGGCTCTTGATCTTGAAGCTGGAGAACGTGAACGGGTGCTGGGTCCAGGGCAGGTCCAGGTGCACATGCAGGCCGATGGTCAGCTGCACGGGCGAGATATAGGCGTCGTCGCTCATGGCGATTTGGTGTTGCCAGGGGTCACGAGTTTCTACCGCATGCGTCGAGTCGTCACCGGTGTCGGCGGGCGCAGGCCGCGTCAAGAAGCCGTGACCCTGTCACGCAAAGCAGAGCCATGCGATGGATGGACAAGCCGGACGGGATTCGGCGGGCCAAGCCGGGCCGCCCGTTGCGCCAAGGTCTGGGCTGCGGCGCCAATGCCCCCTGGATGCCGCAGCCGTGAAGCAAGTGGGCGGGCGGCCTGCGCGACTGCCGCCTGATGACACGCGCCCGGTGGGCACCTCTCACGGCCTCACGGTGATACTCCCCCCATGCAACGCCGCCCCCTGCTCCAAGCCCTCGCGCTGAGCCCCCTGGCCAGTGCCTTCACCACCAGCGCCCAGACGCGCCAGCAAGGCCGCCCGGCGGCCGGCTACGGCCCGCTGCGGCCGGTGGCCGACGAGGCCACGGGCCTGCCGCTGCTGATGCTGCCCGAGGGCTTCAGCTACCGCAGCTTTGGCTGGGCCGGCGAGCCGCTGGCGAATGGCGGCGTGGTGCCGGGCGCCGCCGATGGCATGGGCATCGTGAAGGCCGAAGGCGAGACCTTCACGCTGGTACGCAACCACGAGATCCTGGGCGTGGGCGGTGGCTTCGGGCCGGCGGCCAGCCACTACGACGCCGGTTGCGACGGCGGCACGGTGACGCTGCGCTACGACCGCGCGGCGGGCAAGTTGCTGGAGATGCGCGGCTCGCTGTCCGGCACGCTGGTGAACTGCGCCGGCGGCACCACGCCCTGGGGCAGCTGGCTGTCGTGCGAGGAGATCGTCACGCCGGCCGGGCACACGGGCCAGCTGCGCGGCCAGCCGTTCAAGCTGGAGAAGCCGCATGGCTTCGTGTTCGAGGTGCCGGCCGATGGCGCCTCCAAGGCGCAGGCGCTGACGGCGCTGGGCCAGTTCAAGCACGAGGCCGCGCTGGTGGACGTGGACGGCACCGTCTACCTGACCGAAGACGCGCAGCCGGCCGGCTTCTACCGCCTGCTGCCGGCGAAGAAGGGCAACCTGGCGGCCGGCGGGCGCCTGCAGATGCTGCGCGCCCGCAAGGCCGCCGACCTGCGCACCGGCCTGAAGCCGGGCCAGCGCTTCGACGTGGACTGGGTGGACATCGAGCGCCCGGCCGACGGCGTGGGCGACAACGGCCACAACGGCGTGCTGAACCAGGGCCGCGCTCAAGGCGGCAGCCTGTTCACGCGGCTGGAGGGCCTGCATGCGGGGCGCGACGAGATCTTCTTCACCAGCACCGACGGCGGCGATGCAAAAGCAGGCCAGGTCTGGCGCTTCGTGCCCAGCCAGCAACGGCTGGAGCTGTTCGTCGAGTCGCCGGGGGCCAGTGCGTTCGACTACCCCGACAACCTCTGCCTGCATCCGCGCAGCGGCCTGATCGTCGTGTGCGAGGACAGCAAGCAGCCGGTGCAGCGCCTGTACGGCCTGCGCCGCGAGGGCGGGCTGGACGGCCTGTTCGAGCTGGCGCGCAACAACGTGCAGCTGGCCGGCGGCGAGCTGGAGAAGTTGCCCAACCTGAAGGGCGATTTCCGCGGCGCCGAATGGGCCGGCACCTGCTTCAGCGCCGACGGCAAGACCTTGTTCGCCAACGTCTACCGGCCCGGCTTCACGGTGGCGATCAGCGGGCCGTTCTAGAAAAACTCACGGTGGCATCGACCAGGCGACCATCGAGGGCAGTCACAAGCGCATGATTCGTGCGCATCATCCATGGAGCCTGGCCATGCCCAGAATCGCCGACGCCCCCAAACGCGCAGCCAATCTCAGCCTGAACAGCAAGGTGCTGGACATGGCCAAGGAACTCGGCATGAACGTCTCCGCCACGGTTGACGCGCTGCTGGCGGCGGAGGTGGAGAAGCGCTATTGGGAACGCTGGAACGACCAGAACCGGCAGGCCATCCAGGACTACAACGCCCGCATCGAACGTGAAGGGCTGCCGCTGGCCCAGTTCCGCAGCTTCGCCAAGGAAGACTGATGCCGCGTTTTGACGTCTACGCCAACCCGAGCGTGCGCGAGCGCAAGACGACGCCCTTGCTGCTGGATGTTCAGAACGACTACATCGACGGCCTGGCAACGCGCGGGGTGATCCCACTGCGCAGCGAGGCCTACTTCGGTGCACGTGCGGATCGGTTGAATCCGCTGGTGCGCGTGGCCGACGAGGCAGTCGTGCTGGACACGGCCGCCATGGGCGCCGTGCCGCTGAACCTGCTCAAGCGCCCGCTGACCAACCTGCGTTCAGCGCAGGACGACATCACGACCGCGCTGGACACGCTTTTCGGTGCGTCCTAAGCACATAGCCACCCACTCCGGCGGAGAACCCGGTGCCGCATCTGACACTTCCACCCACACGCCAGTTCGGCAAGGCCATGCTGCTTTCATCGGTCGGCTGGAGCGTCTACCTCTCCTGTGCGACGGTCTATTGCCTGGCTCATCAGGTCTTCGTTCTCTACAACTCGTCCATCGACCTGATGGCATCCCTGCGCTGGGCAATGGTCGAGTGGGGTGCCTGGTGGGCGTTGACGCCGATGATGTTTGCGGCGTTTGACCGAGCGGGCTCTCGCCAGCGTGCGCCGCTGTACTACGCGGCCATTGCAAGTGGCGCCGTGGTTCTGTCGCTGGCCTACCGGCTCGGCCTGGACCTTGGCGCGCATGACAACGGCCTGGCCGAACGGATCGTCTATTTCTTCCCCCGGTATCTGGTGGCGTCGATCCTCGTTCTGTTTGCTTGGCAGATTTTCTTGCGCAGGAAAGAAGTGGCCGGGAGTACCCAAGCGCCGCCCGCCGACCAAGCTGATGTTCTGGCAGCACCGCAAATCACCACCTTGCGCGTCAGCAAGGGCGTCGATGAATGTTTGCTGGAAATCGGTCAGATCGACTGTTTCAGCGCCGCAGGAAACTATGTGGACATCATGGCCGGGCGCGATGCGTATCTGCTCCGCGCGACGTTGAGGCAGATCGAGGAATCCGTGCCGGCATCGCTGTTCGTGCGGACCCACCGCTCCCACATCGTCCGCATCCAGGCCGTCGAGCGAATCAGAACCAGCGCGAATGGTGGCGGCACGGTGGACCTGAAGGGCGGCCAGTCCGTCAAGCTGAGCAAGACCTACCACGTGCTGTTGAAGCGGCGGTTCGCGCTGCTGCCCCAGGTCAGCGAAGAGGCCCAGGCTCAATAGCAGGCCGTTCGGCCCTACCTGGGCGCGCCTCACCTTCCACTCGTCCCACCCGGCGTGCGGTCATCACAAACCGCAACGCCGTCGGCCAGTGCGCCGATACAACGATCTCCTTGATTGGCGTCGGCCGAAAGGAGATTTCAGTGGAAAGCAAAGAGAGTTTGGAGCGCCTCAGCGTGG
>CBFGPX010000267.1:0-5972 GCA_965650725.1 uncultured Comamonadaceae bacterium | reverse complement strand
CCGCCGAAGGTCACGCCGTAGATCAGGCTGAAGGCCCAGCCGTCCTTCTCGAACAAACAGGCGGCGTGCTCGCGCAGCGAGGCGTGGCTGTCGACATCGGGCGGCTCCTTGGCGAACAGCACGACGACGACGATGGGCAGCAGGATGGCGCCTGCGGCAAAGGCATAGACGGTCTGCCAGCCATGGGCCTCGGCCAGCGGCGGCGCGATCAGCACGCACACGGCGGTGCCGATGTTGCCCGCGCCCACCAGGCCCATGGCCAGGCCTTTGTACTGCGGCGGATACCAGCCCGAGCCCAGGCTCAACGCGACGCCGAAGCTGGCGCCTGCGATGCCCAGCAGCACGCCCATGGCCAGCAGGTCGTCATAGCTCTTCACCATGAAGTAGCCGTAGAGCATGGCGATGGCGATCAGCGTCATCTCCACCAGCGTCGCGTTCTTGCGGCCGATGTACTGCGACAGGATGCCCAGCGGAAAGCGCATCAGCGCGCCGGCCATGATGGGCACCGACAGCATCAGCCCCTTCTGGGCCGGCGTCAGGTTGTAGGCCTCGCTGATGAAGGGCGCCAGCGCGCCGTTCAGCACCCAGATGCAGCAGGAAAACGCGAAGTACAGAAAAGCGGCGAACAGCGTGGGGCTGTGGCCGGCGTTCTTGAAGGATTGCAGGGAAGACATCTTGGGGCTTGATCGGGCAATTCCGACGCCCAGGCCCCGCGGACGTGCGCCTGGGCGGCTGGGTCGTCGCGGCGAGAAGGCGGCCCGCACCATCGCGGGCCCCACGCCCCATGTCTGCAAGCGCCGTGCCCGTTTTCAGGCACGGCGGCACGCCCATCAATGCGCCGTTTTGGGGCGCTGCAGTGGGCGCGCTACGCGGCGGTGCCCTGACTGCACCGCCTTGGCGCATTCATGCGCGCTGGTAGCTCACCGGGTCTTGATCATCGGCTGCGGGCACGGTGCGGGCGCGGCCACCCTTCTCGGCCCAGGTGCGGGTCCAGCGGATCTGCACCACGCGCAGCATCACCAGCATCGCCACCGCCAGCACCGCGAACGCGACGAAGCCCCAGAAATAGCTGCCCGTGAGCTGCTTGCTCTGGCCCATCGCATTGGGCAGGAAGCCGCCACCCAGGGCGCCGATCTCGCCGATCATGGAGCCGGCCACGGCCGTCGTCACCGGCCAGCGCAGCGGCACCAGCTGGAACAACGCGCCATTGCCCGCGCCAAAGGCGGCGAAGCACAGCATGAACAGCAGCGTGGTCAGCACCAGCGAGCCGCCCGCCATGCCGCAGGCCAGCAGCGATACGGCCACCAGCACCAGCACCCAGGTCAGCGTGTTGACGCCGCCGATGCGGTCCGACAGCGCGCCGCCGGCGATGCGCACGGCCGAGCCCATCAGCGTGGCCAGCATCGTCAGCTGGCCGGCCTCGATCTTGGTGACCTTGAACTGGTCGTAGAAATAGGTGGGCAGGAAGCTCGCCAGGCCGATGAAGCCGCCGAAGCTGACGATGTAGATCAGGCTGAAGGCCCAGCCGTCCTTCTCGAACAAACAGCTGATGTGCTCACGGAAGCTCTGGTGTTCGCGGTCCGGCGGTTCTTTGGCGGCGAACCACATGACGAGCATGGGCAGCAGCATGGTGGCGGCAGCCAGGCCGTAGACCGCCTGCCAGCCGAACTGGGTGGCCAGCGGCGGCGCGAACAGCACGGCCAGCACGGTGCCCGAGTTGCCGGCGCCAGCGATGCCCATGGCCAGACCCTTGTACTTGGGCGGGTACCAGCCCGAACCCAAACTCAGCGCGACGCCGAAGCTGGCGCCGGCGATGCCCAGCAGCACGCCCATCGCCAGCACCGAGTCGTAGCTGTCGACGAAGACGAAGCCGAAGGCCAGTGCCGCGACGATCAGCCCCATTTCCACCATCGCCGCGTTCTTGCGGCCGATGTACTGGGCCAGCACGCCCAGCGGGAAGCGCATCAGCGCGCCGGCCAGGATGGGCACCGAGATCATGAAGCCCTTCTGTGCCGGCGTCAGCGCGAAGGTCTCGCTGATGAAGGGCGCCATCGCGCCGTTCAGCACCCAGATCGCGAAGCAGAAGTCGAAGTACAGGAAGGCGGCCAGCAGCGTGGGCCAGTGGCCGGCCTTTTTGAAGTTTTGGAAAGCGGACATCGGAGGCTCCAGGCGCAACGGCCGAAGCCACCCACGACGCGTGCCAGGGCGGCATCGATACGTCGCTGCGGGAAAGCCGCCCGCACCATTGCAGGCAGCATCCGTTCATCGCAAACGCCGTGCCTGCCCGGCTGTCCGCAAGCTGGCCCGGTTCTTGCGCCGTTTTGGGGCGTGAGATCCGAAGCCATGTCCGAGACCACCTCCCTCCCCCCGTTTTCATTGCTGATCTGCAGCCCCGAGGTCCCCCCTCAGGCCGCCGATCTGGCCGCCCGCGGCTTGACGCTGCGCACCGTTTCCGAGCTGGCGCCGCCCGAAGATGGGCCGGCCCTCGGTCTGCTGTGGTGCCCCGACTGCACCTCGCTGGCCCGGCTGATGCACTCCGATCGGGCCTTCGGCCTGCCCGTGGTGCTGCTGTCACCGCCGCCCACGCCCGAGCAGCGCCAGGCCGCGCTGGCACGCGGCGCGCTGCTGTGGCTGCCCGCCGACGTGCCGGCCGACCAGCTCGCGGAGGGCCTGCAGTGGGCGGCGGACCTGTCGCGGCAGCTGCAGGCGCGCGACAGCGCGGCGCAAGCCAAGCTGGACGAGCGCAAGTGGACCGAGCGCGCCAAGGGCCTGTTGATGCAGGCCCGCGGCATCGACGAGGCCGCCGCGTTCGCGCTGCTGCGCAACACGGCCATGCAGACCCAGGCCAAGCTGCCCGAGGTGGCGCGCGGCATCGTCCATACGGCCGAGCTGTCCGAGGCGCTGGAGCGCGCCGGCGCGCAGCGCATGCTGAGCCAGCGCCTGGTCAAGCTGCAGGCGCTGCGTCAGTGGCCCAAGCTGGCGCCACCCGAGCGCCGCGAGGTGCAGGCCTTGCTGGATGCGTCCAGCGAGCGCGTCACTGCCAACCTGGCCCGGCTGTCCGAGCTGCTGCGCCACCAACTGGGCGAGGAGTTGGGCGCGGTGTCCACCGCCTGGGCGCAGCTGGACGCGGCGCTGCGCACGCGCACGCCCGACCTGGCGCGCAGCGACCTTGCCGCCCAGCGGCTGCTGGAAGCCAGCGAGACGCTGGTGGCGCGGCTGTCCGAGCGCGCCGGCCAGCGCCCCGTGGGCCTGCTGGCCCAGGTCACGCGGCTGCGTCTGCTGAGCCAGAGCCTGGCCAAGGAAGGCCTGCTGGCCCAGGTCATGCCGGGCCACGACGCCAGCGGCCTGGCCGCCGGGCTGGACGAATTCATCAAGGCCTACGACGAGGTCCGCGCCACGCCGCTGGCCGGCCCGACGCTGCAACCCGCCTTCGCGGCCGTGGACGAGGCCTGGCTGGTGCTGCTGAGGGGCCTGCGCGTAGAGCAGGGCGACGCGGTGCAGCGCATGCACCAGGGCAGCGAGCGGCTGCTGCAGGCACTGGAGGAGCTGATCAAGGCATTGCAGGGGTCGCTCCAGCTGATCCTGGGCTGAGCCTACATCTGCCGGAACAGATGCGCGCAGCTCTCGGCCACCAGCAGCGTCTCGGCGCCGTGCTTGAGCTTGATCTGCATGCGGCCGCGGAAGTCGCGGCTCACGCTCGCGATCGCGGTCACGTTGACCAGCGTGGAGCGGTGGATCTGCCAGAACTGCTGCGGGTCCAGCTCGTCGATCAGCTCCTTCAGCGGCTTGCGGATCAGCGCCTCGCCGTCCTTCAGCCCCAGCCGGGTGTACTTGTTGTCGCTCTGGAAGAACATCACCTCGTCCACCGTGATGAGGCGCAGCGTCTGGCCCACCGAGGCGTTGATCCAGCGCAGCGGTGCACGCCCGCCGGTCGGCGCGGCTGCCCGGCTGCCCAACTGCTCCAGCACGCTGCCCAGCGCCGCGGGCGCCTGGCCCAGCCTCGCCTTCAGCCGCGTGATGGCCGTGAACAGCCGCGCGCCGGCCAGCGGTTTCAGCAGATAGTCCACCGCGCCCTGGTCGAAGGCGGCGATGGCGTACTGGTCGTAGGCGGTGACGAACACCACATGGGCCCGGCCATTGGCCTCGCGCGCCACGTCGATGCCCTTGGCGCCGGGCATCTCGATGTCCAGGAACAGGATGTCGGGGCGGTGCTGGTCCAGCAGGCGCAGCGCCTCCAGGCCGTCGGCGGCCTCACCGACGATGCTCAGCTCGGGCCACAGCCGGCCCAGTTGCTCGACCAGCTCGCCGCGCAGCGCCTCCTCGTCTTCGGCAACGACGGCGGTGGGGGAGAACAGGCTCATGCGGGTAGCTCCAGGGTGAATTCCGTGCGGCCGTCGGCGCTGTGGCAGCTGAGTTTCGCGTCCAGCACGGCCAGGCGCTCGCGCAGCGACGCCAGCTCGGCATCGTCGCTGCACAGGCCGGCCTCGTCGAAGCCCAGGCGCAGCGGCGGGCCGGCGCGCAGCCAGCAGCGCGTGGGCCGGCCGATGCGCAGCGCGCGCTGCACCAGCGGCAGCAGCAGCATGGGCGGCAGGCAGGCGTTGGCGCGGGGGCCCAGGTCCACCTCGAACGTGGGCGGGCTGCCGTTCAGGTCGCGCAGCAGGTCCAGGTAGCTGGCAATCAGCTCGGCTTCGCCGGCCAGCGTGGCGCCGGTGTCGCGCAGGCGCGGCAGCGCCACGCGCAAGTGGCTGATCAGGCGCTCCAGCCGTGCGCTGGCGTCGAGGGCCTGGCGGCCATAGGCCTGCTCCACGGCGACCAGCGCGTCGAACAGCAGCTTGGGGTCCACCTGCGCCTGCATGGCGGCCAACTGCGAGGCCAGCGCGTTGCGGCGCAGCTGGCTGTGCTCGCGCAGCAGGTCCTGCACGGCCTGGTCCTGGCGGCGGCGCAGCGCGCGGAACTCCAGCACGCCCACGATCATCAGCGCCGGCATGAACACCCACAGCATGTCGCCGACGATGGCCGTGGCGCGGAAGTTGGTGCACTTGTTGGGCTTGCCGTGAAAGGCCACGTAGAGGTCGCACATCGACGGCCAGGGCAGGGTGGCGATCAGCGGATAGACGATGGCGATGGTCAGCACCGAGCCCAGCAGCGTGGCCGCCACCAGCCGGGCGCGGCGGGCCGGATGGATGGGGCTGCTGCGCGCGGCCGGCAGCCAGCACAGCAGCAGCACCGCGACGCTGACCAGCGGCACGCTGAGGTGGCGGGCCAGCACCTGCGGCAGCTGGTCGCCGGGGTTGAACTCCAGCAGCGAGGTCAGGTCGATGGCGCCGAACAGCAGGCCGGCGACGGCGAAGACCAGCGCCTCCTGCCAGCGCAGCGATGCCCAGGAGCGCAGGACGTGGCGGATCACGACAAAGCCTCCGCGGGGAGGCGCACGCGGGCGATGACGCCACGCGGCTGGGCGGCCTCCAGCTCCAGCGCGGCGGCGTCGCCGAAGCGGGCTGCCAGCCGCGCGCGCGTGTTGGCCAGGCCCACGCCGGCGCCGCCGCTGGCGCTGCCAAACCCCTGGCCGTTGTCGGCCACCTCGATGTGGAGGCCGCCCTGAGCGTCGGGCCGCGCGCGGATGGCGATGTGGCCGCCTTCCGGCAGCGGCGACAGGCCGTGCTTGATGGCGTTCTCCACCAGCGTGGGCAGCACCAGCGTGGGCAGGTGGGCCTGCAGCAGTTCGGCCGGTGCGTCGATGTCGAAGGAGAGCCGCTCGCCCATGCGCATCTGCAGGATGGCCAAGTAGTGGCGCACCAGCTCCAGCTCGTCGGCCAGCGTGGACTCGTGCCGACGCATGCCGGGCAGGGCCGCCCGCAGGTAGGCGATCAGCGCCACCAGCATGTGGCGGCCGCGCTCGGGCTGGGTTTCGTACAGCCGCTTCACGTTGGCCAGCGTGTTGAACAGGAAGTGCGGCTCGATCTGCGCGTTCA
>CBFGPX010000266.1:0-5981 GCA_965650725.1 uncultured Comamonadaceae bacterium | reverse complement strand
GCGGGCGCGGCCAGGCGATCCCCCGAGGGGATGGCGATGCTCGCGGGGCTTGCCCCGCTCGCACATCGCTCACGCGGGCCGGCTTGGGGCGGCCCTTCGCTCGGCCCGAAATACAAATCCAATAGTCCCTATGGCCTCCTTATCTTTGGGTCGACGACGTGTGCTCCCCGGCTTCGCGCCGACACTGGGCTTCACGCTGTTCTACCTGTCGCTCATCGTGCTGGTGCCGCTGGCCGCGGTGTTCCTGAAGTCGTCCGGCCATGGCTGGGACGCCTTCTGGGCGGCGGCCACGTCGCCGCGCGTGATGGCCTCCTACCGCTTGAGCTTCGGCGCATCGTTGATCGCGGCAGCCATCAACCTCGTCTTCGGCCTCATCCTGGCCTGGTGCATCGTGCGCTACGAGTTCCCGGGCAAGAAGCTGGTCGACGCGCTGATCGACCTGCCCTTCGCGCTGCCCACCGCCGTCGCCGGCATCGCGCTGACGGCGCTTTACGCGCCCAACGGCTGGGTGGGCTCGCTGTTCGCGCCGGGCGGCGCGCTGGCCTTCCTGTTCGGCCCTGAGGGCACCAAGATCGCCTTCACGCCGCTGGGCGTGCTGCTGGCGCTGATCTTCATCGGCCTGCCCTTCATCGTGCGCACGGTGCAGCCGGTGCTGGAGGACATGGAGACCGAGCTGGAAGAAGCCGCGGCCTCACTCGGCGCGCAGCGCTGGACCACCTTCCGCTTCGTCGTGCTACCCACGCTGCTGCCCGCGCTGCTGACCGGCTTCGCGCTGGCCTTCGCGCGCGCCGTCGGCGAGTACGGCTCGGTGATCTTCATCGCCGGCAACATCCCCATGGTCAGCGAGATCACACCGCTGATGATCATCTCCAAGCTGGAGCAGTACGACTATGTCGGTGCCACCGCCATCGCCACCGTCATGCTGATCGTCAGCTTCGTGCTGCTGCTCGTCATCAACGGCCTGCAGGCCTGGACGTCCAAGCGAGGTGCACGATGAGTGCAGCACTGCATCTCGCCCCGGCTCGTGCGCGAGCGAAGTACCAGGACAACCCCGCCACCCGCGAGACGCCGCTGGTGCGCTTCACGCTGCTGACGCTCGGCCTGGGCTTCTTCGCCATCTTCCTGGTGCTGCCGCTGGTGGCCGTGTTCACCGAGGCGCTGCGCAAGGGCTGGGAGGTCTACTTCGCGTCGCTGGTCGACGAGGAAACCTTCTCGGCCATCAAGCTGACGCTGATCGCCGCCGCCATCGCCGTGCCGCTGAATCTCGCGTTCGGCCTGGCCGCCTCATGGGCCATCGCCAAGCACGACTTCCGCGGCAAGCAACTGCTGATCACCTTCATCGACCTGCCCTTCTCGGTGTCCCCGGTGGTAGCCGGCCTGATGTACGTGCTGGTGTTCGGCGCCAACGGCTGGTTAGGGCCCTGGCTGCAAGAGAACGACATCAAGATCATCTTCGCCGTGCCCGGCATCGTGCTGGCCACCGTGTTCGTGACCTTCCCCTTCGTCGCCCGCGAGCTGATTCCGCTGATGCAGGCCCAGGGCAAGGACGAAGAAGAAGCCGCCACGGTGCTGGGCGCCAGCGGCTGGCAGACCTTCCGCCGCGTGACGCTGCCCAACATCAAGTGGGGCCTGCTGTACGGCGTCATCCTGTGCAATGCGCGGGCGATGGGCGAGTTCGGCGCGGTGTCGGTCGTGTCGGGCCACATCCGCGGCCTGACCAACACGCTGCCGCTGCACGTCGAGATCCTCTACAACGAATACCAGTTCGCCGCTGCCTTCGCCGTGGCCTCGCTGCTGGCGCTGCTGGCGCTGGTGACGCTGGTGATCAAGCAATTCATCGAGTGGCGTGCCGAGCAGGCCGGCGCTGCGAACAAGGAAGCGTCGTGATCAAACGCAGCCATCAATTGGAGCGGGCCGAGCGCCGGGCCGCTCCCAAGCCGGACCGCATCCCCTCGGGGGATCGGCTGGCGTACTCGCCAGTCGAGGGGTAAACATATGGGCATTCAAGTCCAAAACATCCACAAGAGCTTCGGCAACTTCACCGCCCTGGGCGATGTGTCGCTGGACTTCCCGCGCGGCGAGCTGGTCGCGCTGCTGGGCCCGTCGGGCTGCGGCAAGACCACGCTGCTGCGCATCATTGCCGGCCTGGAGCAGGCTGACCGCGGTCGCGTGCTGCTGGACGGCCAGGACGCGTCCGACACCCATGTGCGCGAGCGCCAGGTGGGCTTCGTGTTCCAGCACTACGCGCTGTTCCGTCACATGACGGTGTTCGACAACGTCGCATTCGGCCTGCGTGTGAAGCCGCGCAAGCAGCGACTGCCCGAGGCCGAGATCAGGAAGCGCGTCACCGAGTTGCTGAAGCTCGTGCAACTGGACTGGCTGGGCGACCGCTTCCCGCCGCAGCTGTCGGGTGGCCAGCGCCAGCGCATCGCGCTGGCCCGTGCGCTGGCCGTGGAGCCGCGCGTGCTGCTGCTGGACGAGCCCTTCGGCGCGCTGGACGCCAAGGTCCGCAAGGAGCTGCGCCGCTGGCTGCGCCGCCTGCACGACGAGCTGCACATCACCAGCATCTTCGTCACGCACGACCAGGACGAGGCGCTCGAAGTGGCCGACCGCATCGTGCTGATGGACCACGGCCGCGTGGAACAGGTCGGCACGCCGCAGGAGGTCTACGAGCGCCCGGCGACGCCCTTCGTCTACGGCTTCCTCGGCGCGGTGAACCGCTTCGTCGGCCACGCCCGCGGCGGCGTGCTGCACATCGGCGAGCACCAGCTGCCGCACGAGGGCAAGCACGGCGACGGCGAGGTGCAGGCCTATGCCCGCCCGCACGAACTGCAGATCGTCACCGACGAGTCCTCACCGGGCCTCTCGGCCACGGTGGAGCGCGTGCTGTCCTTCGGCGCCAGCGCCCGCGTGGAGCTGGTGGGACCGGACGGCCAGCCGCTGGAAGCCGAGCTGACGCGCGACCAGGCCGAGGCGCTGCAACTGCGCGGCGGTCAGCGCGTCAAGCTGAGCGCGGCCAAGCTCAGCCTGTTCGAGGCCGGTGCGGGCATCTGAAGTCGCGCGGCCGGCTACGAGACCTCGCGCCCGCCCGCCGTCACCCACGGCCCCGTGAGCCCGTCCAGCTCACAGTCCCACAGCGCCTGCGCGTCCATCGCGTCGACGACGCCCTCGCCGTACACCTTCAGCGCCAGGCTGCGCAGCATGATGACCATGCCGCGCACAAAGGCCGCCCGCCCCGCCTCGCCGGCCACCCCCAGCAGCACCGAGGCGTCCAGCTTCACGTAGTCCAGCCCTGCCTGGTACAGCCGCTCCACCTCGGCCAAGCCGGCCCCGGCATGCTCCAGCCCGAGCTTGACCCCCAACGGACGCAGCTGCCGTCCCAGTTCCAGCAGGCGCTCGAAATGCTCGGTCGCCGCCGTCTCGGCCACGTCCAGCAGCAGGCCGCGCGCGGCCTGCGGCGACTGGGCCAGCAGCTCGCGCAGCTGCGGCAGCAGCGCCGCGTCGGCCAATGAGGCCGGCGCGATGTTGATGCAGCGCGGCTGGCCGTCGGCCGCGATGGCCTTCAGTGCCAGGCCTACGGCGAACAGGTCCACCGACGCCGTCAACCGCGCGCGCGCCGCCAGCGGCAGCCAGCCGGATGCAGGCAGGAAGTCACCGCCCGGCTCCAGCGCCAGCTGCAGCGGGCATTCCAGATGCAGCACCTGCCCCTCGCGGTCGCGCACGGCGAACTCGGCCAGACGGCCACGCCGCGCGGCCACCGCCTCGTGCAGCTGCGCCCGCCACAGGCCCTCGCCCTGCTCGCGGCCCACGCCGGCGTCGGCCACGACGTCCACGACGAAGCCGCCACGCGTCTGGCTGACCAGCTCGGCGCGCGCCAGCGCGGCATCCGCCTCACCCAGCCAGACGCTGCCAGGCCGCTCGCGCGGCAGCTGCACCGCGCCCAACGCCACCTGCACGCCAGACCCGAAGGCCGGCAGGCTGGCGCGCAGCGCGTCGGCCAGGGCCTGCGCCGTCTCGCCGGCCACGCCTTCGGCGGGCAGCCACAACGCGAAGTCGCCGCCGTTGAGCCGACCCACGCGGCAACCCGGCACGCGCTGCGGATAGGCCTGCAGCGCGCCGACGATGGTCAGCAGCACGTCGTCCACCGCACGGCGCCCCAGCCGGGTGTTCAGCCCGGCCAGATCGCGCAGCCGCAGCAGCACCAGGCCCGCGACGACCGGGCCGTCGTCACGGCGCAGCGCCGCCTCCAGCTCGGCCAGGAAGTGCTTGCGCGTGGACACACCGGTCAGCGGGTCATGGTGGGTCTGCTCGCGCAGCACCAGCAGTTGGCCGGCCTGGGCCTCGAACAGCTCGCGCACGCGCTGCACCATCGCGTTCATCGCGCGCGTCAGCCGCTGCATCTCCGGCACGCGCGGCTCCAGCACCTGGCCGTAGCGGCCGGCCAGCACACCCTCGGCCTGGGCCACGGCGGCGTCCAGCGGCCGGCGGATGCGCCGCAGGCCCGCCCAGGCCAGCAAGGCCGCGACGATGCCCACGCCCAGCAGCCAGGCCAGCAGCCGGCGCGCGCTCAGCCACAGCTCGTCGTAGGCGTAGCTGGCATGGCTTTTCAGCTCCACCGCGCCAATGGCGTTCCAGCCGCTGGACAGCTGGGCCACGCCGGCCGGTGCGTCCAGCGCCACCAGCGAGCGGAACCAGCCCGGCGCCTGGCCGGCCTTGGCGCTGCCGCTGCGCTCGTACAGCGCCTCGCCCTTGGCACCGCGCCAGCGCACGAACTCGTAGGCACCGGTGTCGTACTGGGCCGAGATCAGCAGCTTGATCAGCTCCGCGTCGCCCTGCTGCTGCGACAACGCCAGCGCCAGTGCCTGGGCGTTGTCGGCGTTCTTCAACTGCAGCTGGGTCTGCATCAGCTGGCGCGCCGACAGCGTGGACAGGCCGACCGCGCCCACCAGCGCCGCCAGCACCACGCCCAGCACCAGCCAGGCAATCTGCCGCATCAGGGACATGTCTTGTTCCTCATGTCTTCTTCAATCGATGAAACCTTCGGCACGGGCCTTGACCACCAGCTCGCGCCACAGCGACAGCCGCACCAGCGGGTCGCCCTGCGTGACCTGGCCCACGCCCTGCCACAGCCCTTCGGTGTTGAAGCTGAACACCGGCGTCAGGTCGCCGCGCTGCGATGCCGGCAGCACCTCGGGGCGCAGGTTGTCCAGGATCAGCGGCTCGGCACCCGGCTCGGCATAGTAGGCCAGCACCATGTGCGGCAACGCCTGGCCGTCCATGCGGGCACGCACGTAGACCATGCGCAGCCGCGCCGTCGGCACACCCGCGCCGGCCAGCGCGAAGTACTTGGCGATGGCGTAGTCCTCGCAGTCGCCGGCGCGGCGCTCCAGCGTCTCCAGCGGCGAGGCCCAGTAGTCGGGCATGCCCCAGGTCTGCGCGTCGTCGCGGAAAGCCAGGCGGCGGTTGAAGAAGTCGTTGATGTCCTTCAGCCGCTGCGCTTCAGCCTGCGTGCCGCTGCGCTCGATCTGCTGCACCAGCGCCTGCGCCTGCTCCACCACGCGCGGCCCGCGCCGGGCGGCCGCCTCCAGCACCCGCGCCGCGTCATAGGCGGCGGCCAGCAGCACCGGGCTGGCGATCAGCGCGGCCAGCCACCAGCGGCGCAGCCGGCGAATCGGGGCGAGACAGGTGGGCGAAGTCGGCAAGATTGACGGCGGGCTGCGATTGATTTCACTGTACCCGGCCCGCACGCGCCTCCGCCGCCTCTAAGATTTTCGGCTATGCAGAACCCGGCACCTTCCCACGCCAAGCCCGCCGTCGGCTCGCGCGCGCAGCAGATCCGCGACGACCTCGACCAATCCCGCCGCCGCGGCCCGCTGCAGCACATCCAGATCCCGCCCTGCCCCGAGCTGCTGGCCCAGCTGCAGCAGGCCATGAGCACGCCCGAGCCCGACCTGAACCTGGTCGCGCGCATCGCCTCCAGC
>CBFGPX010000265.1:0-6011 GCA_965650725.1 uncultured Comamonadaceae bacterium | reverse complement strand
TGGCGTAGCCGTCCAGCACCGGCATCTCGCAGTCCATCAGCACGGCGTCGAAGCGTTCGCGACCCAGCCATTCGAGCGCCTGGCTGCCATCGCCGGCGACGGTGACCAGCACGCCGGCACGGCTCAGCAGCTCGACCGCCAGCTCCTGGTTGATCGCGTTGTCTTCCACCAACAGCACGCGCGCGCCCTTGAGCGCGGGATGGGCCTCTTGCCAGGCGGTCGCGCCCTGCCCTCCCGCCGGTGCGGCCAAGGTCTTCTGCGGAGCGGCGGGTGCCTCGAAGCGGAACAGGCCGGCGACCACCTCGTCGAGCGCCCACGGGGTGACGGGCTTGCCCAGCAATGCGCCCACGCAGACCCCGGCGTCGGCCAGGCTCACCCGCGCGGCCTCGGCCGGCACGGCCGTCATCATCAGCACCAGCGGCGCGGTGTGCCGCCACCCCGTGCGTTCGGCCAGCGCCCGGGCGCATTGCGGACCATCGGTGCCAGGCATCTTCCAGTCGAGCAGGATCAGCTGGTAGGGCTCGTCCGCCAAGTCGGCCAGGCTGGCACGGCTCAGCGCCTGGGCGGCATCGGCGGCAACGTCCACGGCCATGCCCAGGGCACGGCACATGTCGGCGATCACCGTCCGGGCGCAGTCGTTGTCGTCGACCACCAGCGCGCGCACCCGGCGTGCGGGCACCGGGCGCACCGCCGCTGCCGCAGCTTTTTCCGCGTCATGCAGCGCGAGCTCGAGCGTGAAGTGGAAGCGGCTGCCGGCCCCGGTCCTGCTGTCCAGCTGCAAGTGGCCGCCCATCAGTTGCACCAGCTGGCGGCTGATGGCCAGGCCCAGGCCGGTGCCACCGTAGCGGCGGCTGGTGGAGACGTCCGCCTGCGAGAACGGCTGGAACAGGCGCTGCTGTTCTTCGTCGCTCAGGCCGATGCCGGTGTCGCGGACCTCGAACTGCAGGCGTGCTCGGGCGCCCTGCCGTTCCAGCTCGCGCACCGCCAGCACCACTTCGCCACGTGGGGTGAACTTGATGGCGTTGTGGCACAGGTTCATCAGCACCTGGCGAAGGCGGCACGCGTCGCCGACCAGGGCCATGGGCAGCCCGGGCGCCAGCGCGAGCACCAGCTCCAGGCCGGCCTCGTCGGCCTTGGGCCCCAGCACGTCGACGATGCCGCCGAGCGTTTCCTCCAGCCTGAACGGCGCCAGCTCCAGTGCCAGCTTCCCGGCCTCGATCTTCGAGAAGTCCAGGATGTCGTTGATGATCACCAGCAGCGATTCGGCCGCCGCATGGGCCTTGGCGACGTAGTTGCGCTGCTGTGGCTGCAGTTCGGTGTCCAGGGCGAGCGCCGACATGCCGAGGATGGCGTTCATCGGCGTCCGGATCTCGTGGCTCATGTTGGCGAGAAAGGCGCTCTTGGCCCGGTTGGCGGCATCGGCCGCGTCGCGGGCTGATCGCAGCTCCGCCGTGCGCTGCTCGACCGTGGCCTCCAGCTCGTCCCGGTGGCGCCGCAGCGCTTCCTCGGCGCGCTTGCGATCGGTGAGGTCGTGCGCGACGGCGACGAAGCCCTTGACGGCGCCCTGCGCGCCGCGCATCGCGCTGACCGACAGGTGCACCGGCACGCGGGTGCCATCCGGCCGCACGAAGGTCCAGTCGCGCTCTTCCGCGCCATCGCGGCGCGGCAGCGCGGTGAGCGCGTCGAACGACGCCGGCACCGGCTCGCCCAACTGGGCCGACAGCGCCAGCGCACGCTCGGAGAGCTCGCCGGCGTCGAACCAGTCGCTCGCCGCCCGGACGCCGACGACGTCCGATGCCGCACGGCCCAGCAGGCGCTCGGCGGCCGGGTTGAAGCTCGTGATGACGCCCGAGCCGACGTTGTCGAGGATCGTGCGCTGCAGGATCGTCAGCCGGCGCAACTCGGCCTCCCGATCCCGGATCGTGGCCATCATGGCGTTGATGGCCTGCGCCAGCCGGGCCAGTTCGTCGGCCCCTTCGACGGGAACGGGCTGCCCCTCCTCCGGCCGGTTGCGCTGGCGGTCGACCGCCAGCGCCAGTGCGGACACCGGTCCCGTGATCGTGCGCTGCAGGATCACCAGCAAGCCCAGGGTGACCACGACCAGCAGCACGACAGTGCCCGCGGCATACACCAGCAGCGTGTCGCGCGTGCGCCGCTGAAGATCGGAGAGGTCCAGCGTCAGCAGCAGGCGGGCGCCGTCGTTCAGTGCGTGCGAGAGCCGCGCGGTGCCGCGGCCGATGGCCAGCGCTGTCCCTGCGCCCGCGCCGCTGCCCGCTTCACCGCTCAAGCCCGCGCGGTCGTCGGCCGCGGCGGGCAAGGTCACAGCGGCATAGCGGGCCAGCACCCGGCCGTCGGCCAGCACGATGCTGGCCTCGAGCACCTGCGGCTCGCGGCTCAGGGACTGCAGGATTTCCTGCGCTCGCGTGGCGTCCGCGAAGGCGACGGCCGCCTCGGCGCCGACCGACACCAGCCGGGTGTAAGGCTGCGCCATGGCCTGCACGCGGTCCTCGAGCGTCCAGCGCTCGTAGAGCAGCAAGGCGCCACTCGCCGCCGCGAAGGCCAGGATCGCCGACGCCACCAGGGCCAGGACGAGCTGGCTGCGGATGGACCGGCCGGGCGCCGTCTTCACCGCCATCGCCGCACCGCCCCGTTCTCCACCACGTCGCGCGAGACCTCGAGCATCTTCGTCGGGATCGTCAGCGAGGCCGCCCTCGCCTGGTCCAGGTTGATGCTCATCTCCAGGCGCTCGCCCGGCCGCAGGCGGATGATCCCGCCCTCGTTCAGGAATTCGGGGGCGTCACCCACGGTCAGCACCGGGTGTCGCTTCAGTTCGGCCAGCGTCGCGTGCCGCGTGGCCGCATTGCTGTAGCCGATGTAGACGATCTGGCACGTCGTCAGCGGCTCGGCGGAGGCCCCCCGGCTCACGGCGAACGGCCGTCCTTGTTCGACGCGCGACTGCAGGGTCCTCTCCAGCGTGTCGTCCAGGTGATCGGCGCCCAGCACGCAGACCCGCCAGGGGGCGCGTTCGTTGGCGAATGCGCCGCTGGGCCATGTCACGTACCGCGCGAAGTTGCGCAAAAAGGCGGCTTCAAGGGTGGCGAGCGGGGCGCCCGCGGTGTCCTGCGCCCAACTGGGCGCGGCGATGACCATGGTGGCCTGCAGCACGCACAGGGCGAGCCACCCGCAAGCCGGCGCCAGTGCGAGCCTCACAGGTCGACCCTGACGGACAGCAGGAACTCGCGCGGGCGGGCGCGGCTGGACTGGGACGGCCGGTATCGCGCGGCGCCCAGGTTCTTGCCCGTCAGGTCGACGGTGAGCCGCCGCCCGCCGGACAGCCACGAACAACCCGCCATCGCATTGAGCAGCGTGTAGCTCTGGCGCGAGGACGCCGGGCCGTCGGGCAGCAGGGTCTGGTCGCGCACCACGTTCGCGCCGCCGGCGACGAACAGGCCCCCCGCGCCGCGCCGGTTGAAGTCGTAGCGTGTCCACAGGTTGGCCACGTGTGGTGCACTCATCTGCAGGCGGGCGCCGTGCAGCAGCAGCACGTTCTTGTAGTTGACCCGTCCCGCCGGGTCCAGCGCGGCCGGATCCTGCGCGAGCACGGCGGCATCGTTGCCGCTGAACTCGGTGATGCGGGCATCGGTGTACGCGTAGGAAACGTAGATCTCCCAGCGCGGCGACGCGCTGATGGTGGCGTCCAGCTCCACGCCGCGTGATCGTTGTTCGCCGCTTTGCACGTTGCTGATCGCCACCGCGCCGTTCGCGCCGGTCTGCGCCAGGTCGTTGACGATGCCGGTGTTGCGCAGGTCGAAGAAGCTGAGCGTGCCCGAGACCCGTCCGTCCAGCAGCTCCGCCTTGAGCCCGGCGTCCCAGCCGCGGCCGCGGGTGGGCTCGGCCGGGGCCGATGTGCCGTCCGGCCGGCTCAGCACCTGCGTGCCCGGCACGAACGACCTGGCATAGGAGCCGTAGACCGAGAGTCCGGGCTGGATCCGGTACAGCAGCCCGTACTGCGGGGTCGTCTGCCTCGCTTCCAGGCCGTCGCTGCGCTGCGCCAGCCGGTCTTCCAGCCGGGTCCGCGTCGAGGTCACGCGCCAGCCGCCCAGCACCAGCAGGCGGTCGTCGAAGAACCCGAAGGTGCTGCCCGCATACAGCGAGCGGTCGCTCCCCCGGCTGCTGCGGTCCGCGGCGCTGGCCGTCAGCGTTGACAGCGGGATGTTCACCGTCCGGTTCCAGGTCGACGGATCGCCCAGGTTCCACAGCGGCAGCGGTGAGCCGATGGGAACGCTGCCCAGCGCCGGATCGTTGGGCGCCTGGCCGGCACGGGCATCGAAGCTCCGCCGCACATGCTGCACACCGAGCAGCAGCCGCAGGCTGGCCGCCCCCAGTTGATAACGGCCAACCGCATCGGCCGCCGCCGTGTCGCTTTCGTTGGCGTAGGTCTGCCGGCGCAGCCGCCGGCCCTGCAGCAGCGTGGTGTTGTCGGACATGCCGAGATTGCCCGAGAACAGCGCGTCGACGGTGTAGCGCTGGCGCGCGTACGCCACGCGAAGATTCCAGTGCGCGGAAGCCTCGATGTCGACCCAGGCACTCGCGGCGTCGGTGTCGCTGCGACGGTAGTCGACGTCGGACATGCTGTTCCAGTCGTCGGGCAGCCCGGGAACATCGACGCCCTGCCGGTTCGGATCGGCCGCCGTGGGCACGATGCCAGCCTGGCGGCCATAGCCGGGCTTCTGCATCACCTGCGGTGCCTCGAGCTTGTGGAAACGCTCGTACTTCAGCGAGACACTCACGCCGGACCCAGGCTGCCACAGCAGCGAAGGCGACAGGTCGCGCGAATGGGCGTCGTACGGCTTCCAGTAGTGCAAGTCCTGTTCGTGCGATCCCGCCACGCGGAACGACAGGGTGTCCGTCACCGGGCCCGTGACGTCGGCCAGCACGCGGTAGCGGCCATACGAGCCGTAGCCGGCCTCGCCGCTCGCGGCAAAGCGGCGCTGCGGCGCCTTGGTGATCACGTTGACGATGCCCCCGGGCGCCACCTGGCCGTACAGGAAGGAAGACGGCCCCTTGACCACCTCGACGCGCGAGACGTTGGTCAGGTCGAGGATGGACGGGCCGCTGAAGCCGTCGCGCAGCACCTGCGTGGCGCCGGGGGTCGAGCTGACCGCGAAGCCGCGGATGGCCAGGTTCGCGTTGCCTTCATTGAAGTCATTGCTGCGGTAGGTGACCCCGGGGGCATAGCGAGCGACGTCGAAGAGCGCGATCGGCTTCTGGTCCTCGATGAAGGACCCGGTGAAGGCCTGGATGGCAAACGGCAGGTCGCGGATGGGCGCATCGAAGCGCGAGCCCGAGACCGCGTTGGAGGCGCGGTAGCCGCGGTCGAGGTGGGTCGCCACGTCGAACGGCGACAGGCGGATCGTCACCAGCTCGGTGATGTCCATGTCGGCGATGGCGGGCGCATCGGCCGCC
The DNA here is from genome assembly GCA_965650725.1 of uncultured Comamonadaceae bacterium. Lineage (GTDB taxonomy): Bacteria > Pseudomonadota > Gammaproteobacteria > Burkholderiales > Burkholderiaceae_C > Pelomonas. Next base: position 545 of record CBFGPX010000265.1, on the reverse strand, counting down.
GCCGTGCTGGTGGCCATGGTCGTCAGGGCCAGTCCTGCCACGGCGAAGGCCGAGGCCATCCTGGCGTCTCGATCGGCTTCCCTTGCCATCACCCGTCCCCTGGGCACGTCGTGGCGCGACTCTACGCCTGCAAGGCGCGGAGCCCATGCGTTCCGTCAAGCCGGGCTGCCAATCCAGCGCTGGCTTACGCGATGCAGGTGCGGTTCTTCCCTGTGCGCTTCGCCTCGTACAAGGCCTCGTCCGCGCGTTCCAGCGCCAGCTCCAGCGCCTCGCCCGGCCGGTAGTCGGTGACACCGGCCGAGAAGGTGACGAACACCTCGCGGCCGTCGTGCATGAAGAGGCTGGCGCTCAGCTGGCGCTGCAGCCGCGTCAGCACCTGCTGCGCCTCGGCCACCGGGGTGGCGGTCAGCATCACGACGAATTCCTCGCCGCCGAAGCGCGCGATGTGATCCACCGGGCGCAGCCATTCCTTCACCCGCGCTGCCAGCTGCTTCAGCGCCACGTCGCCGGCCGCGTGGCCCAGCGTGTCGTTGAGCTTCTTGAAG
>CBFGPX010000264.1:0-6044 GCA_965650725.1 uncultured Comamonadaceae bacterium | reverse complement strand
GCGCGCTCTGCGTCTTGGGGCCGGCGCGGTTGATCTCGTCGGCCAGCAGCACCTGCGCGAACACCGGGCCGGGGTGGAAGGCGAAGCCGTTCTTCTCGCGCTCGTAGACGCTCACGCCCAGCAGGTCGCTGGGCAGCAGGTCGGCGGTGAACTGCAGGCGCGAGAACTTCAGGCCCAGCGAGATGGCCAGCGCATGGGCCAGCGTGGTCTTGCCGACGCCGGGCAGGTCCTCGATGAGCAGATGGCCGCCGGCGATGAGGCAGGCGAGGGAATCCGCGATCTGCGCGGGTTTGCCCTTGATGACCGTGCTAATCTGGTTTTGCAGCGCCTGCAGTTGCGTTGTCAGCGTTCGTGATTGCGTCGTCATGAGGCTGGACCATAGCAAGAGACAACGGGCATGTCCACCGCGTACTTCAATCCCCCCGAATGCCGCCGCCATGACATGGGCGCCGGCCACCCCGAATGCCCCGAGCGGCTGGCGGCCATCGACGACTGGCTGATCGCGTCGGGTGTGGCCCCGGCGCTGGAACACTTCGATGCGCCGCCGGTGGACCTGAAGGCGGTGGAGCTGGCCCACACGCATGGCTACGTGGCCGAGATCGGCCGCATGCTGCGCGAATGCGCCGAGAACGGCGAGCGCTGCGCCATCGACCCCGACACCTCGGCCAACGCCCACACCTGGTCGGCCGTGCTGGCCGCAGCGGGTGCGGCGGTGGAAGCGACCGACGTGGTCATCGACGGCCGCGCGGACAACGCCTTCTGCAACGTGCGCCCGCCCGGCCACCATGCCACGCGCGACCAGAGCATGGGCTTCTGCTTCTTCAACAATGTGGCCATTGCTGCGCGCCATGCGCTGGACAACCGTGGCCTGAAGCGCGTGGCCATCGTGGACTTCGACGTGCACCACGGCAACGGCACCGAGGACATCATCGCCGGCGACGACCGCGTGCTGATGGTCAGCCTGTTCCAGGACCAGCTCTACCCGTACTCGGGCGGCGTGCCCAAGGGCGAGAACATGGTCAACGTGCCGCTGCCGGCCTACACGCGTGGCGGCGAGGTGCGCGAGATCGTGGAGGCCATGTGGCTGCCGGCGTTGGAGCGCTTCAAGCCGCAGATGATCTTCATCTCGGCCGGCTTCGACGCGCACCGCGAGGACGACCTGGGCCAGCTGGGGCTGGTGGAAGCCGACTACGAGTGGCTGACGCTGAAGATCAAGGCCGTGGCCGAGCGCCATGCGCAGGGCCGCATCGTGTCGCTGCTGGAGGGCGGCTACAACCTGCAGGCCCTGTCGCGCAGCGTGGGCGTGCACCTGCGCGTGCTGGCGGATCTTTAATCTCAATCTGCAAAGATCGGCCGGCGACCCTGCCAGCCTGACTATGGATTCAATGCATCAACCTCTGAGCCTGACCGAACTGCAGGCCTTGCTGGGGCGCGTCTTCAGCGCCGAGGCGCTGGCCGAATGGGCGCTGCTGCTGGGCTGCCTGGCGCTGGCGGCGCTGCTGAGCTGGGCGCTGTCGCGCGCCGCCACGCGCCGCGAGCACAGCGTGCTGTTCGGCGAGCGCGTCATCGACGGCGCGCTGTTCCCGCTGCTGGCGCTGGCGCTGGCCTTCGGCGTGCGCCGTCTGCTGCCGCTGTGGGGCGAGGCGCCCGCGCTGTTCAAGCTGGCGCTGCCGCTGTTGGTGTCGCTGGCCGTCATCCGCGTCATCGCCCGGGTGTTGGCCGCCGCCTGGCCGGACTCGGCGCCCATACGCGGGGTCGAGCGCATCGGCTCCTGGGCGATCTGGGCGGGTGCGGTGCTGTGGGTCACGGGCCTGCTGCCGGTGCTGCTGGACGAGCTGGACGACATCGGCTGGAAGTTCGGCACCGTCAGGCTGACGCTGCGCAACCTCATCGAAGGCGGGCTGACCGCGGCGCTGGTGCTGGTGGTGGCCTTGTGGATCTCGGCGGCCATCGAGTCGCGGCTGCTGCGGCGCGAGTCCATGGACCTGTCCATGCGCAAGATCGCCGCCAGCGCCATCCGCGCGCTGCTGCTGTTCGTGGGCCTGCTGTTCGCGCTGTCGGCCGCAGGCATAGACCTGACCGCTCTGGGCGTGCTGGGCGGCGCGCTGGGCGTGGGCCTGGGCTTCGGCCTGCAGAAGCTGGCGGCCAACTACGTGTCGGGCTTCGTCATCCTGGCCGAGCGCAGCTTGCGCATCGGCGACATGGTCAAGGTGGACGGCTTCGAGGGCCGCGTCACCGACATCAAGACGCGCTACACGGTGATCCGGTCGTTGGGCGGCAAGGAGGCCATCGTGCCCAACGAGATGCTGATCACGCAGCGGGTCGAGAACTCCTCGCTGGCCGACCCGCGGGTGCTGCTGTCCACCGTCGTGCAGGTGGACTACGACTGCGAGGTGGACGCCGTCATGAAGGCGCTGGCCGGCGCGCTGGCCGAGGTGCCGCGCGTGCTGCGCGAGCCGGGGCCATCGGTGCAGCTGAGCCGCTTTGCCGACAGCGGCATCGAGCTGACGGTGTTCTTCTGGATTGCCGATCCCGAGAACGGCAGCGGCGGCGTGCGCTCGGACGTGAACCTGGCGATCTGGCGCACGCTGAAGGGGCTGGGCGTGGACATCCCCTACCCGCAGCAGGTGCAGCGTCAGCCGAAGTCCGAGTCCAGCACGACACGGTAGCGCGCCTTGCCCGAGCGCAGGTGATCCAGCGCGTCGTTGACGCGGCGCATCGGGAAGCGCTCCACCTGCGGCAGGATCTGGTGGCGGGCCGAGAACTGCAGCATCGTCGCCAGCACCGATGGCGGCGGCGTGGGCGAGGCGGACAGGCCCTTCTGCCAGCTCAGCAGGCCGCCGCTCCTCAGGCTCAGCGCGTCGGTGACGACGCCCACCAGGTGCATGCGGCCCTTGGGCGCCAGCGCGGCCAGCAGTGCGTCCCAGTTCAATGCGGCGCCCACGGTGATGAGCAAAAAGTCCAGGCTGCCGGCTGCGGCCTTCAGCTCGGCCTTGTCGACGCTGGACACGGTCTTGTGTGCGCCCAGCGCCAGCGCCTCCTCGCGCTTGGACGGCGACGACGTGAACGCCGTCACCTCGCAGCCCCAGGCCCGCGCGAACTTGACGGCCATGTGGCCCAGCCCGCCGATGCCGACGACGCCGACCCGGTCGGTCGGCTTGATCGCATGCAGCACGAAGGGCAGGAACACCGTGCCGCCGCCGCACATCAGCGGGCCGGCGGCGGCCGGGTCCAGTGCGTCGGGGATGGGAATGGCCCAGCTCCAGTGCGAGCGCAGCCGGTCCGCAAAGCCGCCGTGCCGGCCGATCAGCGTCGGCTGGCGCTGGCCGCACAGGTGCTGCTCGCCGCCCAGGCAGAAGTTGCAGTGCGTGCAGCTGCCCGTGTGCCAGCCCACGCCCACGCGCTGGCCCAGTTGCCGGCCCTTGGCGCGTGGCCCCAACGCAGTGATGCGGCCCACCACCTCGTGGCCGGGCACGACGGGGTAGCTGGCGGGGAACCACTCGCTGTCGATCATGGCCAGGTCGGAGTGGCAGACGCCGCAGTGCTCGACGGTGATCTCGACGTCCTCGTCGCCCAGCGGGCCGGGGTCGAACTCGAAGGGCTGCAGCGGGCCGCCGGCGGTCTGGGCGGCGTAGGCGCGGATGTTGGGCATGGGTGCTGCCTCGGTTGGCGAACGGGTGGGCGGATTCTTGCGCAGCTTCCGGCGCCGGTGGGCGGGCCCTAGACTGGCCTGCATGCGCGCATGGCTGTTGTTGCTGCTGACGGGGTTGTGGGCCGGGCCGCTGCAGGCGCAGCCGGTCAAGCTCAGGCTGTGCACGTCGGACGTGCCCTTTCACCCCTACACGCTGCCGGATGGCAGCGGCCTGTTCCAGCGCCGGCTGGCCCTGCTGGCGCGTGCGGCGGGCGTGGAGGTGGTGCCCGCCGTGGCCCCGCGGGCGCGCTGCCTGCAGAGCACCCGCACCGGCGCGGCCGACGCGCTGATCGGCGTGTTCTCACCCGAGCGGCTGGCGTGGATGGCCTACCCCATGCGCGAGGGCGTGGCCGACGAGGAGCGCGGCCTGGGCCGGGTGCGCTTCCTGCTGTACCGGCGCGTCGGCACCAACTTCGGCTGGGATGGGCGGCGCTTCACCGGCCTGGGAGACCAGCCGCTGGGCCTGCAGTTCGGCTACCAGTACGGTGTCAAGGTCACGGACCTGGGCGTCGCCGTGGACGACCGGGCGACGAGCGCCGAGCAGCTGATGGCCAAGCTGGCCCGCGGGCGCGTGGCGCTGGCGCTGATGCAGCCGGAGCAGGCGCAATTGGTGCTGTCGCGCATGCCGGATGCGGGCATCGAGGCGCTGGACACGCCCTTCACCAGCCAGGCGTTCTACGTCATCGTCACGCAGGACTTCTGGCGGCGCCATCCGGAGTTGGTGCAGCGCTTGTGGAGCGCCAACCCGCCCTGGGCCGCCAGCAGCCCTAGCGCAGCGTCTGGGCCTTGAAGAACTGCCAGATCGCGCCGCTCGCATCCACCTCGGTGCGCGGCCAGATGTGGCCCATGCCGTCGACCCGCAGCAGCCGCACCTCGGTGCCGCCCGAGCAGCCCGCGTAGCGCACCGTGTGCCCCGGGCCAGGCAGTTCTTCCTGCAACAGCTTGGGTTGGCAGCGGTTGTGCGACGCCCAGCCGGCCAGCGCCTCGGGCACGCTCTCCACCCACTCGGCGCCGCGGTCGCCGTGGCCCTCGTAGGGGTTGGTCGTGTCGGCCAGGCCGTGCACCGTGAACACCGGCACCGCGCGGCCCGGGCAGGGTCCGGTCCAGCGCAGCCCGCCCACCGGCGCGATGGCCGCGATGCGGTGGTTGAGCCGGCAGCCCAGCAGCGAGGACATGCGCCCGCCGCCGGAGAAGCCGGTGGCGTAGACGCGGGTCGGGTCGATGCAGGTGCGGGCAGCGACATGGTCGAGGACGTCGGACACGTACTGCACGTCGTCCGCACGGGCGCCGGTGGCGGGCACGTTCCAGCGCGCGTCCTCGGCCTGCAGCGTGGCGACGGCGAAGCCCTCGCGGGCGGCCAGGGCCTCGAAGCCGCTGGTCCTGGCCTGGCCGGCGGCATTGCCGCCCGAGCCGTGCAGGTCGAAGACCAGGGGCAACGGCGCACGGCCCGTGGCGGTCGGCGGCACGAACAACCGGTAGCTGCGCGTGCGGCCGCCGGAGGTCAGCTCGCGCAGGTCGCCGGCGACCGGGGCCAGCGTGCAGGCGGACGCGGGTGCCTGGGCGTGCGCGTGCGGGGACAGCACGCACAGCGCGAGAAGGGCGGAGGCGAAGGGAAGCAGGCGCACGTGAAGTACTCCGGGTGTCAGGCCGCGTCGTGGGTGTAGACCAGGAAACCGGCATGCGAGGCCAGCCGGTCGTACAGCGCGCGCGCCGTAGTGTTGCTGGCTTGCGTGTGCCAGTAGACGCGCCGTGTTCCGGCGGCCTGGGCGGCCGCGTAGACGGCCTCGATCAGCGCCCGGCCCACGCCGTGGCCGCGGGCCCCGGGCGCCGTGAACAGGTCCTGCAGGTAGCAGACCGGCTCGATGCGGTTGGTGCTGCGGTGGAACAGGTAGTGCACCAGGCCCAGCAGGCGGCCTTGTTCATCCTCGGCGACCCGCGCATGCACCGGCTCGGTCGGGTCGAGGAATCGGCCCCAGGTTGTGTCGCTGATCTCGGCCGGCAGCGCGGTCGCGCCCTCGCGGCCGTAGAAGGCGTTGTAGCCGTCCCAGAGGGGCTGCCAGGCGGCACGGTCGCCGGGGCGTATCGTGCGGACTTGGATCATGGGCGGGCATTGTGGAGGCAACACCCGGCCCCGACCGCAGCGCGGGTTGGGCTGCTGGGCCCCGCTTCGCTCAGGCCGTCGCCACCGGGATGTTGATCGCCTTGCCGGAGGCAATGCGCTGCTTCCACTCGGCCGGGCCGGTGATGTGGGCGCTGGTTCCGCCGGCGTCCACGGCCACCGTCACGGGCATGTCCACGACGTCGAACTCGTAGATGGCTTCCATGCCCAGGTCGGCAAAGCCCACCACCTTGG
>CBFGPX010000263.1:0-6056 GCA_965650725.1 uncultured Comamonadaceae bacterium | reverse complement strand
CATGGGCACAGGCCTGGCGCTGTTCTTCGGCCTGGCCGTCGGCGCGCTGCCCGCTTTGAGGGCGATGCGCATCAACATCACCGATGCACTGGCCGGGAGGGCATGAGCATGAAATTTCTCAAGAACGCGGGGCTCGTGCTGCTGATGGGCGTCCTGCTCGCGGGCTGGGTGCTCATGCCCTGGTACGGCGCCGTGGCGCTGGCCGTGCTGCTGGCGCTGTGGATGGCGCTGTTCCGCAGCGGCGCGCAGGCCCGCTCGGTCACGTCGGTGGGTATCAGCACGCTGACGCAGCGTCTGGGCTCGTCGGCCGTCATCGTGGTGGGCATTGCCGGCGTGGTGGGCGTGCTGGTGGCGCTGCTGGCCATGGCCGAGGGCTATGCACAGACGCTGCGCAACTCCGGCAGGGACGACACGGCCATCGTCATGCGCGGCGCCTCGGCCAACGAGGTGTCGTCGTCGCTGACCCGCGAGGACATCGTGCAGATCGAGCAGGCGCCGGGCGTCGCGCGCAACGCCAAGGGCGAGCCCATCATCTCGGCCGAGACGGTGGCGGCGGCCAACCTGCCCGTCAAGGGCAGCGAGACCGGCGACACGGGCAGCGCCCAGGTGCGAGGCGTCAGTGAGGCCGCGTTCAGCGTGCGGCCCAACTTCAAGCTCATCGAGGGCAAGACCTTCCAGCCCGGGCTGCGCGAGCTCATCGTCGGCAAGGGCGCGGTGCGGCAGTTCGACGGGCTCAAGGTCGGCGCGACGCTGAAGCTGGGCAACCAGCCCTGGACCATCGTGGGCATCTTCTCGACGGGGGACTCGATGGAGTCCGAGCTGTGGGCCGATGCCAACGTCGTCAACGACACCTACAAGCGCGGTGCCAGCCGCAATTCGGCGACGGTGAAGCTGGAGAATCCGGCGGCCATCAAGGCCTTCAGCGCGGCGCTGGAGGGCAACCCGCAGCTCAAGGTCAAGGCCATGACGACGCTGGAGTTCTTCTCCAAGCAGGGCGAGCAGATGACCAAGGTGCTGCGCATCATCGGCATCACGGTGGGCGCCATCATGGCCGTAGGCGCGGTGTTCGGCGCGCTGAACACCATGTTCGCCGCCGTGGCGACGCGGGCGCGCGAGATCGCGACGCTGCGCGCCATCGGCTTCCGCGGCCTGCCGGTCGTCGTCGCGGTGATGCTGGAGACCACGCTGCTGGCGCTGATCGGCGGCCTCATCGGCGGCGCCGTCGCCTGGCTGCTGTTCAACGGCTTCGAGGCTTCGACGATGTCGGCCGGCTCGGTTGGCAAGCTGAGCTTCAACCTGGCCGTGTCGCCACAACTGCTGTGGGAAGGCATCAAGTGGGCGCTGGCCATCGGCTTCATCGGCGGGCTGTTCCCGGCGGTGCGGGCGGCATCGCTGCCGGTCACGACGGCGCTGCGGGAGGCTTGAGGCTGTCTGGCCACGGGTTTTATCCGCGGCGGCTTCCTGCGTCCGGAGCTATTTGCCGGACTTTGTAGCGGACGCCTTGGTGTCGGTCGTCGTGGCAGTGTCCTTGCTGCCGGTCGTTGTCGAATCACCGCCGCCGCCCGACACCACAGCGTTCTGATCCTCGGTGGTTTTCTGGATCGTCTGGATCGTGCTGACCGCACCGCCCAGCGAGTCGAACAGCGACTTGGTTAGCGCTTTGTTGGAGGCCGCGCCACCGAAGGCATTGGCCAGCCATTTGAGGCCTGGGTCGGAGACCGTCTGAAGCGATTCGGAGGTCTCCTGCAGGCCGGCAACCAAGCTGCACTGCGAGTTGTACAGGATGGCGTCGCCAAGCGCGTCCTCCATGCTGTAGTCGGCCAGGATCTGCACTGAGCGCCGGCGGATCTCCTCCTTTTTGCGGGCCCGCGAAATGTCCATGGCTTTGGTCAGCAGTTCCACCACCTTGTTGCGGAAGAACGCATCGTTGTATTCAGCGCGAATGCCGCTGGTGATGCCTGAAAGTGCCGCCAATGCCCGCGCTGCGCCTTCGCCCGTAACGGCGGCGCCCAGGCCGCCGGAGATCGTGGCCACAGAGCCGAATGAGAAGTTCGAGGTGCTGTAAACGTTGTTGAGATTGCGCTTGTACAGATCGCAGGCGGCGTCGCTCGCTGAAACGAAGGCGGACTGCACGCCATTCCTTCTGCGCCGCTGGAATTCGAGAAGCGCCGAGCTGTCCGACGCCTGCTGCACGCGATGAGTCAGATCCGAGACCTGCTGATCGAAGACCACGGTCTGAAGTTTGGTCTGGATTGACGCCCGGTAGGGGGCATCGAATTTCGCCACCACATCGTCCAGTTTCTTGGACAACTCGCCAATTCTGCTGGCCTGCTTTTCGGCATAGGCAAACGCGACATTGCTGACTTCGAGTGCCTTCTTGTCCGACGCGCTCAACTCGTCAAAATAGGCTGAGGAATAGAAGCCGTCGAGCGCGCATCGAACCTCGGTCGCGTGGTCTGGGCCTGCTGGCCCTGATCTTGATGGCGCAGCGCCAAACAGCGGCTGGTAGACGTTCTTCTTGGCCTCCGGGCTATGGCAGTAGCCCTTCTTCCTTGGGTCCAGCTGGTAAACGATGTCGATCTTGGCCAGTTCGTCCAGGGCCGGCTTGGCTTCGCCGGGAGATGAGACGACGAAGACCCTTCCACCTTCCAGGGCAGGCAGGGACATGCAGCCTGTGAGCGAGAGCAGCGGCGCCGCGAACCAGGTGATTCTGAACTTCATGCTTCCCCCTTGAACCGGCGACAGCCACGAGTCCGCACGGGGCTCTACGGGTCTGCAGCCGCTACGGATGCTCGCAGCGGATAGGCAGGCCGAGATCCCTTAATTTGAGGATCATGTCGGAACCATAGGTGAGCAGCGCGCATCGGAGCGGCGCGGCTGGTTTAGGGGCTGCTATTGATGGGTGTCCACCGGACCGGCGGCCGTCCAAGCTAACTGAACGCCGCCAGCAGCCGCTCAAGCGCCACCGTGAACGGCGTTTGCATCAGCGGCAGCGTGGCCACCATGCCGATCAGGCCCACGCTGACGGTCAGCGGGAAGCCCACCGAGAACACGCCGATCTGCGGCGCCACGCGCGAGATCACGCCCAGCACCAGGTTGACGAACATCAGCATGGTGATCAGTGGCAACGCGATCCACAGCCCAATGCTGAAGATCTCGGCACCCCAGCGCTGCGGTTGCACGGCGCGCAGGAACGCGAAGGGCTCGGCGCCCACCGGGAAGGCGTGGAAGCTCTGCACCAGCGCGTTGATGAGCAGCAGGTGGCCGTTGATGGCGATGAACAAAAAGGCCACCAGGCTGCCGAAGAAGCGCGCGCTGGCCGTGCCCTGCGAGCCGGTGCCGGGGTCGAAGAAGCCGGCGAAGTTCAGGCCCATCTGCAGGCCGATGATTTCACCGGCGAACTCCAGCGCCGCGAACACGATGCGCACCGCGAAGCCCATGGCCAGGCCGATCAGCAGTTGCTGGGCGATCAGCAGCGTCAGCATGGGCAGCGAGTCCAGCGGCGTGACGGGCATCTCGGGCAGCGAGGCCTGGGCCGCCACCGAGATGAACAGCGCCAGGCCGATGCGCAGCCGCAGCGGCACGTTGCGCTGGCTGAAAGTTGGCATGCCGGCGAACAGCGCCAGCGTGCGGATGAAGGGCCACAGCAGCGGGTTCAGCCACGCCAGCAGCTGGGCCTCGGTGACGCTGAACATCGAGGCGCTCTAGCCGACCACCGAAGGAATGGCTTGCAGCGTGCGCTGGATGTACTCCACCAGCTGGGTCACCATCCAGGGCCCGGCGACGGCCAGCGTCAGGATGGCCGCGACGACCTTGGGCACGAAGGACAGCGTGGCCTCGTTTATCTGCGTGGCCGCCTGGATCACGCTGATGACCACGCCGACCAGCAGCACCACGATGAGGATGGGCGCTGCCACCAGCATCAGCATGTACAGGCCCTGCTGGCCTAAGGTGAAGACTTGTTGGGCGTCCATGTTTCCAGTCGGTTGAGGGCAGCACTGTTCGCAGGTCAGGTGGCGAACGATGCGGCGAGGGAGCCGAGCAGCAGGTTCCAGCCGTCAGCCAGCACGAACAGCATCAGCTTGAAGGGCAGGGCCACGAGCACGGGCGACAGCATCATCATGCCCAGGCTCATCAGCACGCTGGCCACGATCATGTCGATGACCAGGAAGGGGATGAAGACCAGGAAGGCGATCTGGAAGGCGCTCTTCAACTCACTGGTCACGAAGGCCGGCACCAGCACCTTGAAGGGCACGTCCTCGGGCTTGATGCCGGCGTCCAGCTTGGCCAGCCGCGAGAACAGCGCGACGTCGGCCTGGCGGGTCTGCTTCAGCATGAAGCCGCGCATGGGCACCTCGGCGCGCCTGAGTGCCTCGTCAAACTGGATCTGGCCTGCGCTATAGGGCTGCCAGGCGTCGGCATACACCTTGTCCAGCGTGGGGCTCATGACGAAGAAGGTCAGGAACAGGCTCAGGCCGATGATGACCTGGTTGGGCGGCGCGGCCTGCGTGCCCAGCGCCTGGCGCATCAGGCTCAGCACGATGGCGATGCGGGTGAACGCCGTCATCATCAGCAGCACCGCGGGCAGGAAGCCCAGAGCGGTGAAGAACAGCAGCGTCTGGATGGGCACCGAGTAGCTGCCGCCGCCCGCGCCTTGGCCCACCAGAAGCGGCAGCGTGGCCGGGGGTGTCTGCGCCTGCTGCGCGAGCGCGCCACTTGCGGCGAGCAGCAGCGCGAGGCCGATGGTCTTACGCATCGCCGCGTTCCTTGCCCAGCAGTTTGGCGAACGAGGCCGGCTGCACCGGCTCGGCCTGCGGCGGCATCACGTGCAGCGTGGTGATGTTCTGGGCCGTTGCACCCAGCACCAGCCAGCGGCGGTCCTCGCCCTGACCGACCTCGACGACCAGCAGGCGTTGGTTGGTGGAGACGGGCAGTTGGGCGACGATCCGCATCACGCCCGCCGCCGCCGCGCCGCCCATGGGCGTGCGCTTGAGCAGCCACAGCGCGACCGGGATCAGCGCAACGATGGCGAGGAACCAGAGGAAGGGGAGCAGGCCGGAGGATGCATTCATGCCTCGGCATTTTCCGGACGGACTTGAGCCCCTGAATCCCTCAAATGGCAGCGCAAAGCTGCCCTTGTTCGAAGACTGAAAGGGTCAGGCGGCCTTCGACAGGCGGCGCATGCGCTCCGACGGCGTGACGATGTCCGTCAGCCGGATGCCGAACTTGTCGTTCACGACCACCACCTCGCCCTGGGCGATCAGGTAGCCGTTGACCAGCACGTCCATGGGCTCGCCGGCCAGTGCGTCCAGCTCCACGACCGAGCCCTGGGCCAGCTGCAGGATGTTCTTGATCGGGATGCGGGTGCGGCCCAGTTCTACGGTCAGCTGGACGGGGATGTCCAGGATCATGTTGATGTCGCCCGCGGGGCCGCCCGCCGTGGTGGGCGAGAAATTCGCGAAGCTGGGTGTGGACACCTGCTCGGGCACCTCGGTGACCTCGGAGGCCGCGGGGGCGGGCGAGGGCGCGGCCTCGGCCAGCGCCGCGGCCCACTCGGCCGCCATCGCGTCTTGTTCTTCTTGGCTGGGGGAATCAGGACTCATGTTTGGCTCCCAGCCAGCCCTCTTGAGGACCGGTCAGCATCTTGTCGATCTTGAGCGCATAGCGCCCGTTGGACGTGCCGTAGTGGCACTGGAAGACAGGCACGCCGTCCACCTTGGTCTGGATCATGGGGTCAAGGTCCAGCTCGATGAAGTCGCCCGGCTTGAACGCCAGCAACTGCTCCACGGTGGCGGGCGCGGTGCCCAGCTCGGCGACCAGCTCCACTTCGGCGGCCTGGATCTGCGTCTTCAGCAGGTTGATCCAGCGGCGGTCGGGCTCCGACGAGTCGCCCACCGTCGTCGAGTACAGCACGTCGCGGATGGGCTCCAGCGTCGAGTACGGGATGCAGAAGTAGATGGTGCCGCTGGTCTCGCCGATCTCCAGCGTGAACGAGGTCGACACGACGATCTCGCTGGGCGTGGCGATGTTGGCGAACTGCGGCTGCATCTCCGAGC
>CBFGPX010000262.1:0-6078 GCA_965650725.1 uncultured Comamonadaceae bacterium | reverse complement strand
GGCTGCTCGAAAGCGGCGGGCGTGCCCGCGGCAATCAGCCGCTGCGCCAGTACGCGCAGGCCGGCGTCGCCGTGGATCTGCCAGCGGCCACGCGACTCCTCGTCGATGCAGCGCAGCCGGGCGGCGTCCCAGTCGTTCAGGCGCAGCGGCTCGCCTTTCTCCAGCTGCACCGGCTTCAGCAGGTCCAGCAGCGCCAGCATGATGGCCTTCAGCGGCGCCGCGGTCGCGTGATAGCGGCGACCGCCCGGCGCGCGCAAGGACACGATGGCGTCGTCCGCGATGGCGGCGATGGCAACCGCATCCAGCCAGCGCTTGTCGCGCCGCAGCAGGTTGGCCAGCAGCGGCGCGAGATCGATGCGGGCGCCATCCACCTCCAGCCCCAAGCTGACCAGCCAGGCGCCCTGCCGGCGCTCCAGGCCCGTGCCCTGCACGCGGCGACTGGGTGGCAGCGCGGTGTCATCGGCCTCGCTGACGCCCAGTTGCCAGCCGCTGACGGCCTGGCTGTGGTGGGCGAAGCCGGGTTCGGTCGTCACCTGCCAGCCTTGCGCCTGCAGCTCGGGCACCTTGTCGACAAGGAAGTCGCCGAAGAACTCTTCCTGGACCAGCGTCCAGAGCGATTCGCCACCAAGTGGCAGCGGCGGACCACGCCATTGCAGCAGCGCAGGGTCGAGGGCGAGAAGGCCCAGCTTGAGAAGTGTTTGCTCGGCGTCGGCATCCCGCCGCGCCAGCGTTGCCACCGTCACCTGCTCGCCGCGCGGGCCGATGGCGCCGCGGGGCCGCAGGCCCAGCAGGCCGTCGCCGCGCGTCAGCGTGCGCAGCGTGAGGTGAGGTGGAGAAACAGGCATCGCGACAGTCTCGCAGCCCGCGAGACCGTCGCGAGAGTCACATCAGGCGAGGACGCTCTTGATGTGAGCGGCGATCGCGTCGTCCTGGCAGTTCGTGAAGAACAGTTCCTGGAACTTCTCGCCCGACACGGCGGCCTTCAGCAGGTCCTGGTCGACGGTCTTCAGCACCGTCAACATGTCCTTGCACGAGGCGGCCTTCAGGTCCTTCAGGATGCCGCGGTTCTTGGCCATGATGGCGGCGCGCTCCTTGGGGTAGCCGGCGCCGCGCTCGTTCTCCAGCAGCTTGCGGTAGCAGTCCTGCAGGTTCAGCTCGGCGGCCCAGCCGAAGCCCTTCGCGTAGGGCATGGACATGGCGTTGCCGTCGTTGATCTGGCCGAACAGGAAGGCGTCGGTCGGGTCGATGACCAGGCCGCAGAACACGCCAGGCATGGAGTTGCAGGCCAGCATGGAGCCCATGCCGGTGCCGCAACCGGTGATGACGAAGTCGGCAGCCTTGGAGTTCAGCAGGATACCGGCGAGCAGGCCGTTCATGACGTAGGTCAGCGAGGCCTTGTCTTCCGGCGTGTACATGCCGTAGTGGTGGACCTGGTGGCCCAGCGGCTCGGCGACGGTCTTGAGCGCGTTGTGGACGATCTCGGACTTGGCGGCCTGGCTGTTCTCGATGATGAGGGCGATCTTCATGGCGGGTGCTTTCGGGTGGTGCTGAAGGGGTGCTGGGCCGCTGCGCCACAGGCCAGAGGGCCTGCGCGCGGGGCGTCGCCAGGTGCCATCCCGAATCGGGCAGGACCATCAGGGTCCGGATGGGCGGCCTGGCCAACCGCGCGCCTGCCGCAAGGACAGGTGCGGGCGCTAGGCGCCATTGTGCCCGTTATCGGAACGTCGTTTCAGAAAGCGCCGATCAAAGCCGCGCGCGATGTGGGGGCTCAGTCGCCTTCGCCGCCCAGCGCCTTGAGCTGCCGGCCGGCCGGCAGCGCGCGCAGGTACTTGAAGGTGCCGGTGGCATGCGCGCACAGCTTGTCGTCGGCACCGTAGATGGCGCCTTCGCAGAAGGCCATCGTCGTGGAGCGGTGCAGCAGCTTGCCCACCGCACGCAGTTCGCCCTCGCCGGGTCGCATGAAGCTGGTCTTCATCTCCACGGTCACCACGCCGGGCCCGAGGTCGGGCAGATGGCGGTTCACGCTACGGGCGGCATGGGCCATCGCCACGTCCAGCAGCGTCATGACGACACCGCCATGCGCCACGCGCCAGGAGTTCAGGTGCTGCTCGGCGACGGTCAGCCGCAGCTCGGCTTCGCCGTCACCGATGGCATGCAGCTGGAAGCCGAGTTGCTGGACGAAGGGGATGTGAACGGGGAAATCCATCCGCCCATCATCCCCCGTGAACGGCCGACACACCGCCGTCCACGGCCAGGATCTGGCCGGTGATGTGTTTGCCCGCACGCGAAGCGAACAGCAGCGCCGCGCCCTTCAGGTCGTCCTCGTCGCCGATGCGGTTCAGCGGCGCGTGGGCGGCCATCTTGTCCTCGCCGACGGCGGCCAGCAGGCCCTGGGTCATCTTGCTCGGGAAGAAGCCCGGCGCCAGCGCGTTAACGGTGATGCCGTAGGCGCCCCACTCGCCCGCCAGCGCGCGCGTGAAGTTCACGGCGGCGCCCTTGCTGGTGTTGTAGGCGATGGTCTTCATGACGCCCGAGTTGCCCGACAGGCCGGCGATGGACGCGACGTTGATGATGCGGCCGGACTTGCGCGGGATCATGCTGGCCTTGGCCACCGCCTGCGCGAACACGAACAGGCTGCGGATGTTCAGGTTCATGACCTTGTCCCAGGCCTCGATGGGATGGTCCTCGGCCGGCGCGCCCCAGCTGGCGCCAGCGTTGTTGACGAGGATGTCGATCTGGCCAAGCCGCTCCATGGTCTCGGCGACGACGCGCTGCGCGTCGGCTTCCTTGGCCGCGTCGGCCGCGATCCAGCGCGCGTCGATGCCGCGCGCCTGCAGATGGGCGGCAGCCTCCTCCAGATCGGCCGCCTTGCGCGAGGTCAGCATGATCTTGGCGCCGGCTTCGCCCAGTGCCTCGGCGATCTGCAGGCCCAGCCCGCGCGAGCCACCGGTGACCAGGGCCACCTGGCCGCTCAGGTCGAACAGGTCTTGGACTTTGGTGCTCATGCTGTCTCCTCAGAAATACTCGGGTTTGATGTCGCGGCACAGCGACTCGCGGCGCGCGACGACGTCCAGCCACGCGCCGATCTTGGGCAGTTCGTAGGCGAAGAAGTAGCGGGCCGCGGCGCGCTTGCCTTGAGCGAAGTCGCCCTCGCCTTCCACGGCCATCGCAATGTCCAGCCACAGCCAGGCCAGCACCGTGTGGCCGAAGGCCTGCAGATAGGGCACGGCGTTGGCCAGCGCGTCCTCGGGCTGGCCCGTGCTCCAGGCCTTCTTCGTCGCACCACCCACCTGCGCCAGCGCGGCAGCGAGCTGGTTGGCTTCGCGGCTCCAGTCGGTCTGCATGGCACGCGCTATGGTGGCCTGCACGCGCGCGGCCGTGGCCGAGAGTGAAGCCCCGCCCTGCTGCACCACCTTGCGGCCTAGCAGGTCCAGCGCCTGGATGCCGTGCGTGCCCTCGTGGATCATGTTCAGGCGGTTGTCGCGCCAGTACTGTTCCACCGGGAAGTCGCGCGTGTAGCCCGCGCCGCCCAGCACCTGGATGGCCAGCGAGTTCGCCTCCAGGCACCACTCGCTGGGCCAGCTCTTGGCGATGGGGATCAGCACGTCCAGCACGGCCTGCGCTTCGGTCGCCTTGTCGCCCGTGTTCAGCTCGTCGACCAGCCGCGCGCAGTACAGCTCCAGCGCGAGACCGCCTTCGACATAGCTCTTCTGTGCGAGCAGCATGCGGCGCACATCGGCGTGTTCGATGATGGGCCGCTGCGGGCTGGCGGCATCTTTCCCGGCCGCAGTCATGGGGCGCCCCTGCGGGCGCTGCTTTGCGTACTCCAGGCTGGCCTCGTAGCCCGCATAGCCCAGCATCACCGCGCCCAGGCCCACGCCGATGCGCGCCTCGTTCATCATGTGGAACATGGCGCGCAGGCCCTCGCCCGGCTTGCCGACGAGGTAGCAAATGGCACCCTTGCGGCCCCGCGGTGTCCAGCGGCCTTCGCCGAAGTTCAGCAGGCAGTTGGTCGTGCCGCGATAGCCCAGCTTGTGGTTCAGGCCGGCCAGCGCCACGTCGTTGCGTTCGCCCGTCAGCTCGGCCTGCTCGTTCACCAGCCACTTCGGCACGATGAACAGCGAGATGCCCTTGGTGCCGGGAATCAGCTTGCCGTCCGGGCCGGGGATCTTGGCCAGCACCAGGTGCACGATGTTCTCGGTGATCTCGTGCTCGCCGCCGGAGATCCACATCTTGTTGCCGGTCAGCCGGTAGCGCGCGCCCAGTACATCGCCCTCTTCCTCCAACTCGGCGCGCGTGTTGATGTCGGACAGCGACGAGCCGGCCTGCGGCTCGGACAGGCACATGGTGCCGAACCAGCGGCCGGCGAACTCGTTCCTGGCGAACACCTCGCGCTGCAGCGGCGTGCCGTGCGCCATCAGCAGGCTGGCGTTGCCGGAGGTCAGCATCGCGTAGCCGCCCATGGCCACACTGGCCTTGCTGAAGAAGGCGTTGCCCGCCATCTCGATGACGCAGGGCAGCTGCATGCCGCCCACGTCGTAGTCCTGCGCGGCGGCCAGCATGCCGGACTCGGCATAGGCCCGCGTCGCGTCGTGCGTGGCCTGCGGCAGGTGCACGCGCTCGCCGTCGAAGTGCGGCTCCTGCGTGTCGGCCAGGCGGTTGAACGGCGCGAACTTGTCGCGGGCGATGCGCTCGCAGGTGTCGAGCACGGCGGCGAAGGTCTCGGCCGAATGTTCGGCGAAACGCTCGCGCGTGGTCAGGTCACCGGCCTGCAGCCAGTCGAACAGCAGGAAGTCGAGGGTCTCACGCATGGATGTCAGTTGTCTTGGGCGAGCCGGACGATGGTGCCTTGCGCCAGCGCGCACAGCTTCTCGGCGCCATCCTTCACCGCGAAGACCTCGCAGCGGCATACCGCCTGCGTCTTGCTGACGGCGTCGGCGCTGGCACGGGCGATCAGGCGCTCACCCACGGCCGGGCGCACGTAGTTGATCTTGAACTCGGACGTCACGACGGGCACCTGCATCGCGGTGCCGCCGGCGAAGGTCAGCGCGTTATCGGCCAGATAGCTGACGACACCGCCATGGGCGAAGCCGTTCTGCTGCAGATGCTCAGGTCTCAGCACCAACTGCATGTCGACCCGGCCCGGCGACATCGCCGCCACCTCGGCGCCGAGCAGCACGCTGAATGGCTGCGTGGCGAGGACCTCTCGGCCCATCGCCAGGAACGCGTCAGGGCTGACGCTCACAACACTTCAAAGACGCCGGCCGCGCCCATGCCGCCGCCGATGCACATCGTCACGCAGACGCGCTTGGCGCCGCGGCGCTTGCCTTCGATGAGGGCATGGCCCGTCAGGCGCTGGCCCGACACGCCGTAGGGGTGGCCGACCGCGATCGCGCCGCCGTTGACGTTCAGGCGATCCATCGGGATGCCCAGCGTGTCGGCGCAGTACAGCACCTGCACGGCAAAGGCCTCGTTCAGCTCCCACAGGTCGATGTCGGCGACCGTCAGGCCCAGCTTCTTCAGCACCTTGGGCACGGCGAACACGGGGCCAATGCCCATCTCGTCGGGCTCGCAGCCGGCCACCGCGAAGCCGAGGAAGCGGCCCAGCGGCTTGAGGTTGTGCGTGGACGCGTACTGCTCGCTGACCAGCGCGCAGGCGCCGGCGCCGTCGCTGAACTGGCTGGCGTTGCCGGCCGTCACCAGGCCGCCGGGCACCGCCGAGCGCAGGTCCTTGATACCGTCGTAGGTCGTGCCTTCGCGCAGGCCTTCGTCGGCGCTGACGGTCACTTCCTTGGACATCATGCCCATGACCTTGTCGGCCACGCCCATGGTGGTCGTCACCGAGACCATCTCGTCGTTGAACAGCCCGGCGGCCTGCGCAGCGCAAGCCTTCTGCTGGCTGGCGGCACCGTAGTGGTCCATGCGCTCGCGCGAAATGTTGTAGCGCTTGGCCACGTTCTCGGCGGTCTGCAGCATGTTCCAGTAGATCTCGGGCTTGAGCTTCACGAGCGACGGGTCGCTCAGCATGTGCTTGTTCATTTCCTGCTGCACGCAGGAGATGCTTTCCACGCCACCGGC
>CBFGPX010000261.1:0-6081 GCA_965650725.1 uncultured Comamonadaceae bacterium | reverse complement strand
AGGTGGTCGCGCCGACGGTGCGCAGGTTGCCGCGTGCGAGTGCGGGCTTCAGCAGGTTTGCCGCGTCGCCCGTGCCCGCCGCGCCGCCGGCGCCCACCAGCGTGTGGATCTCGTCGATGAACAGGATGATGGGCGTGGGGCTCTGCTGCACCTCGTCGATGACCTGGCGCAGGCGCTGCTCGAACTCGCCCTTCATGGACGCGCCGGCCTGCAGCAGGCCGATATCCAGCGACAAGAGCGTCACGCCCTGCATGCTGGGCGGCACGTCGCCGCGCGCCAGGCGCAGCGCGAAGCCTTCGACGACGGCCGTCTTGCCGACGCCGGCCTCGCCGGTCAGCAGCGGGTTGTTCTGGCGGCGGCGCATCAGGATGTCGACGATCTGGCGGATCTCGTCGTCGCGGCCCGTCACCGGGTCGATCTCGCCGTTGCGCGCCTTCTCGGTCAGATCGACCGTGAACTTCTTCAGCGCCTCCTGGCGGCCCATGGCGGCCGGGGCCATTGCGCCCTCGGCCTGGCCGGGCTGGCCGGCGTTCAGCGCGCTGCCGTCGGTGGCGCCCAGGCCGGCCTCGCCGGTCTTGCCGACCAAGGACGGCAGCTTGTCGGCCAAGTCGTCTGCCTTGATCTTCTCGAACTGGCGCGAGATGCCGAACAGCGCCTCGCGCAGCGTTCGGGTGGACAGCAGCGCCACCAGCAGGTGGCCGCTGCGCACCTGGGCGTCACCGTACATCAACGTGGCATAGACCCAGGCCTGCTGGATGGCATGCGTGATGTGCTCGGAGAAGTCGCTGATGGACGTCGACCCGCGCGGCAGGCGGTCCAGCGCGGTCGTCACGTCGCGCGCCAGCACGGCGGCATCCAGGCCGTAGTGGCGCACGATGGCCGCCACGTCGGACTCGTTGTTCTCCAGCAGCTGGGTGATCCAGTGCACCAGCTCCACATAGGGGTTGCCCCGGAGCTTGCAGAAAACGGTGGCGCCCTCGACGGATTTGTAGGCCAGCGGGTTGAGCTTGCCGAAAAGGGCTTGGCGGCTGATGTCGGTCATTTGCGGTTCTCCTCGGTGCTAAGTGACCGGGGCCGCCGTTCGGTTCCGCTACATCTGGTGCTTTGGTGCCAAGGACGGCCCCAGCGGTTCCCGGGAGATGCTTTCCACGTTCATCAGCAACTGGTCGGCGCGCCTGCGCGGGCGCTTGCTGTTCAGCCAGGCGCTGCGGCCCAGCTGGCCGATGCCGGGTGATCGGCCCAGCGGCCAGGCCGGCACCTCGGCGGGCTTCAGTCGCAGGCGAAGGTCCCACTCGAACTCGTGGCCCACGTACTGGCGCACCATGGCCTGCAGCGCCGGCAGATGCGGGCCGGAGGGCAGGAAGGCCTGGAACTCCGTCCAGCTCAAGGGGCCGATCTCGATGCGGAACTTGTGCTGCACGTCCCAGACCTGGCCGCCCAGCATGGCGCCACGGCCCAGGGCCACGCCGTCGTGCCTGACCAGACGCGTGCGCTCCTCAGGCTCCAGCGTCATCCAGTGGCCGCTGAACTGCTGGACCTGGGCCGGCACCTTGAACCGCAGCGTGATCCAGCTCTGCAGGCCGTCGGCATCGCGGGCCGAGCGGGCCAGGCGGCCGGCGAAGTAGAGCTTGGAGAAATCGCCCAGGGCGTCGCGCTCGCGCAGCGCCGGCTCGGCCAGGCCGATGAGCGCGCCGACGTGGCGCACGATGGGGGCGTCGCGGCCGCGGTCCATGCCCACCACCGGGTGGGAGCGGGCCCAGGCCCGGTAGAACAGCAGGCCGAAGCGGTGCAGCAACATGTCGGCGAAGGCCGCGAAGGTGCGGTCGCCGTGGTGCATGGCCCGTTCGCGGGCGTACTCGGTCAGGTGCGTGGGCAGCGCGCCGTTGGGGCCGAACAGGCTCATGACCCGCTGCACCAGCCGCGGCGCATGGCCGTCGCGCGCGTCCAGCTTGGTGATGGCCGTGGGCGCGAAGTTCAGCGCCGGCTCGCTGGCGAAGCGCACCGGCTCATCGCCCGGGCGCAGCGCGTCGCCCAGCCGCGGCTTGTCGGGGTGGGCGGCCTCGATGCGGCGCAGCGCCTGGAACAGGTCGAAACGGCCCGGTCGCTGCTTCAGCGCATCGAAGATGTTCACAGGATGGCCCGCGCGCCGGGCAGCGGATGCCAGCGCTTCAACTCGCCGCGCGTGCGCGACACCAGCAGCGTCTGCACGAAGCTGTTCATCGACACATGGCGGCTGAAGTAGTGGTGCAGCACGGCGCCCAGCAGCGCGGCGCTGCCGCCCTCGAAGGACAGCTCGTCTACCGTGACCTGCACCTCCAGGCCGCGGCCGAACGCGATGGGGCCCGGCGCCGGGTGGCGGCGCACCACCGGCCGCGTGGCGACCGAGCGCACGCCCTCGATCTGGCGCAGCAGGCCGGCGTTGGCGCTCTGGCCGAACAGGCCCAGCAGCTCGCGCAGCGCCAGCGCGCCGCGCTCGGCGTCCTCGTCCACCAGCGACAGGTAGTTCAGCGACAGCAGCGACAGCAGCCGCCAGGCCAGCGGGCCCTCGCGCGTGGCGCTGACCGGCCGTGACGGGCCGGCGACGACGGCGATGGCCTCCACCGGCGCGCGGGTCTCCAGCGTCAGCCCGCCGTGGTCGCGCCCGGTGGGCATGAATAGCGGCAGGTCGCGGTTGGTGCAGCGCACCTTGGCCGCCAGCTGGCGCAGCTCGGTGCGGTAGGGCGCGCGTTGCAGGTCCACCAGCGCGAGGAAGACCTCGCTGCCGACATAGGCCGAGCGCGGCCCTTCGCGCTTGGCGCGGTCGCTGGCCAGGCGCGGCTCGCGCAGCAGGCTGAAGTAGCCGGCCGCGCCGCCGGGGTCCACATGCGGCACGTCGAACAGCGGCAGGAACTGCAGCTCGTCGCTGTCGTTGGAGAAGCCTGCGACGGAGGCGACGTCGAAGACCTCGTAGTCGTTGCCGGCCAGCCGGTCCGGGATGACCTGGAAGGCCGTGCTGCTGTCGTCCACCGCGATGCGCTCGGCGCGGCGCTCGAACAGGTTGATGGCCGGCACGCAGTTCAGGCTGAAGTTGGCCGGCTCGCCGCCACCCTCCAGGCTGGGCTCGTAGCGGTCGAACAGCAGCACCAGCTCGAAGCTGTTGCCGGGGCAGGCCGCGAAGCTGGCGCGCAGGCCGGCCACGTCCAGGAACAGGAAGCGCTGCGGGAACGCGAAGTACTCCTGCATCAGCCGCGTGCCGGACAGGCCGCGCAGCGTGACGGGCAGCATGGCCTCGTCGTCGGACAGGCCCACGTGGCGCACCCAGCCGGGCGGCAGGAAGTTGCGGCGCGCGTCCTTGCCGCCGGGGCCGGCCAGCACGCCCACGCAGCGGCAGGTGGCCAGCTCGTGCAGCTTCAGCGCCACGTCCTGCAGGCCGCCCATGAAGAAGCGCAGGCTGTCCAGCGGCAGCTTCGCGAAGCTCATGCCGTCGGGCAGCGCCAGCTTCACGCGCACGCCGCTCTTGGGGCGTTCGCGCAGCGGCAGGCCGCTGAGGTTGATGTCGGTGGCGCTCAGGAAGTACTCGACCTGCGTGACCTGGATGGGCGTCAGCGTGACCGGTTGCGCGGTGCGGAACTCGCAGCGCGTGGGGCCCAGCGACGTGGGCTGCGACATCAGCGCGCTGCCGCGCGGCAGCGTGAAGCCGGCCATCAGGTTGGGGTCGTTGCTGGGCTCCAGCTTGGCCACCAGCATGGACGGGATGGGTGCGCCGAGGTTGGGGCAGACGATGTCCAGCAGCGCCTGGGCCAGGCGCGGGAACTCGGCGTCCTGCTTGAGCTGCACGCGCGCGGCCAGGAAGGCCGAGCCCTCCAGCAGCCGCTCGACATACGGGTCGGCCACTTCCAGGCCTTCCATGCCGAGGCGGCCGGCGATCTTGGGGAATTCGCGCGCGAACTCGCCACCCATCTCGCGGAGGTAGCGCAGTTCCTGGTTGTAGTAGCGGAGAAGGCGGGGATCCATCGTGAGGTCTAGTTCCGCAGGTCGCGCACGGCGGCCTGGCCGGTGTCCACGTCCACGTCGGCGCTGAGCAGCAGTTCCAGCGGCACGGGCTGGTTCCACATCTGGCCCTTGATGGTCAGGCGCAGGCTGGTGGGGCGGATGCCGGTGGTCATGTCGTTGGCGATGCGGACCTCGACGGTGTTGGGGTCCAGTCGCGGCTCGAAGCGCACGATGGCCTGGCGCAGCTGGGCCTCGATGAGCGGGAAGTTGTGCACGCTCATGGTCTGGCCGGTCAGCGGCAGGATGCCGAAGTTCAGCACCGAGTCGGCGGCGTGCGGCACGCTCTTCCACAGCGCCGTGCGCTCGGGGTCGTCGCGGTTGCCGATGTCGGGTTCCTCGCAGACCGCGTTGAACAGCCAGGACAGGTCGCGCAGCACGGCCTCCCGCAGCTGCTTGCGGGTCAGCATGCGGGCGTCCAGCGCCTCGACCCGGCTGTCGGGCTCGTGGTCGGTGAGCCGGTCGAGCAGCGAGGGCTGGAGCCGGTCCTGGGCGCCCAGGCCGGCCATCAGGCAGCCTCGTCGGGCGCAGCCTGGGCTACGTCAAAAACGATCTCGCGTATGGCCATCAGGTCGTGGTCGCCCACGTCGCTGGCCAGCACGCGCTGGCCCAGGCCGGTGTAGCGCTCCTCGCCGGCTGCACCTGGAATGGGCGTCCATTCGGTCTTGCGCGCCAGGTTGATGAGGCCGTCCTCGCTCTTGTCGGAGCCCACGTAGCGCGTGGGCACCAGCGCGACGCTGTTGCCGCCGTTGGTGAAGCTGAGTTGCGCCGGCATCCAGACGCAGTCGCGCAGGTCCTCGGGCGCGTCGAAGCGGATCTTGGCCAGATGCTGGAAGGGCACCCAGGTGTAGTGGCCGTTCAGGCACACCTCCAGGATGGGGCCCAGGCGTGAGTCGGCGTCGGCCAGCCACTCGAAGCGCTGGCCGTCCAGCGTGCCGGCGCTGGTGGGCGCGGCCTCGAAGGCCTTGGCGGCGAGGTCGGCGGCGAGCTGGTCGTGGCCCTCGCCCTGCTGCTTCAGCGACTCGATGAGCTGGGCCACCCAGGCCTCGGGCTGGCCGAACACCACCGGCGTGCGCTTGCCGGCGAACACCTGCGCGCGCAGCAGCTCGCAGCGGATCGCATGGCCCACGGTCTCGCGCATCGGGATGGCGAGCTTGTCCATGTCGGCGACGACATTGAGCTGCGTGTGCGCGCGTTCCCACTGGCCCAGCACGCTGAGCAGCTGCGACATGAAGGTGCGCAGCTTGGGGTCGGCCGGCTTGGCGCGCACGGCCTCGGTCAGCTTGACCAGCGCGGTGCGCGGGTCGCCGGCACGGACGGCCTCTTCGGCGGCTTGTTGGGGAGTCATGTCAGCGCTGCCCGGCCGCCCGAAAGCGCTGACGCGCCCCCTCGGGGGCAGTGAACGAAGTGAGCGTGGGGGCTGATGTCATTTCAGAAGCCATGGCCGCAATCGGTGCAGAAGCGCGCGGAGCGCGGAAGGGTGATGCCGCAGGCGGGGCAGCTCTTGTGCGTGCTGGCCATGTCGAAGCCGCATTCGTGGCAGAAGCGGCCGCCCTGGCTGGGCGTCTGGCAGTTGGGGCAGGCGGCGGCGCCCGAGGCAGCGCCGTAGCCGCCTTGCGACCCATGGCCGCCGCTGGCGTTGGAGGCGGCCTTGGCGGCGCAGTCGCGGCAGCTGCCGGCATGGCCGTCCCAGCATTCGCGGCCTACCCACTTGCGGCAGCCGGTGCAGCGCTCGTACAGCGCCGCCGCGGCGGCTCGTGCCTCTTCCAGCGCCTCGGCCTTGGCACTGCTGCCGCCGGCCTCGGCAAACGCGCCGGTGGCGCGACTGGCCTTGTTGAGGTCGTAGAACATGAACGCGAAGCGGCTCAGCCAGCCCGTGATCTGGCCCTTGCGATAGGGCTTGAAGGCGGAGCGCGAGGCCTCGCCGCACTTCTCGCAATAGAACTCGAACTGGAAGCCGGCCGACACGTCGCTCATGGACGTGCTGACGTCACGGTAGTTGGTCAGGGACATATCAGTCAGTGCCTTGCGGGGCCGAGCGCCGGGCCGCTC
>CBFGPX010000260.1:0-6090 GCA_965650725.1 uncultured Comamonadaceae bacterium | reverse complement strand
CGTTCAGCTTGATCCAGTGGAAGACGGCGTCGGCAGCCTTCTGCGCCCGCTCCAGGCCGGCGTTGGGCTTGGCGGCATCGGTCTGGGCGCTGGCGAGGGGGGGCGTCAGCAGGGCCGTCAGTGCGACCGCCAGGGCGGTCAGGGTCAGCGCCTGCGGCGGGCGTACTCCGGGTGTGTTCACAACGACTCCGCTGAAAGCTTGTTCTTGGGCGGGCGGGGAGGCCGCACTCTAATCAGGCCGGCAATCCCCCAAGGCGAGGGTTTGCCCCGCAGGTCGTGCAGTATCAAACACTTCCGTCGAGCGGATTCAGGCCTTGGCCAGCAGTGCGCGGCAGCGCTTCTCGTGCTGCTGGATCTCGGCCAGCGTGACCTCGATGTCGTCGCGCTGCTGCTCCAGCTGCTCGCGGTGCTGGGCCAGCATGCCCAGGAAGGCGCGCAGCTGCGGCGCGGCGCTGGCCTGGCTGTCGTACATGTCCACCAGTTGCTTGATCTCCTGCAGCGCCAGGCCCAGGCGCTTGCCGCGCAGCGTCAGCTTCAGCCGCGTGCGGTCGCGCGGCGTGTAGACGCGGTTGCGACCCTTTCGGCCGGGCTCCAGCAGGCCAGCCTCCTCGTAGAAGCGGATGGCGCGGGGCGTGATGTCGAACTCGGCGGCGAGTTCCGTGATCGTGAAGGTCGGCTGCGGCGCTTCGGTCGCGGCGGTGACAGATCGGCGGGGGGGCATGGCTACACTCAATTGACGTAAACGTCAGTCTAGAGCGGCCATGGGCAATCCACGCGAATCCGAACTCCACTACCCCCTGGGCGAAACCCTGCCCCAGCCCGGCGAGGCGCTGGACCTCGCGCCCGGCCTGCGCTGGGTGCGCATGGGCCTGCCGTTTGCGCTGGACCACATCAACCTGTGGCTGCTTCGCGACCGCATCGACGGCCGCGAGGGCTGGACCATCGTGGATTGCGGCATCACCAGCGACGACACGCGGGCGAACTGGGAGACGGTTTTTGCCGAGCGACTGGACGGTCTGCCGGTGCTGCGCGTCATGGCCACGCATTTCCACCCCGACCACCTGGGCCTGGCGCACTGGCTGACCGAGAAGTGGAACTGTCGCCTGTGGATGAGCGCGACCGACTTCAACCTGGCGCGGCTGGCCAGCGGCTCCACGGTGGGCATGGGCGGCGCGTCGGCCGCGGCCTTCTTCGGCAGCCACGGGCTGAGCGACCCGGACTCGCTGGACAAGATCCGCGCCCGTGCCGACTACTACCCGAAGATGGTGCCGGCCGTGCCGGCCAGCTACCGCCGGCTGATGGATGGCACCGAGGTGCAGATCGGCGGCCGCACCTGGCGCTGCATCGCCGGCTATGGCCATGCGCCCGAGCACATCAGCCTGTTCTGCGAGGAGGCGAAGCTGTTGATCTCCGGCGACATGGTGCTGCCGCGCATCTCCACCAACGTGTCGGTCGTCGACGTGGAGCCCGAGGCCGATCCGCTGACGCTGTACCTGCAGTCACTGCGGCGCTACCTGGAGCTGCCGGCCGATGCGCTGGTGTTGCCCTCGCATGGCAAGCCGTTCACGGGCCTGCATCAGCGCATAGCCCAATTGCGCGAGCACCACGACGAGCGCCTGGCCGAGGTGATGGCGGCCTGCCGCGCGGAACCCACCCATGCGGCCGGATTGCTGACGGTGCTGTTCAAGCGCAAGCTGGACCTGCACCAGACCACGTTCGCGATGGGCGAGGCCATCGCCCACCTGCACGCGCTGTGGCTGAAGGGCGAACTGCAGCGCGAGCTGGGCGCCGACGGCGTCTACCGCTTCCGGGCGGGCTGAGCCGCCTTCGGGTCGAACCAGAGCCGGCCGTCGCGCAGCGGCGTGTCGGGCGGCAGCAGCGGGTTGTCCAGCCGCAGCACGCGCCGCTCGCCCAGGCGGGCCTGGCGCAGCGCCTCGCCGTGGTGGTGCCAGAAATGGGCGTCGAAGCTGCCGTCCTGCAGCATGGCCCGCAGGCCTTGCTCGATGCGGCGCGCCAGGCCCGCGTTGTCGCGGCTGACGAAGAAGTAGTAGGGCAGGGGATAGTGGATCAGCAGCGATTCCTCGATGGCCAGCTCGGGCAGGTCGGCCTGGCGGGCGGCGAGTTCGCCGAAGACCTCGTTGACGCCGCGCGGGAAGAGGTCGAAGCGACCGCTGACCAGCATGCGGAACAAGGCCTCGTAGTTGCCCGTCTGCACCTGGAAGCCCAGTCGCCGGTACATCTGCGCCTCGGGCCAGTTGGGCCCCTGCCCCAGCGCGTAGGCGCGCAGGTCGGCCACCGTGCGGATGCGGCGGAACTGGGCCTGGCGGTCGCGGTGGATCAGCGCGATGCGAAAACCCAGCAGGCCCTTGCGCAGCGGGATGCGTATGGCCCGCAGGCGCTGCTCGCGCTCCGGGGTGGAGGAGGCCCAGACCACGTTGGGCAGCCGGCCCTGTTCCATGCTGAGCAACTGGCGATCCTCGCTGGCGGCGGTCTGTGCCGGCGCCAGCTCGAAAGGGCCATGGCTGGCCTCGGTGCGTTGCAGCGCCGCCCGCAGCAGCGCGACCAGGTCCAGCGAGCGGTGGTCCTGCGGGGACTCCGGGGCCGGGTAGACCACCTTCAGCGGCGGCGCCGCCTGCGCACCCGCCACGGCCAGCAGCGGCGCCTGCACGATGAGGCGGCGCGTTACGCGGCCTGCTGAGGTGAGGGGCGACGCCGTGGCGCGGGATCGGGGGAGCTGAGGCACTGCCGAACGATTGTGCACCCGGCACGCATCATCCTGGTGCCAAAAGAAACGCCGCCGACGATGGGGATCGTGCGGCGGCGGTTCGGCTCAGCCCGGTGCCTCTGCTCCCACCGGCTGGACCGGCCTGGGCACCTGTGATGACAGCGTTGGGCCGAAGTGTTGCTGAACGTGAGCGCGCCGCGGCCATGCGGGCGCGGGAATATTCACACGCGGCTCACTGCGCCACGATGGACTCTTCGCGCAGCGCGTCGCGCGAGCGCTCGAAGTCGGGCAGCACGGAGCGCACGGTGTCCCAGAACGCGGGGCTGTGGTTCATCTCGCGCAGGTGGGCGAGTTCATGGGCGACGACGTAATCGATGATGGCCGGCGCGAAATGGATGAGCCGCCAGTTCAGGCGGATGGAGCCGTCCGCGCTGGCGCTGCCCCAGCGGGTCTGGGCGGATGACAGGCGCAGCGACTTCATCGCCACGCCGAGCTGGTCGGCGAAATGCCGGCAGCGCGGCAGGAAGTCCTCTTTCGCGCGCGCCTGCAGCCAGGACTGCGCCAGGTCGCGCACCTGCTCGGCCGACGCACCACCGGGCAGCGGCAGGCGCAGCTCGCGCGCGGCGCCGTCCCACACGACTTCGCGCTCGGCGGGCGCCAGCACCAGCGTCAACGCCTCGCCCAGATAGGGCACGCGACCGCCGTCCAGCCACTCGATGCGTGAGGCCTGGATGCGCTGCTGGCGCTCGCGCTGCTCGACCAGCTTGCGCAATATCCAGTCGCCCTTGTGATGCAGCGCGCGCTCGATCTCGGCGATGGGCACCCAGCGTGGCGCGCTGACGCGCAAGCCCTGCGGGCCGACGACGAAGCCGATGGAGCGGCGGCGTGCGCGCTTCAGTTCGTAGCCCACGCGGTGCTGGCCCAGCCACAGCTCGCGGCGCGAGCGCGGTGCGCCGGGCTCGGCGGGCGTGATCTCCGGCGCCACGTCGAACAGCGACAGCTGGCTGTCGTGCAGGAGCGGTGCCGGGCGCTTGGGCGGCATGGGTTTCAGTGCTGGTTGGCGGTGCCGGCGACGCCGGCGGGCGAAGGGTTGGTGTAGGCCTCCGGGTCGAGGCGGCGCATCTCGCTCTCGATCCAGTCCTTCACTTCGCGCATCAGATCGCCCGGCTCGCGGCCTTCGGGGCGGATCTGCTTGCCGATGGAAATGTCCACGACGCCCGGTTTCAGCAGAAAGCTCTTGCGCGGCCAGCAGCGTGCGGCCGTCGCGGCGATGGGCACGACGGGCAGGCCGGCCTCGATGGCCAGGCGGGTGCCGCCGGTCTTGTAGTCGCCGACCTCGCCGCGCGCGATGCGCGTGCCTTCCGGGAACATGATGACCCAGTTGCCCTGCGCGCCCAGGCGCTTGCCCTGCTTCAGCACCTTGTTCCAGGCCTCGGTGCGGCGGCCGCGGTCGATGTGGATCATGTCCATGCGCGCCATTGCCCAGCCGAAGAAGGGCACGTACAGCAGTTCGCGCTTGAACACGTAGGCCAGCGGATGGCTCAGCAGCGCGGGGTAGGCGAAGGTCTCCCAGGTACTCTGGTGCTTGGACAGCAGCACGACGCCGGCGCGGCGGTCCTCGGCGGGCGGCAGGTTCTCAGCCCCAGTGATGCGCCAGCGGATGCCGCAGATCCAGCGCGCGCTCCAGATGGCGACCTTGAGCCAGCCGGCGCAGGCCCAGTACACCGGGTCGCCGCGGCGGAAGATGGACAGCAGCAGCACGCCCATCGCCCAGGGGATCACCGTCACGATCAGGACGAGGACAAAGATCAGCGAGCGGATGGCGCTCAACAACGTGGACATCAGAACAGGTCTCCGGCCTGGGTATCGGGTGCCAGGGTCTGGCCGCGCTGCTCGGCGACACGGCGACGCTCCTCCTGGACGATGGCTTCGGCACAGGATGCCAGGTCATCGTGCACGCGCGCATGCGGCACGGCCACCAGCAGCTCGGCCAGTTGGCCGGCTTCGAGATAACCCAGCGGGCCGGTCAGCACCAGGTGGGGGATGCAGCCCGCGGCCTTGGCGGTCAGCAGGTCGGTCAGCGACGCGCCGACCATGTGGACCTCGGGCAGCTCGACATCGAAGCGCTCGCCGATCTGCTTGATGAGGCCGGGCAGCGGCTTGCGGCAGTCGCAGCCTTCCTCCGGCGTGTGCGGGCAGAAGAAGGCGGCGTCCAGCCGCCCGCCCTTCTCGGCCAGCAACTGGTTCAGCCGCAGGTGCACGGCGTTCAGCGACGCCATGTCCAGCAGGCCGCGGCCGATGCCGGCCTGGTTGGTCGCCAGCACCGTATGCCAGCCGGCGTGGTTCAGCCGCGCGACGGCCTCCATCGCGCCCGGCAGCGGGTCCAGCTCCTCGGGGGCCTTGACGTGGTCGTCGCGGTAGCGGTTGAGCGTGCCATCCCGGCCGAGGATGACCAGCTTCATGTGCACGGGCTCGTTGCGCGGCATCGGTCAGGTGCTCAGCTGGCCAGGCGCGACAGGTCGGCGACGCGGTTCATGGCGGCGTGCAGACGGCCCAGCAGCGCGAGGCGGTTGGCGCGCAGGGCCGGGTCTTCGGCGTTGACCATCACATCGTCGAAGAACGCGTCGACCGGGCCTTTCAGCGCGGCCAGGGTCTTCAGCGAGCCGGTGTAGTCGTGCTGCTCGAACAAGCGGTCAGCGTCAGGCGCCACGAAGGCAAGTTGATGTGCCAGGGCTTGCTCAGCGGGTTCTCTCAGCAGATCGGACTTCACCTCGGTGGGCAGTTCGCCGTCGATCTTCTTCAGGATGTTGCCGACGCGCTTGTTGGCGGCGGCCAGCGAGGCGGCCTCAGCCAAGGCCGCGAAAGCGCGCACGGCCAGCAGGCGCTTGGGCACATCGCCCAGGCGCGTGGGGTTGAGCGCCAGCACGGCGTCGACTTCCTGGGCGCTGTAGCCCTGGTCGCGCAGGCTCACGGCCAGGCGGTCGGCAAAGAAGCTCAGCAACGCCTCGCGCGGGTTCGCGATCAGCTCGCCGAAGGCCGGCACGGCGGCATCGATCAGCGCGGGCAGCTCCAGCGGCAGGTTCTTCTCGACGAGGATGCGGATGACGCCCAGCGCGTGGCGGCGCAGCGCGAACGGGTCCTTGTCGCCGGTCGGCAGCTGGCCGATGCCGAACAGGCCCACCAGCGTCTCCAGCTTGTCGGCCAGCGCCACGACGGTGCCGGTGTGGTTGCGCGGCAGTGCGTCGCCGGCGAAGCGGGGCTTGTAGTGGTCCTCGATGGCGATGGCGACGCCGTCGCGCAGGCCCTCGTGGCGGGCGTAGTAGCCGCCCATGATGCCCTGCAGCTCGGGGAACTCGCCGACCATG
>CBFGPX010000259.1:0-6117 GCA_965650725.1 uncultured Comamonadaceae bacterium | reverse complement strand
GCGGCCACGGCATCCCCTGGAAGGGCAACTACTCCGACTGGCTGGACCAGAAGGAGCGCCGCCTGGAACAGGAGCAGAAGAGCGAAGACGCCCGCGCCAAGGCGATGAAGGAAGAGCTGAAGTGGGTGCGCTCCAACGCCAAGGGCCGCCAGGCCAAGAGCAAGGCGCGTCTGGCCCGCTTCGAGGAACTGAGCGACGTCGAATACCAGAAGCGCAACGAGACCAACGAGATCTTCATTCCCGTGGCGGACCGCCTGGGCAATGAGGTCATCGAGTTCGAGAACGTCAGCAAGAGCTTCGGCGACCGCGTGCTGATCGACAACCTGAGCTTCAAGGTGCCGGCCGGCGCCATCGTCGGCATCATCGGCCCCAACGGCGCCGGCAAGTCGACGCTGTTCCGCATGATCCAGGGCGTGGAGCAGCCGGACTCGGGCACCGTCAAGATCGGCAAGACCGCCAAGCTGGCCTTCGTGGACCAGAGCCGCGCCAGCCTGGCGGCCGAGAAAACCGTGTGGGAAGACGTGTCCGGCGGCCTGGACAACATCGTCGTCGGCAAGTTCGTCATGCCCAGCCGCGCCTACCTCGGCCGCTTCAACTTCAAGGGCAACGACCAGCAGAAGCTGGTGGGTTCGCTGTCGGGCGGTGAACGCGGCCGCCTGCACCTGGCCAAGACGCTGGCCCAGGGCGGCAACGTGCTGATGCTGGACGAACCGTCCAACGACCTCGACGTCGAAACCCTGCGCGCGCTGGAAGAGGCCTTGCTGGAGTTCGCCGGCTCGGCCATGGTCATCAGCCATGACCGCTGGTTCCTGGACCGCATCTGCACGCACATCCTGGCTTGCGAGGGCGACTCGCAGTGGTTCTTCTTCGACGGCAACTTCCACGAGTACGAGGCCGACAAGAAGAAGCGCCTGGGCGAGGAAGGTGCGCGTCCGAAGCGCATGCGCTTCAAGCCCATCAAGTGATGGCGAAGGGGCGGGAAGCCTGGGCGCGACAACGCGACACAGTTCTTTACCCCGCCCCTAAAGACGGCACACAGGGACCCTGGAAGATCACCTCACTCACTCTTCTTCCAGGAGACCCCTGATGAAAGCCTTCCAGATTCCGAACCTGTTCCGCATCGGTGCCGTGGCGACGGTGCTGGCCCTGGGCAGCGCCGCTGCCCATGCGGGCGGCCACGGCGGCCCCGGCGGGCATCAGCGTGGCGGCCCGGCCATGATGGCCCCGGGTCCTTTCGGCGGTTCTATGGGCCACCTGCTCGAACGGGTCAATGCGACCGATGCGCAGCGCAGCCAGATCAAGGCCATCTTCAAGCAGGCCCAACAGGATCTCGCCGGTCAGCGCGACAACGGCCGCAAGCTGCACGAACAGCTGGTCACGCTGTACACGGCGACCAACATCGATGCCGCGGCCATCGAAGCCGTGCGCGCGCAGATCAGCGCCCAGCACGAGGCGGCCGCCAAGCGCATGAGCCAGGCCAGCATCGAGGCCGCGCGCGTGCTGACCCCCGAGCAGCGCGCCAAGATCGGCGAGACCCTGAAGAAGCGCCAGGCCCGCATGGCCGAGCGCCAATCCCGCTGATTCGGTGCCGCCTGGGAGTTCTGCGATGCTTGAGGCCCGTACTCCCGGCGCCGAAGTGCGCCGGCCCTCGTTCTCTTCGTTGGCCCCGGTGATGACTGCTCGACTGCTGCTGATCGATGACGATGCCCGCCTGACCGGCATGGTGGGCGACTACCTGCGCAACGCCGGCTTCGAGGTCAGCACGGCCGGCAGCCTGGCCCAGGCGCGCGATGTGCTGGCGCAGGGCCGTTTCGAACTCATCGTGCTGGACATCATGCTGCCCGACGGCGATGGCCTGGACTTCTGCCGCTGGTTGCGTGGCGACACGCGCTGGCGCCACCAGCCGGTGCTGATGCTGTCGGCGCGTGGCGAGCCCATGGACCGCATCCTGGGCCTGGAGCTGGGCGCGGACGACTACCTCGCCAAGCCCTTCGAGCCGCGCGAACTGCAGGCGCGCATCAAGGCACTGCTGCGCCGGCTGGAGCCCAAACTGGACGGCGACGAGGTGCTGCGCTTCGGCCGCCTGGAGATCGACCTGGCCGCCCGCGTGGCGCGACTGGACGGCAAGATCTGCGACCTGACCAGCCACCAGTTCGACCTGCTGGTCGTGCTGGCGCAAAGCCCCGGCCGCGTGCTCAGCCGCGACCAGATCATGGATGCGCTGAAGGGGCACCCGCTGGAGGCCTTCGACCGCTCCATCGACGTGCACATCTCGCGCATCCGCGCCGTCATCGAGGACGACCCCAAGACGCCGCGGCGCGTGCTGACCGTGCGCGGCGCGGGCTACGTCTTTGCGCGCAAGCAGGACGCCGACTCGGACAGCGCCTGATTTGAAGTCCCTCTACGTTCGCATCTACCTGACGCTGGTGGCGCTGCTGCTGGCGTTCGCCTTTGGTTCGGCCTGGCTGTTCCAGCGCCACATCGAGCAGGAGCGCGGCAACGTCGAGATCGCGGCCAATGAGCGCCTGAACGCGATCGCCGACCTGCTGCGGCTGGCGTTGCCGCCGGCCAGCGCCTCGCGCCAGCAGCAGGCCGAGCAGTTCAAGGAGTGGGCCGGGCGGCTGCGCATGCCGCTGGCGCTGGAGGACGGCGAAGGCCGCGTCGCCGCGACGGCCTCCTTCCTGCGCCGCGTTGACGATCCCGGCGCCGTCGTCGTGCGCGCCAGCCTGGGCGACGGCCGCAACCTCGACCTGGTCCGCACCATCCGACCCCCGGCGGGCCCGCCCGGCGCCAGCGCCCCCCAGGGGCCGGGCGGCCAGGGGCAGCCTGTTGCAGCTCCGCGCCCCGCGCGTGCCGACGAGGGCCTGTGGAGCGGGCCGTGGACCGTGCGGGCCGGCGCACCGGGGGCGCCGCAGGTTTCAACGCTGGCCATCGTGCTGGTGCTGCTGTTCGTGGGCGTCGCGGTGGGGGCCTATCCGGTCGTGCGCCGGCTGACGCGGC
Source organism: uncultured Comamonadaceae bacterium (assembly GCA_965650725.1). Lineage (GTDB taxonomy): Bacteria > Pseudomonadota > Gammaproteobacteria > Burkholderiales > Burkholderiaceae_C > Pelomonas. Next base: position 3,117 of record CBFGPX010000259.1, on the reverse strand, counting down.
GCCTGGAGGCGCTCAAGCGCGGCGTGGAGCGCTTCGGCGCGGGCCAGCTCCATCTGCGCGTGGACGACGGCGGCCGCGACGAGGTCGCGGCGCTGGCGGCCAGCTTCAACCAAGCCGCAGGCCGCATCGAGACGCTGCTGCGCTCGCACCAGACGCTGCTGGCCAACGCCAGCCATGAACTGCGCTCACCACTGGCACGGCTGAAGATGGCGTTCGCCATGCTGGACGAGGCCTCGCCGCCGCAGCGTGAGCGCCTGGCGCGCGAGATCGACGTCAACATCGCCGAGCTGGACGCGCTGGTGGAAGAGGTGCTGCTGGCCAGCCGCCTGGAGGCCGGCAGCGGCGTGGGCGACACCGAGGTGGTGGAGCTGCTGGCGCTGGGGGCCGAGGAGGCTGCGCGCGTCGACGTGGTCTTCGAGCCCGAGACAGATGCGGCACGCGTGGACGGCCAGGAGCGCTTGCTGCGCCGCGCGCTGCGCAACCTGCTGGAGAACGCGCGGCGCTACGGCGGCCCCGAGGTGACGCTGGGCCTGCGGCCGGTGGCGGGCGGCTACGAGCTGGTCGTCGCGGACCGCGGCCCCGGCGTGCCGGCCGAGCTGCGCGAACGCATCTTCGAGCCCTTCTACCGCCTGCCCGGTCATGCCGAGATGGTGGGGGGGGTGGGCCTGGGGCTGAGTCTGGTCAAGCAGATCGCCGAGCGCCACGGTGGCAGCGTGCGCTGCCTGGCGCGCGACGGCGGTGGCAGCCGCTTCGTGCTGTTCCTGCCCGCGGCCCGCGGCTGATCAGCGGTTCTCGTCAAACACCCGCTTCAGCAGCAGGCTGAGCAGCAGCGCCGCGGCCAGCAGGCCGGCCGTTGCCGCCTGCCAGAACCCCACCGCGCCGGCGCCGCCCTGGCCAAAGGCCAGGAAGTAGCCGCCGCCTATGCCCAGGCCCCACAGCGCGACGACGTAGATGACCATGGGCAGCGTGGCCACCTGGTAGGCGCGCAGCACGTAGGCCGCCACGGTCTGCAGCGCGTCGCCGAGGTGGAAGAACCACACCCACACCAGCAGCGGCAGCGCCGCGGCGGCGGCCTCGGGGTTGGACGTGTACAGCGCCACGATGGGCTCGCGGGCCAGCGCGACGATGGCGCCCAGCCCGGCGGCCACCAGCACGGCCAGCGTCATCGCGTGGCGGCCGACGGTGCGCGCCGCGCCCTTGTCACCCGCGCCGAGGTGCTGGGCCACCAGCGTGCCGGCGGCCGTGGCCAGCGCCAGAGCGGTCATGAACATCATGGCGACTAGGTTGACCGCGATCTGATGGCCGGCCACCGGCGTGGCGCCCAGCCGGGCGATGAAAAAGGCCATGAAGGTGAAGCCGGTCACCTCCACCAGGATGGAGCCACCCATGGGCAGGCCCAGGCGCACCAGGCCCAGCAGATCGCGCCCGTCCGGTCGCGTCTGCCACAGGGGCGCGATGCGGAAGGGGCGGTAGAAGCCGTCGCGCCGCAGCAGCACCAGTGCGACGACGGCCTGGCCGATCATTGCGATGGCGGTGGCCCAGCCGCAGCCGGCCACGCCCATGGCCGGGATGGGGCCCCAGCCGAACACCAGCAGTGCATTCAGCGGCACCTTGGCGACCAGGCCCGTCAGCTGCATGGCCATGACGGCCTTGGGCCGGCTGACCGCCGTCGAGAAGCCGCGGAAGGCCGTGAACAGCAGCGCGGCCGGCAGCGCGAAGGCCTCGGGGCGGGTGTAGGCACGGACCTTGTCTGCCTGCGTGGCGTCCAGCTGTGCCAGCCAGATGAAGGGGTCGGGGAACCACAGCATCAGGCAGCCCGGTACGCACAGCAGCACGGCCAGCCACTGCGCCTGCACGAAGCTGCGGCCCGCGCCCGGCAGGTCGTCGGCGCCGAACTGCCGGCCCGCGATAGGCCCAACGGCCAGCACCACGCCCATCAGGCCCACGAAGATGGACACGTAGACCGCCGAGCCCACCGCCAGCGCGGCCAGGTCCTGCGGGCCCACGCGGCCCATCATCAGCGTGTCCACCGTGCTGAACATCATCACGGCGAGCTGGCCCACCAGCACGGGCCAGGCCTGCGGGATGAGGCGGCCGACGCTGTCGGCAAAGCGGATGCGGCTGCCGGCAGTCATCGCGCGGCGCGCTCCGCGTAGCGGTTGAAGCGCCAGGCCGTGGCTTCCAGCGTGATCCGGTGCCAGACCTCGCGCTTTTCGAAGGGGTCGAGCGCGGGCCAGTGCTGCACCTCGTCGAAGGTCCGGCCGCAGCCCTTGCAGACCGGGTCGCCCTGCGCGGTGGAGCAGATGGCGATGCAGGGCGAGTCCGGCGTGGTCTCGTACCAGGCCAGCCAGGCGCCGAGGGCCCGGTCGCTCAGCGCATCGACGTCCAGCTCGGTGGCGCGCGTCCAGGCCAGCAGCGCATAGCCTTCGGCCAGCGCACGTACCTCGGGGGCGGCGCTGACGCCGTCGGGCGAGGGCGAACGCTCGCGCCACCAGTTGATGGCGGCTTCGAGGTCCGTCACATGAATGGTTTCGCGATTCAAGCGACCAGCCCCATCGCCGCGCGCACTTCGCGCAGCGTCTTGCGCGCGACCGCACGGGCGCGCTCGGTGCCTAGCTCCAGCGTCCACTTCACCTGCTGCAGGTCCAGTGCTGCAGCGCGTTCACGCCAGGGCGCCTGCTGCTTCTGGATGGCTTCGATCAGCGGTTGCTTGCAGTCCAGGCAGCCGATGCCGGCGGTGCGGCAGCCGGTCTCGCAGGCGGCGCGCGTGGCGTCGTCGGTGTAGATGACATGCAGCGGCCAGACGGGGCAACGCGCTGGGTCGCCGGCATCGGTGCGGCGCACGCGCTGCGGGTCGGTGGGCATGGTGCGGATCTTGGTGGCCGTCACCTCGGGCGCGTCGCGCATGGCGATGGCGTTGTCCGCGCTCTTGCTCATCTTCTGGCCGTCCAGCCCGGGCACGCGGGCGGTCTCGGTCAGCAGGGCCTGGGGCTCGACGAACACGGGCGCGTCGGCCGCGTACAGCCGGTTGAAGCGCCGACCGACCTCGCGGGTCACCTCGACGTGGGCGGCCTGGTCCTCGCCCACCGGCACGCCGGCCGGCTTGTAGAGCAGGAT
>CBFGPX010000258.1:0-6128 GCA_965650725.1 uncultured Comamonadaceae bacterium | reverse complement strand
CCTACCTGCCGGTGTCGGGCTTTCCGGAGCTGAAGCTGCTGCAGGACCACTGGCAGGACATCCGCGCCGAGGCCTTCAAGCTGGCCGACGCCGGCGAGATCAAGAAGAGCGACAAGTACAACGACGCCGGTTTCAACAGCTTCTTCAAGACCGGCTGGACGCGCTTCCACCTGAAGTGGTACGACGACGCGCATGCTTCGGCGAAGGAGTTGTGCCCGGTGACAACCGGCCTGCTGCAGCGCATCCCGACCGTGAAGGCCGCGATGTTCGCCGCGCTGCCGCCCGGCGGCCGCCTGGTCACGCACCGCGACCCGTTCGCCGGCTCGGTGCGCTACCACCTCGGGCTGGTGACGCCCAATGCCGACAGCTGCTACATCTCGGTGGACGGCGAACGCTACTCCTGGCGCGATGGCGAGGGCGTCATCTTCGACGAGACCTACCTCCACTACGCCGAGAACCAGTCGAACACGATGCGCATCATCCTGTTCTGCGACGTCGAGCGGCCTCTGAACAACCCGGTGGCGCGCTGGTTCAACCACTTCATCAGCAACACGCTGATCCGTGCCGCATCGGCCCCCAACTCCGAAACCGACCGCACAGGCGGCATCAACCGGCTGTTCGCCTACGTGCAGCAGGTGCGCCTGTTCGGCAAGCGCATCAAGGCGAAGAGCCGGTTCGCCTACTACGCGATCCAGTGGGTCGTCTTCGGCGGGCTGATCGTCTGGTGGCTCTGGCCCTGACGCAGACGTGACAACCGGAAGGCAAGCCTTCCTTCGTTAGCATCGAAGGTTTTGGTCACCCCAACACCTTCTCCATGTCCCGTCGTCTGACCGCCGCCCCCGCCCTGCTGCTGACCGCCGCCCTGGCCGCCAACGCCCAGGAAGCTCCCAAGCCTGCGCCCTGGAACGTCAACGCGCCGCCGGGCACGCCCAAGACGGCGACCATCGACGTGAAGACCGGCACGTGGATGAGCGTGGACGTCAGCCCCGACGGCAAGACTGTTCTGTTCGACCTGCTGGGCGACCTCTACACGCTGCCCATCGCCGGCGGCGAGGCCAAGGCGCTGACCCACTCCATCGCCTGGGAGCAGCAGGCGCGCTTCTCACCCGACGGCAAGCAGATCGCCTTCCTCAGCGACGCCGGCGGCGGCGACAACGTATGGGTCATGAACGTGGACGGCAGCGGCGCCCGTGCGGTCACGAAGGAAGACTTCCGGCTGCTGAACAACCCGGTCTGGCACCCCAGCGGCAAGTACCTGCTGGCCCGCAAGCACTACACCGGCACGCGCAGTGCCGGCTCGGGCGAGATCTGGCTGTTCCACGTCGACGGCGACGCCGCCAAGAACAAGGGCCTGCAACTCAACGAGAAGCCCAACTGGCAGAAGGACCTGGGCGAGCCGGCCATGTCGCCGGATGGCAAGTACCTGTACTACTCGCAGGACACGACGGCCGGCCGCGTCTTCGAGTACAACAAAGACAGCAACGGCGAGATCTACAAGATCTTCCGCCAGGACTTGTCGGACGGCTCGGTCGAGCCCTTCGTGCAAGGCCCTGGCGGCGCGGTGCGGCCCACGCCCTCGCCCGACGGCAAGTACCTGGCCTTCGTGCGCCGCGTGCGAAACCAGAGCACGCTGTTCCTGAAGGACCTTGCCACGGGCGTGGAGCGGCCCGCCTGGAGCGGGCTGTCGCGCGACCTGCAGGAGATCTGGGCGATGTGGGGCGTCTACCCCGGCTTCGCGTGGATGCCGGGCAGCCAGGAGATCGTCGTCTGGGCCGAGGGCCGCATCTGGCGCGTGGACCCGTTCAAGGGGTCGGCGGCCGAGATCCCCTTCCATGTGAAGGACACGCGCGAGATGCGCGAGCCCATGCGCTTCGCGCAGGAGGTGGCGCCGGAGCAGTTCGCCGTGCGCCAGCTGCGCGGCGCACAGGTGTCGCCGGACGGCAAGCGGGTGGTCTATGCCGCGTTGGGGGCGCTCTACATCAAGGACCTGCCCGATGGCCAGCCGCGCCGGTTGACGAAGCAGGCCGACGCCTTCGAGCTGGCGCCGCACTGGGCCCGCGACGGCCGGAGTCTCGTCTACGCCACATGGCGCGACGACACGCAGGGGACCATTCGCCGCCTCGACATCGCCACCGGCAAGGAGACAGTGCTCATCAAGGAGCCGGGCAAGTACCTGGAACCGCGGCTGTCGCCGGATGGCCGGCAACTGGTCTATCGCAAGATCAAGGGCGGCGGCCTGACCAGCCCCTGGCACAGCCTGGACACCGGTCTCTACGTCGCCGCGGCCGACGGCTCCGGCAAGACGGAGCGCATCGCCAAGGACGGCCAGGGCGCGCATTTCGGCGCGAAGAACGACGAGCTGTTCTTCACCAGGGTCAGCAGCCCCAGCGAGGTGGACCAGCGCTTCTCGCTGATGCGCCTGAACCTGCACGACCGCAGCGAGACCGAGATCGCGCGCAGCGACTTCGCCAGCGAGTACAGCGTGTCGCCCGACGGCCAGTGGCTGGGCTTCGTTGAGCGCTTCCATGCCTATGTGTCGCCGCTGCCCGGCGTGCAGGGCCAGGCCGGCAAGGTGCTGACGGTGGGCGCCAAGATGGACGCGCTGCCCGTGCGCCAGCTGGACGTCAACGCTGGACACTCGCTGCACTGGAGCGGTGATGCCCGGCGCCTGCACTTCACGCTGGGTGATGAGCTGTTCACCGCCAGCGCGACCGGCAAGGACAAGGCGAGCGCGCAGAAGATCGGCTTCCAGCAGGCCAGCGACAAGCCCGCCGGCAAGATCGCGCTGACCGGCGCGCGCCTCGTGACGATGAAGGGCGATGAAGTCATTGAAGGCGGCACTGTCGTCATCGACGGAAACCGCATCGTGGCCGTCGGCAAGGACATCGCCATTCCCGCCGACGCGAAACGCATCGATGCCAGCGGCAAGACCATCGTGCCGGGCTTCATCGACGGCCACTGGCACGGTTCCATGAACGACGGCGGGCTGATCCCGCAGCAAAGCTGGGTCAACCTCGCGTCGCTGGCCTTCGGCGTGACGACGCTGCACGACCCCAGCAACCTGAACGCCGCCGTGTTCACGCAGGCCGAAATGCAGCGTGCCGGTGTCGTGCTGGGCCCGCGCATCTACTCGACCGGCAGCATCCTCTACGGCGCCCGGACGCCCATCACGGCCATCGTCAACGGGCTGGACGATGCGCTGACGCACCTGAACCGCCAGAAGGCCGAAGGCGCCATCAGCGTGAAGAGCTATCAGCAGCCGCGCCGCGACCAGCGCCAGCAGGTGCTGGAAGCCGGCCGCCAGACCGGCGTCATGGTGGTGCCCGAAGGCGGCTCGCTGTTCCAGATGAACATGAGCATGGTCATCGACGGCCACACCACCGTGGAGCACTCGCTGCCGCTGGCCGATGTGTGGGACGACGTGAAGCAGCTCTGGCGCCAGAACGCCGTGGGCTACAACCCGACGCTCAACGTCGGCTACGGCGGCCTGGACGGCGAGCATTACTGGTACGCCCGCACGGAGGTCTGGAAGCATCCGCTGCTGAGCCGCTATGTGCCGCGCGCCGTGCTGGAGCCGCGCGCCATCCGCCGGGAAACCGCGCCCGAGGAGGACTTCAACATCCTGAAGGTCGCCCGCACGACGAACGAGCTGGCCAAGGCCGGCGTCAACGTGATGATCGGCGCGCACGGCCAGCGCGAGGGCCTGGGTGCGCACTGGGAGATGTGGATGCTGGCGCTGGGCGGCATGAGCCCGCACGACGCGCTGCGCGCCGCGACCATCAACCCGGCCCGCAATTTCGGCTTCGACAAGGACCTGGGCTCCATCGAACCCGGCAAGCTGGCCGACCTCGTCGTCATCGCCGGCGACCCGCTGGCCGACATCCGCCAGAGCGATCGCATCGCGCAGGTCATGCAGAACGGCCGCCTGTACGACGCCGCCACGCTGAACCAGATCGCCCCGGCGCCCAAGGCGCGCAAGCCGTTGTTCTTCGACGGTGCCGACGGCAAGACCATGCCGGTGGACAGCCACGCGCTGGAGACGGGACATGGTCATGACCATGGCGACTGAGGGCTAGAATGCCGCCCGTCAGGAGAGCGCCCCGGTGCAGTTTGGGGGCCGCCGAAGGCGCAACAACGCTCAGGCAGAAGGACTGACAAGACGCGGCGGGTGACAGACACTCGGCGCGTTCCTCACTGGAGAGAGGCCGGTCCCTGAACCGGCCCACTGAAGGGGCAAGCCCAAGGCGATTCGCCGGGGGTCAATCTCTCAAGTACCAGGGACAGCGAGGACATCCAAACCCGAAATCCGTCGGAGCTTCTGATGTCCTCCCTGCTGCAAACGCCTCTTCACGCCCTCCACGTCGAACTCGGCGCCAAGATGGTGCCCTTCGCCGGCTACGACATGCCGGTGCAATACCCCACCGGCGTGATGGCCGAGCACAAGCACACGCGCGCCGCCGCCGGCCTGTTCGACGTGTCGCACATGGGCCAGGTACGCCTCGTCGGCGCCGACGCCGCCGCTGCGCTGGAAACGCTGGTGCCGGTGGACATCATCGACCTGGGCGTGTTCAAGCAACGCTACGCGCTGTTCACGAACGAACAAGGTGGCCTGCTGGACGACCTGATGGTGTGCCGTCGCCCCGACGACCTGTTCGTCGTCGTGAACGCGGGTTGCAAGGAGCAAGACATCGCTCACATGCAAAAGCACATTGGCTCGCGCTGCGAAGTCATTCCCGTGCCCGAGCGTGCATTGCTGGCGCTGCAAGGCCCCGAGGCCGTCACGGTGCTGAGCCGCCTGAACCCCGACGTCGCCAAGCTGACCTTCATGACCGGCGGCTTCTTCCAGCTCGACGGCATAGCCACCTTCCTGACCCGCTCGGGCTACACCGGCGAAGACGGCTACGAAATTTCCGTGCATCAGGACGATGCCGTGGCACTCGCCCGCAAGCTGCTGAGCCATGCCGAGGTCAAGCCCATCGGCCTGGGCGCGCGCGACTCGCTGCGACTGGAAGCCGGCCTGTGCCTGTACGGCCACGACATCGACACCACGACCACGCCGGTCGAAGCCTCCATCACCTGGGCCATCCAGAAGGTGCGCCGCGCCGGCGGTGCGCGTGCCGGTGGCTACCCGGGCGCGGCTGTCATCGACGAACAGCTCGCCAATGGCGCCGCCCGCAAGCGCGTGGGCCTGGTCGGCAAGGAGCGCATGCCCGTGCGTGAAGGCGCCAGGATCGTCACCGCAGACGGCACCGACATCGGCGTCGTCACCAGCGGCACGCTGGGCCCGACCGTCAATCAGCCGGTCGCCCTCGCCTACCTGGCCAAGGACCACGCGGCCATCGGCACCGAAGTCTTCGCCATCGTGCGCGACAAGCGCACGCCCATGGTCGTCTCCGCCACCCCCTTCACCCCCAACCGCTACTACCGAGGTTAAGCATGTCCATCAAGTACACCCCCGACCACGAATGGCTGGACGTCCACGGTGACGGCACCGCGACCGTCGGCATCACCATGCACGCGCAGGACGCGCTGGGCGATGTGGTCTTCGTGGACCTGCCCGAAGTGGGCAAGACCTACGCCGAGAAGGAAGTCGCCGGCGTCGTCGAATCCGTGAAGGCTGCGGCCGACGTCTACATGCCCGTGGACGGCGAGATCACCGAGGTCAACGAAGCCCTGCGCGACGACCCCGCCCTGGCCAACTCCGACCCGCTGAAGGCCGGCTGGTTCTTCAAGGTCAAGCTGAGCAACCCCGCCCAGCTCGACGCGCTGATGGACGCCACCGCCTACGACGCCCTGCTGAAGACCCTGTAAATCCTCGAAGTAGCCCTGCCATGCCGACGCCGCTCTCCCAACTCGAAGACGCTTCCGAATTCCACGCCCGCCACATCGGGCCGGATGCCGTCGATGAATCCCTGATGTGTGCCGCCGTCGGCGTGGCCAGCCGCACCGCGTTGATCGACGCGGTGGTGCCCCAGTCCATCCGCCGCTCGCAAGGCATGAAGCTGCCCGCGCCCATCACCGAGGCTGGCGCGCTGGCAGAGCTGAAGGCCATCGCCGGCAAGAACAAGGTCTACAAGAGCTTCATCGGCCAGGGCTACTACGGCACGCACACGCCGGGCGTCATCCTG
>CBFGPX010000257.1:0-6133 GCA_965650725.1 uncultured Comamonadaceae bacterium | reverse complement strand
CCGCCGAGCTGAAGGAAGTCCAGGGCAAGCCGGCGGACATCGGTGGCTACTTCCTGCCGGACACCGCCAAGCTGGACGTGGTCATGCGCCCCAGCGCGACCTTCAACGCGGTGCTGCAGACGCTGGCCTGATCCTCGGCAAGAGCTGCGAGGGGGCGCCCAAGGGCGCCCCTTCTTGTTTTTGCCCCGAATAGCGCCCGCTTTTCACGCCGCGAAGGCCCCTGCAATCCACCAGAAAGGCAATCGGCCGACACATTCCATAAAGTCGGACACTAGGCGTTTGCCTCCTGCAATGCCCGCTTACCGGGCGCCTCGTGAAGCACCACGATCGCCCCCCCGACCCCGGCCCAACGCCGGGGTTGCTTTTTGTGGCGGGCAACAAAAAGCCCCGCGTTCCTCGGAGGCGGGGCCTGCGGCTTGCTCCTCGGGCAGCACCCGGCGGGATCACTCCATCTGGTCGATCATGACCTGACCGAAGCCGGAGCACGACACCTGCGTCGCGCCGTCCATCAGCCGCGCGAAGTCGTAGGTCACCTTCTTGCTCAGCACCGCCTTCTCCATCGAGCTGATGATGAGGTCGGCCGCCTCGCGCCAGCCCATGTGGCGCAACATCATCTCGGCGGACAGGATCAGCGAGCCCGGGTTCACATAGTCCTTGCCGGCGTACTTGGGCGAGGTGCCGTGCGTGGCCTCGAACATCGCGACCGAGTCGCTCATGTTGGCGCCCGGCGCAATGCCGATGCCGCCCACCTGCGCGGCCAGCGCGTCGGAGATGTAGTCGCCGTTCAGGTTCAGCGTCGCGATGACGCTGTACTCGGCCGGCCGCAGGATGATCTGCTGCAGGAAGGCGTCGGCAATCACGTCCTTGATCGTGATGGTCTTGCCCGTGCGCGGATTCTTCAGCCGGCACCACGGGCCGCCGTCGATGGGCTGGGCGCCGAACTCCTTCTGCGCCAGCGCGTAGGCCCAGTCACGGAAGGCACCTTCAGTGAACTTCATGATGTTGCCCTTGTGCACGACGGTCACACTGGGCTTGTCGTGATCGATGGCGTACTGGATGGCCTTGCGCACCAGCCGCTCGGTACCCTCGCGCGACACCGGCTTGATGCCCAGCGCCGAACTGTCGGGGAAGCGCAGCTTCTTGGCTCCCATCTCGTCGCGCAGGAAGGCGATGAGCTTCCTGGCCTTGTCGCTGCCGGCCTCGTACTCGATGCCGGCATAGATGTCCTCCGAGTTCTCGCGGAAGATGACCATGTCGACCTTGTGGGGCTCCTTCACCGGGCTGGGCACGCCGGCGAAATAGCGCACGGGCCGCTGGCAGACGTAGAGATCCAGCTCCTGGCGCAGCGTGACGTTCAGCGAGCGGATGCCGCCACCCACCGGCGTGGTCAGCGGGCCCTTGATGGCGACGAGGTAGTCCTTCACGACCTGCAACGTCTCCTCGGGCAGCCACAGGTCGGGGCCGTACACCCGCGTACTCTTCTCACCGGCATAGATCTCCATCCAGTGGATGCGGCGCGCACCGCCATAGGCCTTGGCCACGGCCGCATCCACCACCCTCAGCATCACCGGCGTGATATCCAGGCCCGTGCCGTCACCCTCGATGAAGGGAATGATGGGATGGTCGGGCACGTTCAGCGAGAAGTCGGCATTGGCCGTGATCTTCTGGCCGCCTTCGGGCACCTGGATGTGCTGGTACATGTCTTGTGGGCTCCGCGGAGGGACAAAAACGAAACCGCGCGAGTTTATGGCCCGTCAGCAGAGCAGCGCGACCTGCTGCCAGATGCCATGCACCAGCCCCCAGCCCGCGCCCAGCGCCAGCGTCAGCCCGGCCAGGCGCAGCGCCGGCGTCGCCCCATCACCGCCGCGGCGCAGCAGCCGCGCCCGCCACAGCGGCGCGATGACCAGGCCCGGCGTGCTGGCCAGCGCAAAACCGGCCATGGCCGTGGCGCCCCCCAGCACGGAGCCCGACAGCGCCGCCAGCAGCAGCGCCGCATGCAGCAGCCCGCAGGGCATCGCCACCCAGGCCAGCCCCGTCACGAAGGCATGACGCGGCTGCGGACGCCAGCGCACCGCGCCCAGCCAGGCCGGCACGCGGCCACGCAGCAGCAGACTCAGGCCCAGCAGCAGCAACGCCGCCTGCAGCAGCGCCCAGGCCGGCTGCAGCAGCGCGACGCTGCTGGAGGCGCGCGCCAGCACCTCCGTGGACGCCGCCGCCAAGGCGCCGCCGGCGGTGTAGGCCACCAGCCGGCCGGCCAGCAGCCGGAACGGCCTGGGGCCGCCCGCCAGCGCGCAGGGCGCGCTGCACATCGCCGCGCAGTGCGGGATGCCAGCCAGGCCCATCAGCACGACGGAGGCGACCAGCGCAGCGTTCACGACAACCTTAGATGATCTTGGAGAAGCGCTCGCGGCTGGCGTCCGTCTGGCAGTAGCGGTCGAAGACCATGGCCACGGCACGCACGAAATACCAGCCCAGCGGCGTCACCTGGATGGCGCCCGGCTCAAGCACGACCAGTCCCTGCTCCGCCAGCGGCTCCAGCCGCTCCAGTTCGGCCGCGAAATAGCGCGGCACGTCCACCAGGTGGGAGGCCGCGATGGACTCGAACTCCAGCCGGCCCTGGCACATCAGCGCCATGATCACGGCGCGACGCAGCAAGTCGTCGCGCGTCAGCGCCAGGCCGCGCTGGATGGGCAGGTGGCGCTGGTTCAGCGCATCCTCGTACTCGGGCAGCGTCTTCGCGTTCTGCGCATAGGTCGCGCCGACGCGGCTGATGGCCGACACGCCCAGTCCGATCAGGTCGCAGTCCGGCTGCGTGGAATAGCCCTGGAAGTTGCGATGCAGCAGGCCCTGCCGCTTGGCGACAGCCAGCGGGTCGTCGGGCAGCGCGAAATGGTCCATGCCGATGTAGGCATAGCCCTCGCCCAGCAGCTTGCTGATCGCGCCGGACAGCATGGCCAGCTTGTCGCCCGCCGGCGGCAGCAACTCGGCCACGATGCGGCGCTGCGGCTTGAAGCGCTGCGGCAGGTGGGCGTAGGCATACATCGCGATGCGGTCAGGTCGCAGCTCCGCGACCTGCTCGATGGTGCGCGCGAAGCTGGTGGGCGTCTGCTGCGGCAGGCCGTAGATCAGGTCCACGCTGATGGACGCAAAGCCCAGCTCGCGGGCGGACTGCATCAACGCCGCCACGGACGCCAGCGGCTGCACGCGATGCACGGCCTTCTGTACGGCGGGGTCGAAGTCCTGCACGCCGAAGGACAACCGGTTGAAGCCCAGTGCCTTCAGGTGCGCCAGCCGGCCGGCATCGACCGTGCGCGGGTCCACCTCGATGGACAGCTCCGCCCCCGGCAGCAGCCGGAAGTGGCGGCGCAACGAGGCCATCAGCGCACCCAGCTCCGCGTCGGACAGGAAGGTGGGCGAACCGCCACCCAGGTGCAGCTGCGACACCGGCGCATGCCCGCCCAACGCCGCGACCACCAGATCCATCTCCGCATCCAGCGCGGCCAGGTAGGGCGCCGCTCGTTCGTGGTGTTTGGTGATGATCTTGTTGCAGGCGCAGTAGTAGCACAGCTGTTCGCAGAACGGGATGTGCACATAGACCGACAGCGGCTGGGCCACGCCGCGCTGCGCCAACGCCTGCAGGTGCTGGGGCGCCTGGTGCGCCTCGACGAAGCGATCGGCGGTCGGGTAGGAGGTGTAGCGCGGACCGGCCACGTCGTGACGGCGCAGCAGGTCGGGGTCCAGGGGTCGGTCGGTGACAGCAGCCATGTGAGTCACTTTGCCCAGGGGCGTGGCTGCGGGTCTTGATCCACATCAAGTGCGCAGCGGGCCGACCGGCCAAGAATGAGTCCCAGTTGACGCAACCCCACAAACGCTATGTTGATGAGCACCACGCCCGCGTCCCGCATGTCGATAATGCCCGACATGACGCTGCCCTCCCCCGCTGCCATCGAGCCTCTCAAGGTTGCCTGCTCCAGCTGCAACCTGCGCGAGCTGTGCCTGCCCGTGGGCCTGAACTCCAGCGAGCTGGATCAGCTGGACGGCCTCATCGCCAAGCGTCGCGTCGTGCCGCGCGGCGACCATCTGTTCCGCAACGGCGAGCGCTTCGAGGCGCTGTACGCCGTGCGCACCGGCTTCTTCAAGACTTGCGTGGGCAGCGAGGACGGCCGCGACCAGGTCACCGGCTTCCAGATGGCTGGCGAGCTGCTGGGGCTGGACGGCATCAGCAGCGACCACCACCACTGCGACGCCGTCGCGCTGGAGGACTCCTCGGTCTGCGTCATCCCCTACAACCAGTTGGAAGACCTGTCGCGCGAGTTCACCTCGCTGCAGCACTCCTTCCACAAGATCATGAGCCGCGAGATCGTGCGCGACCATGGCGTCATGCTGCTGCTGGGCAATATGCGCGCCGAGGAGCGGCTGGCCGCCTTCCTGCTGAACCTGACGCAACGTCTGCAGGCACGCGGCTTCTCCGCCTCCAGCCTGGTGCTGCGCATGACGCGCGAGGAAATCGGCAGCTACCTGGGCCTGAAGCTCGAAACCGTCAGCCGCACCTTCTCCAAGTTCCAGGAGGACGGGCTGATGGAAGTCAAGCAACGCCAGCTGCGCATCCTGGACCAGGCGGGGCTGCAGGCCCTGGTGAACAACAGCCGCTGCTGACCCGGGGCCGCGCCGGCATCGCGATGCCGGCGGCTTGCAAGGCCATGCAGCACACGCATGCTGCACCGCAACAGCAACGGCTAGCATGGCCCGCATGCGTCCCCAAGTCCTCATCATCGGCTGCGGCTTCGGCGGCCTGGAGGCGGCGCGCGCGCTGCGTGCCGCCGACGTCGACATCACCGTCGTCGACAAGACCAACCACCACCTGTTCCAGCCGCTGCTGTACCAGGTCGCAACCGCCGGGCTGTCGGCCCCGTCCATCGCGGCGCCGATACGCCATCTGTTCCGGCGCCAGCCCAACGTGAAGACGCTGCTGGGCGAGGTCACCGCCATCGACGCCGCGGCGCAGACGGTCACGCTGAAGGACGGCGCGCAGCTGCGCTGGGACCACCTCATCGTCGCCGCCGGCGCCACGCACAGCTATTTCGGGCGTGACGACTGGGCGCCGTTTGCGCCGGGGCTGAAGACGCTGGACGACGCCTTCGAGATCCGCCGCCGCGTGCTGTTGGCGTTCGAGGCCGCAGAACGCGAAGCAAACGGCGAGGACGACCCGGCAAAGCGCGCCGCGCTGCTGCAGTTCGTCGTGGTCGGCGCCGGCCCCACCGGCGTGGAGCTGGCCGGCACCTTTGCCGAGATCGCCCGCCACACGCTGCCGGGCGAGTTCCGCCACATCGACCCGCGCCAGGCCCGCGTCGTCCTCGTGGAAGGCAGCCCGCGCGTGCTGCAGAGCATGCCCGAGACCCTCAGCGAGCGCGCCCGCGAGCAGCTCGCGGCGCTGGGCGTGGAGGTGCGCCTCGGCGCCCGCGTGACAGGCATCGACGCCGAAGGACTGGATTTCACGACCGCTGCGGGGGCCGAACGGCTGGCCAGTCGCTGCGTCGTCTGGGCAGCCGGCGTGGCCGCGTCGCCGCTGGGCCGTGCGCTGGCCGCGGCCACCGGTTGCGCGCTGGACCGCGCCGGCCGCGTGGTGGTGCAGCCCGACCTCAGCCTGGCCGGCCACCCGCGCATCCGGGTCATCGGCGACCTGGCCGCGGCGCACAGCCACGCACCGGGCCGCGAGCCCCGCCCGGTGCCCGGCGTGTCGCCCGGCGCCAAGCAGATGGGCCGCTGCGCCGCGGCCAACATCCAGCGTCAGTTGCGCGGCGCGGCCACCCTGCCCTTTCGCTACAGCGACTACGGCAACCTGGCCACCATCGGCCGGCACAGCGCGGTCGTGGACCTGGGCACGCCGGCCGGGCCGCTGCGCTTCTCGGGCTACTTCGCGTGGCTGTTCTGGCTGTTCGCCCACGTGTACTTCCTGATCGGCTATCGCAACCGCTTCGTCGTGCTGCTGGACTGGGCCTGGGCCTACTGGACCTATGACCGCGGCGCACGCGTGGTGACGGGGCCCGCCGGCCCTAGCGCGGCCAGCCCGGCGCCCGGCGCGTCGCCTGCCTCGCATCGTCCGGCTGGCTGACCAGCAGCAGCGCCACGCTGG
>CBFGPX010000256.1:0-6144 GCA_965650725.1 uncultured Comamonadaceae bacterium | reverse complement strand
CGAGGTGCACATCGGCAACTTCGTCGAGGTCAAGAACTCCACGCTGGCCAAGGGCGCCAAGGCCAACCACCTGGCCTATCTCGGCGACGCCATCGTGGGCGAGCGCGTCAACTACGGCGCCGGCTCCATCACGGCCAACTACGACGGCGCCAACAAGCACCGCACCACCATCGGCGACGACGTGCACGTGGGCTCCAACTGCGTGCTGGTCGCGCCGGTGACGCTGGGCAACGGTGCCACCATCGGCGGCGGATCGACCATCACCAAGGACGTCAACCCCGGCGACCTCGCTGTGGCGCGCGGCAAACAGGCGGCCATCGCCGGCTGGACCCGGCCCCGGAAGAAGGTTTGAATTGCCGCGTCGGCGTGACTTTGTGCCGCCGATCACGCCACGGCGCCCGGGATGGGGGGGCAACAGCCCGCCCTCGCCGCCGTTAGCATGCCCCCGTCTCACGACCCGTTGTAACCATGGCCCACGACCTCGACCTTGCCGCGTTCTCGTTTGAAGATGCCGTCCCGGCCGACCTGGGCGCCTATGAGGTCGTCCAGTCCCAGCGCGACCGCGAAGAGGCGCAGGCCCGCCACCGCGCGCTGGAGCTGAAGGCTCAGGCCTGCGACAACGCCGCCGAAGCCTGCTACTACCTGGCCCGCAGCCTGGGCGCCGCGCGCGACCTGCCGCAAGACGGCGAAGCCAGCCTGGAACTGCTGTTCCAGCTGATCGGCGCGCTGGCCGACCTGCCCGCCGACGTGGCCGCCGCGCCGCTGCCCGAGGTGGTGGGCGGCCGTGACGACGGCATCACCGAGCTGTGCCTGCAACTGGAGGCCGCCCGCGAGCTCACGCACGACGCGCTGGCCGACGCGCAGCTGGCGCCGGCACGGCACCAGTTCTGCCACTGAGGCCCGGATCGTCCACGCAAAAAGGCGCCCGAGGGCGCCTTTTGCTTTTCGGGCGACGTGTGGCGGCTCAGCTGCCGCCGTTCTGCATCAGCTGGCCCACGGTCACCGCCGGCAATGTCAGGCGGTTGTCCACGCCGCGCACGCCGGAGGTCGCAGCCGCCACGACGGTGGCGCGTTCCTTGGTCTGGGCATCGGGCGCCTGGCCCTCCAGCTTCACGATGCCATGGTCCGTGCTGACCGCGATGGGCACGACGGCAAGTGTCGAGTCGGAGGCCAGGGCCTCGCGCACCTTGATCGTGATACCGGTGTCCTCGGGAACGGCCGCGGGCGGCGTCACGGGGTTGGTCTGTTGGGCCAGCACCAGCGGCTCGGCCGACGGCGGCGTCACGACGGGCGTGGCCGGAGCTGGCTCAGGCTGCAGGGCCGGTGGCGGCTCAGCCAGGGCCAGCGTCTCGGGCAGCGGCATCAGCGTGCGGGCCACCGGGGCAGGCGCCTCGACCTTGGGAGCAACGACCGGCTTGGGCGTTTCGACGGGCTTGGAGACCGCGGCGACCTGGGGCGCCGGCTCGGCGGCCACCGCGCCGGCGGCGGCGGGCGCCTCGGCCAGCAGCACGTCCTCGGGCGACGAGGCGGCATCGGCCGGCGGCGCCACCTGGCCGGTGACGAGGGGTGGCAGCTCGGCTGCAGCCGGCGTGGGGGACTGGCGCGACATGCTCGCCGCCAGGACGATCAGCGCCGCGCCGGCACCCACGCCCACGACCCAGGGCATGGCATGGCCCGAGCGGCGTACCGGGCCGGCGCCGGGCGCGGCCATGGGCTCGGGCGACACCCAGCCCAGCGGATCGGTCGCCCGGATCTTGGCTGACGGGCGCGGCGTGCGCGGCTTCAGCGGCGCGCCGGCGGGGCGAGCCGACGCCAGCGTCGGCTCGCGGCCCTTCTCGATGTGGTCAAGCCAACCTTCCGGGTGCACGGACTTGGGGAACTTCATCTGGGCCTCCTGCGTCGCGAATCGACGGTTGCGATGGAGACCATTCTTGGGACGGCGGCACGGACCGCTTGAAGGCCCAGGCTGCCTCTCCTTGTAGGACAGCGAGCCGCGCGGACATGTGCGGCGGCGTCAGAAGCCCCGCACCGGCAGGGTCGCGTCACGCTGCAGCCAGTTGCGCGGCGAGTAGCGGCTGCCCGCGTCCGTCACGTGCAGCGTGTAGGCATGGCGCGACTTGTCCGAGCGGTTGGCCGCCGAGTAGTGCGGCAGCAGACCGTGGAAGACCACCAGCGAGCCGGCCTCCACCTCCAGCGGGATGGCCTGCCGCGAATCCGCGGCGGGCCAGGGCGTCGCGTCCACCGCCTCCATCCAGGCCTTGCGGCCCTCGCGCACGAAGCGCTCGCGCAGCACGCCGCGCGCGCCGCGGTGGCCGCCGGGCTCGGTCCACAGGCAGCCGTTGTGCAGCGTGGCGTCCTCCAGCGCGAACCAGAAGGTCGTCACCGTGATGGGGTCGCTCTCGAAGAAGCTGGCGTCCTGGTGCCAGCGCACCTCGCCGCCGATGCCGGGCTGCTTGAAGATGAACATGCTCTGCCAGACCTGCGGCCGCGCGAGGCCCAGCGCCGCCGCCACGCCGCGCAACTCCTCGCCCTTGGAGAAGGCGCTGAACACCGGGTCCAGGTCGTGCATCGCGTGGCCTATCTTGTTGATGGCCAGCTCCTTGGGCACGCGCAACCGGCCTTCGGCGTCGAAGGCCTCCTCCTCGAAGAAGCAGCGCACCTGGTCGCCGCTGTCGAGGAAGTAGTCGTCCACGTGGCGCTGCTGCTCCTCGGTCGTGAAGACGGGGCGCTGCTCGCCGGGGTCGAAGGCCTCGACGATCTGCAGCGCGCGCTCGCGCAGCGCGGCGATGTCTTCGGCACGCTTGAAGCCCGGGATGACGAGGTAGCCCTGTTCGGCGTAGGCAGCAGCGAGGTTGGCGTCAGCAGTCATGAGGATGCTCGGGGAGTTGTGCCGATTGTGCGGGCGCCGCGCGGCGCCCACAGTGTCATCACGCCCTCTTTGCTGGAGACGCCATGAAAGCGCTGAAGCTGCTGCTGGTCCTCGTCGTCGTGCTGCTGGCCCTGCTGGTGGGAGGCGGGCTGCTGCTGTCGCCCCGGTTCAGCCTGTCGCGCAGCGTGGTCATCAACGCGGCGCCCGACAAGATCTACGCGCTGGTGGCGGACCCGCGCGGCTGGAAAGCGTGGAGCGTCTGGAACCGCCGCGACCCGGCCATGGCCATCGAGTACAGCGGCCCGGCCTCGGGCCCGGGCGCCGTCTGGGCCTGGAAGAGCAAGACCGAGGGCGACGGCCGCATGACGTTCACGACGGCCGAGCCGGGCAGGCGGCTGGGCTACGAACTGTTCTTCCCGGACTTCGGCACCACCTCCACCGGCGAGCTGCGGCTGGAGCCCAACGGCGGCGGCACCCAGGTCACCTGGACCATGAACGGCGACATGGGCGCCAATCCGGTCTACCGCTGGATGGGCCTGTTCATGGACAAGATGGTGGGGCCGGACTTCGATGCCGGCCTGGCCCACCTGAAGGCACTCGCCGAGAAGCCCTGATCAGGTCGGCTCCCACACCAGCGCCAGCGCCAGCGCGGCCTCGGTGACCGCCTGGCCCAGCGGCGTGCCGGGGTCGGGGCGCCGCAGGTGCGGCACGCCGCGGCTCAGGTCCACGCTGCCGACCACCTCGCCGCCCTGCAGCATCTCGTAGCCCACCGGCGCCGCCGTCGCGAGCGCGCTGCCTTCCAGGCGGTGCACGGAGCGCAGGCCCAGCGTCAGCGCGCCGCGCTGGTAGCTGCCCTCGCGCGTCTGCTGGCCCCACTGCACCCGGCCTTCGCCGATCTGCAGTGCGGCATCGGAGGCGCCACGCCAGCGGCAGTTCAGCGTCCAGGGCTTGGTGGCCAACGCCAGCAACCTGGCCGTCACCTCGGTCTGGCGCGCCGTGCAATCGGCCTCGCTGTCGCCGGCCGGGCCGGCCCACGTGTAGCGCAGCGGCGCGCGGCCGGTGGCCAGCGTATCGAACAGCGACAGCCGGTCAGCCCCACGGTCGTAGCGCACGCGCTGGCCACGCAGCTCGAACTCGCCCTTGCGCCCCCAGCCCGGCTTGCCGAAGGACTCCTCGGGCACCGCGGCCAGCGATGCGGGCTGCGCCATGCGCGCCTCGCGCACCACGCCGCAGCCGGCCAGCAGGGCCAACAACGCACCGGCAACCGTCACTGGATATCGCATTCACCACCTCATCGCTGTCGTCGAAACAACGCACTCTAGGCGGCCGGTGCGAGGATGCCAGTCCTCACCCGTGACTGCCGGCACGGTGGTGTTCAGCGCAACGCGGCGGGCTCTGAGACCAGCGCGAGCGCCAGTGCCGCCTCGGCGACGGCGCGGCCCAGCGGCGTGGCAGGGTCGGGGCGGCGCAGCCGGGGCGTGGCGCCGCTGACGTCCAGACTGCCCACCACCGTACCCTGGTGCAGCATCTCGTAGCCCACGGCCGGCGTCTGCGGCGTGCGGCTGCCCTCCAGCAGGTGCACGGAGCGCAGGCCCAGCGTCAGGTCGCCGCGGCGGTAGGCGCCCTCGCGGCTCAGCACGCCGCCGCGCTGCTGGCCCTCGCCGATCTGCAACATGGCCGCGGGCGCGCTGCCCCAGCGGCAGCTCAGCACCCAGGGCCTGGGGCCGGCCGCACGGCCGTTGGCGCTCTGCTGCGGGGTCCAGGCTTCGCAGGTGCTGGCGCCGTCGCCGCCCGGGCCGGCCCCGCTGAAGCGCAGCGCCGTCTTGAGCTCGGCCGCCAGCGGCTCGAACAGCGCCAGCCGCTCGGCGCCACGCTCGTAGCGCACGCGCTGGCCGCCCAGCATGAACTCGCCCTGACGCCCCCAGTTGGGCTTGCCGAAGCTTTCCTCGGCCACGCCCGCCACGGACGCCGCCTGGGCCATTCGCGCCGTCACCGGAACCGGCACCGGTCTGCCGTCGCGCACCGAGGCACAGCCGGCCAGCAGCAGGACAAAGCAGGTAAGGACGAGTGGCGAACGAAGCATGGTGATGAGCGCAGTGTTGACGACGGCCACTCTAGGGCCACGCCGGGCAGCCAGGAAACTGTTACCCGCGTTGCGTCCTGTCGCGGCTCAAGGGGCCGCAGGCTCCGACGCAGCGGCCGACGCTGCGTCGGCCGGCGCTGCGGCAACGCCGATGCGCGCGATCGCCAGCTCGCCCGCGAACTCCTCGTAGAACCAGTCGTCGCCCACCTTCACCAACCCTTGCTCGGGCGGCGCGATCTGCGTGTTGGGCTGGCCCCTGAGCGCGACCGCCATGGTCGCGGCCCAGACCGGCAGCGCCAGGCCGCCGCCGCTCTCGCGCTCGCCCAGCGACTTCGGGGTCGGATAGCCAATCCACACCGCCCCGGCGCGCGCGGCCTGGAAGCCGCAGAACCAGGCGTCGATGGCGTCGTTGGTGGTGCCGGTCTTGCCGTACAGGTCCCAGCGGCCCAGCAGGCTGCTGGCGCGGGCGCCGGTGCCCTCGCGCGTCACGGCGGCCAGCAGCTGCGCCGTCATGAAGGCGTTGCGCGGGCTGATGGCCTGGCGGGCCTTGGGCGGGTCGGCCTGCCAGATCACCTCGCCCTGCGCGTCCTGCACGCGCTGGATCAGCCAGCCGGTGGGCAGTTGGCCCTGGTTGGCAAACACGGCATAGGCCTGCGCCATCTGCAGCGGCGTGACGGCACCGCTGCCCAGCGCGAGGGTCAGGTTCAGCGGCTGCTTGTCCTCGTCCAGCCCGAAGCGGCCGGACCAGGCGCGCACGCGCTGCGGCCCCAGCGCCTGTGCCACGCGGATGGTGACCATGTTCTTGGAGCGCGCCAGCGCCTCGCGCAGTGTCAGCGCCTCTTCGTAGGTGCCGTCGTAGTTGCGCGGCGCCCAGTCGCCCTGCTCGAAGGGCTGGTCGCTGACCAGCGTGCCGGCCCAGGCACCCTGGTCCAGCAGCGCCGAGTAGACGAAGGGCTTGAAGGCCGAGCCCGGCTGGCGCCAGGCCTGCGTGGCCGAGTTGAACTGGTTGCGCGTGAAGTCGAAGCCGCCCACCAGCGCGCGGATGGCGCCGCTTTGCGGGTCCAGCGTGACGACGGCGCCCTCGGCCTGCGGCGTCTGGCTCAGCAGCCACTGGCCGCCCTGGCCCTCCAGCACGCGCACGACGGCGCCGCGCTTGGCACCGGCCAGCGAGCGCAGCGCGCCGCCCTTCAGC
>CBFGPX010000255.1:0-6162 GCA_965650725.1 uncultured Comamonadaceae bacterium | reverse complement strand
GGCGGCGGCATCCACCGGGCCCCGGCGCTGCAGCAGCGCCGCAATGGCTTCCAGCGACAGCAGCAGCTTCAGCGTGCCCCGTTCGCGCTCGGCCGACAGCAGGTTCCAGCTCAGCGCCAGGATCGCCAGCGGCATCAGGTAGACGATGACGAACAGCGGATCGAAGGGGCCGCTGAGCAGGTGCCAGGGGCTCTCCAGTTCGGTGTCGTCCATGAAGCTGGCGCGGCTGCGGGTGCTGACGCGGTAGTAGTTCGGCTGCATGTCCGACTGGCCCAGCGCCAGCGGCGCCAGCGCGCGGTAGGGCATCACCGCGTGGCGCGCGCCCATGCCGCCGCCGATGGAAGCGGGGTCGGCCGGGTTGGCGAAGGGGTCGGGCTGCTCCTGGCCGGCCAGCACGCGGCGCAGGCGCTCGATGTTGGCGGCCTCACGCTGCGGCTCCTGGGCCTGGATGCGCTGCACCACCTGCTCGCGCACGGCGGTTTCGGCCAGGCCGTTGTGCAGGCCGAAGCCCAGCAGCAAGGCCAGCACGCCGCACACCAGCCACAGGCTGCGGTCAGCCCACAGCACGCGGGCTTCGTGGAGGAAGACGAGGACAAGGCGGTTCATAGGGCACTCCTGGCGCTTCGCGCCTCCACGGCGAGCGGAGGTCGAGCCCCTTCGGCCGTCCGGGCGGGGCTCATGGCTTCCTCACCCCGACTGCCCAACCCGCAAACAGCGCGGCCATCAGCAGCGGCACCGCCAGCACGCCCAGGCTGAGCAGGTTGTCGCCGATCGCCGCGCGTGCGGTGGGCGGGTGGTAGTGGAACGGCGGCACCTTGGCCCAGAACACAGGGCCGGCCTGGTAAGTGAAGTGACCCTGGCCGCGCGTGTCGGCGTTGGCCACCAGGTCGTCGCTGATCAGGTCCTGCATCAGGCGCCGGTGTCTCTCGGCGGCCACCGAGAAGTGACGATGGGCCGCGAAGTCCGTGCCGGCCACGCCCATCGACCAGGCGCGCAGCGCGAGCAGCGGCACGGCCAGGCCGGTCCATTCCTGTGCACGCTGCTGCTGCGCGAACGAATCCCACAGCTGGCCGAAATGGCGGTCGGTGACGCCGTAGCCGGCCTGGTCGTCGACGCGCAGCGCAATGCCCCAGCGGCTCAGCGGCAGCTCGGCGCCCCAGCGCTTGTCCGTGCCCAGCTGCGCGCGCCAGGCGCGTTCGTAGCTCGCGCCCAGGTCGCCGTCCAGCGACTCGTTGAAGGTCTGGCGTGATGGACTGGGCCAGGCCTCGCGCGCCAGGTCGGACGCGACGCGCGGCGCCAGCGTCACGTTGACGATCCACAGCGACAGCAGCAGCACCAGCGCCAGGCGCGTGCCGGGCACCAGCGCCGACACGGCCAGCACGCCCAGCACCCAGATGCCGAAGTACAGGGTGTAGCCCAGCGCCATCGCGGCCAGGCGCACGGCGCCGTCCACGCCGCCTTGCGTGATCATCGCGGCGGCCGCGGCCAGCGGTGCCGGCAGCAGGCACAGCGCCAGCGCTGCAGCTTGTGCCAGCGCCTTGCCCCACAGCAGCTGGCGCGGCGCCACCCCAAGGCTCAGCGCCTGGCGCAAGGTGCCTTGTTCGCGTTCAGCGGCGAAGGCGCCGTAGCCGAGCACGATGACCAGCAGCGGCCCCAGCACCTGCAGCACCCAGGCCACCGACACGCTGCCGAAGCGCTGCAGGCCGGTGGCGTCCTGCGCAGGCCGGAAGCGCAGTTCGCTCTGCCGGTGCGCCTGCAGCCAGATCGTCGAGCCAACGAAGGATGTGATGCCGGGGTCGATCAGCGCGCCGGCCGGCGTCGGCTTGAAGGCGTGCAGGCCCTGGTGCGCGGCGTCGTGCGGGTGGCGCTTGTCCTGCTTCAGCCAGTCGTCGTAGTCCAGCTGCTGAGCAACCGATCGCTCGGCCTCGATGCTGCGCTGCTGCTGCCAGCCGACGGCCAGCGCGGTGGCCAGAAGCAGCATCATCAGGCCGCCGGCCAGCGCCAGGCGGCCATCACGCCACAGCTCGGTGAGCTCGCGCCGTGCGATCCAGGTGACGGTGTTCACGCGCATCGGTCCCGGCGCAGCATCCTGCAGGCGCTGGCCGCTCACTTCATGTGCTCCAGGTACAGCGCCTCCAAGTCCGCATGGCTCAGCTCGTCGCCGCGCAATTCGGCCACCAGGCGGCCGGCGCGCATGATGCCGATGCGCGTGCCGTTCTGCTTGGCGTGGAAGAGGTCGTGCGTGGTGGTCAGCACCGCCACGCCGCGGTCGCGCGCGTCGCGCAGCAGCTGGGCGAACTCGGCCGCAGCCTTGGGGTCCAGGCCCGAGGTGGGCTCGTCCAGCAGCAGCGCCTTGGCGTTCTTCGCCAGCGCGATGGCGATGCCGACCTTCTGCCGCATGCCCTTCGAGTACGTGGCCACGCGGCGCTCGGCGGCGCTGGCGTCCAGGCCGGCCTGCCCCAGCAGGGCCAGCAGCGCGCCGCGCGGCAGCTCGCGACCGGTGGCGAGGCCCGCGAAGTAGCGCAGGTTCTCCAGGCCCGACAGCGGACCATAGAGCATCACCTGCTCGGGGATGTACGCCAGCCGCTGCTTGGTGGCCAGCGGCTCGCGCGTCACGTCCAGGCCGTCGACCAGGGCCTGGCCGGCGCTGGGGTCGAGGAAGTTCAGGAACACGTTGACGAGCGTGGTCTTGCCGGCGCCGTTCGCGCCGAGCAGGCAGTAGATCTCGCCCGGCTCGACCTTGAGGCTCACCTCGTCCAGCGCCTTCGTTGGTCCGAACTGCCTGCTCAGGCCCAGAGTCTGCAGCATGCGTATCTCATGCGTTAGAAGTCGAAGCGCGCCGACAGCTCGACCGAGCGCGGCGCGCCCAGCACCACCTGGGTGTTGGCGTTGGCGCCGGCCCAGGTGGCGTACAGCTTGTCGCCCAGGTTGCGCACGCGCAGCGTCAGCGTGGCCGGCTGCAGGCGCCAGCTGGCGTACGCGTCGATCAAGGTATGGCGGTTGATGCGCACGCTGTTGGCGTTGTTCGTGTACATCGCGCTGGTGTGGCTCAGGCCCGCGCCCACGCTGAAGGGCGACGCGGCGATGCGGTAGTCGGCCCAGAGGCGCGCCGTTCGCTCGGGCACGTTGGGCGGCGTGTTGCCCACGCGCGAGACGCCGCCCGCCTCGACGAGCGTGTCGAACTGCGCCTGCAGCGCCGCCAGGTTGCCGGACAACGTCAGCGCGCGCGTGGCGCGCCAGGCGGCGGACAGCTCGATGCCGTGTGACGAGAGGCGGCCGTTGTTGACCGTGCGCGCCGGCGTGGCGGGGTCGCGCGACAGCACGTTGTCTTGCGTGATGCGGTACAGCGCCAGCGTCCAGTCGAGGCTGTTGTTCCACAGGCTCTGCTTCAGGCCGGCCTCGTTTTGCCGGCCCTTGGTCAGCGGAAACTTGCTGTTGGCCGACGACTGCAGCAGCAGGTTGGACGTGCCCACCGGCGCCGCGGCATCCACCGCCTGCGCATACAGCGTGGTGGCCGGGGTCAGGTCGTAGACCGCGCCCAGGCGCAGGGAATCGGGGCTGTAGCGGGTGCCGAAGGCGCTGAAGCTGCCGGTGTTGAGGTCAACGATGCTGCGGTCCAACCGGATGCGTTCGGTGCGCAGGCCGGCCACCAGGGTCAAGGCATCGGTGAGGGACAGGGCGTCCTCGGCGAAGAGCGCCGTGGTGCGCACGTCGGCGGTGATGTTGGTGCGGTTGCCGGCGCCGGTGGCCAGGCGCGGATCGTCGTCGTAGGTGCCGACCGCCGGATTCGCCGCGCCCACCAGCAGCGCCGCGTTGGTGGCGGCCGAGCCGTCGGAGAAGCGGCGCGCGCTGGCGAAGTCGGTGCGGCTGTGCTCCACGCCGATGACGAAGCGGTGCTTCATGCCGCCCAGCTGCCCCTCGTGCGCCAAGTCCAGCCGCCCGCTTTGGACCCGGTGGTCATGGCCGATGTCGACCTGGTCGCGCTGCATGCGGTCGGGGGCGACGAAGCTCAGGCTCTCGGCATTGCGCCAGCGGCGGTCGGCGTCGTAGGCGCCGAGCTCGGCGCGCAGGCGCCATTGCGGCACCATCTGCCATGACAGCCTGGAGCGCAGCCACAGGCTCTCGGAATCCATGCGTCCGTCGGCCACGTTGTAGTTGGTGCGCGCCAGGCGCTTGTCGATCACGCGGCCGGCGCTGTCGCTGACGATGCTGGTGGGTTCGGCAGCGAAGGCGGCCGGCACCAGCGGCGTACCGTGATAGGCGCCGATGTCGTCGCGCAGGTAGTCCGCAAACACGTCCAGCTGCAGTGCCGGTGTCAGCGCGACGTTCAGTGCCGCGGTGAGGTGGTCGGCGCGCGAATCGGTGCGCTGCACCCAGCCTTTGCTTTCGTTGTGGCTGAAGTCGATGCGGAAGGCGCCGCTCTCGCCCAGCCGGCCGCCCAGCCCCGCGCCGGCGCGAATCGTGCCGAAGCTGCCCCATGACAGCAGCGCCTCGGCGCCGGGCGCATTGCGGCTGGCCTGCTTGGGCACGAAGTTCACCGCGCCGCCGATGCCGCCTTCGCCGTACAGCACCGAGGCCGGGCCTTTCAGCACCTCGACGCGCTCGTAGTTGAAGCTGCCCTGCGGGCGGTTCGACATCGTCGGCGTCGAGACGCGGCCGCCGTCGAACAGGTAGGTGACGAAGCCGCCGGTGAATCCGCGCATGGACGCGATGCCGGGCGAGGCCGGGTTGCCGCCGACGTTGACGCCCACGGCGCCGGCCAGCGCCTCTTCGAGCGTGCGCGCGCCGCGCAGCTCCAGCGTCTCGCGCGAGATCACCTCCACCGAGGCTGGGGTCTCCCGCAGGCTCAGGCCCAGGCGGGAGCCGGTGCGCGATGCGGTGTCGAGTTCCAGCCCGCCGCTGGCGCGCTCGGCCCGGCCGTGGATGGTGACGGTCTGCGCTGCCGCGCCGCGGCTGGGCTGGTCCGCGCCACCGCCGGCCGGCTCGCGGTCCGCGCTGGCGGACGCGGCCGGTGTCGGCGAGGGGGCGCTCTGGGCCTGCGCCGGCGGCAGGTGGGCCAGCGTGATCGACAGGGCGAGTGCGGTGTACTTCATGAGTTAGGTGGACGCGGAAAGAACCTGGGTGGCGGCCCGGCGGCTGCGTGGCGGAGGGGCTGCGGGGCAAGCGCCAGCGCGCCAGTGCCTGGCGGCCCCGGGTTGTGTGATGCAGGGCCGGTGGACGGTGGGACGGAGGTGTGGCGTGGGGCTTCCGATGACGGAGCTCTGGTGCGAGGGCTGTCTGTGCGGGGGCTGCCTGGTAGCGCGGACCCTGCCGTTCAGGTCGGCTGGGCGCTGCCCGGTGCCTCCTTGGCACCAGCGACGCACTGCGCCAGCCCTTCCAGCAGCAACTCACGCGGCAGGCCGCGGCCGATGAAGACCATGCGCGATTCGCGCGGTTCGCCTTCTTTCCAGGCCGCGCCTTCGCTGCCGCCCATCAGCATGTGCACGCCCTGGAAGACGATGCGCCGCGCCTGGCCCGCGCCATTGAGAACGCCCTTGTAGCGCATCAGCTGTGGCCCGTATTCCTGCACCACCTCGGCCAGGAAGTCCTCCAGCGCCTGCAGGTCCAGCGGCCGGGATTCGCGGAACACGAAGGAGCCGACATCGTCGTCGTGCTCGTGCTCATGCGCGTCCTCGCTCAGGAAGCCGGGCTCGAGCTCGAGGATGGCGTCGAGGTCGAAGCCGCGGATGTCCAGCAGCTCGGCGATCGGCGCATGGCCGTGGTGCGCCTCGCCGATGCGGGCGCGCGGGTTCATCGCCACCAGGCGCTGGCGCAGCGCGGCGACGTCGGATTCGGCCACCAGGTCGGTCTTGGTGATCAGGATGCGGTCGGCGAAGCCGACCTGTTCCTGCGCCTCGTGGTGCTCGGCCAGCTGCCGCGGCGCGTGGCGGGCATCGACCATCGTCACGATGGCATCCAGCAGGTAGCGCTGGCGGATGGCGTCGTCGACGAAGAAGGTCTGCGCCACCGGCGCCGGGTCGGCCAGGCCCGTGGTCTCGATGATCACGCGCTCGAACTGCAGGCGGCCGGCCGCGCGCTTGTCGTGCAGCTCGCCCAGGATGCGGATGAGGTCGCCGCGCACGGTGCAGCAGATGCAGCCGTTGTTCATCTCGACGATCTGCT
>CBFGPX010000254.1:0-6209 GCA_965650725.1 uncultured Comamonadaceae bacterium | reverse complement strand
AGGCTGTGCACGGCAAACAGCGCGGCCGGCATCAGCCCGCCGATGACTCCCACCAGCAGTTCCACCTGCAGGAACACGCCCACCAGTTGCCGCTCGACGAAGCGCGACAGCCAGGAGCCCAGCCCCATCGCGAACAGGTAGACGCCGATGACGGTGGAGAACTGCAGCACCGAGTCGCCCAGCAGGTAGCTGGCCAGCGCACCGGCGGCCAGCTCATAGACCAAGCCGCAGGCCGCGATGAAGAAGACACTGACGAGCAGCAGCGCTTCGGCGGCCGAGACCCGGGAGGGAGAAGCGGTGGTGGCGTCCGTCATGCAGCTTTCAAGGCTTGGGCGGGTTCAGCGTCACCGAGAACGCCAGCTTTGTGCCGTCCGCGCTCGCCGCGATGTTGCGTACCGCGCCGCCCAGCTCGGGCAGATCGGCCAGGGGCTGGAAGCCGCTGCCGGCTTTGCCGTCCCAGCGCAGGAACAGGTGGCCGCGTGCCATGATGAAAGAACCGTCGGGCAGGCTGACGAAGTACTGCGGGCGGTTGGCCGGCTTGTCGCCTTCAGGCAGCGGCGGGGTTTCGATCAACACCTGCGGCTTGGCGTCGCCGGGGCCCTGGGCGGCAATGACCCAGCGGTTGGCGTCGGTCTGGTCGACGAAGAGCGCGCGCTTGCCGTCCGCCGTGCGGCCCAGCGACCGGCCAGGCTTGGTGGTCAGCAGCGTCTGCTGGCCGGTCGTGCGGGAGATGAGCACGGCCTTGTGGTCGTTGCGCTGCGGCACGTCGTCGACGACGAAGGCCGCGATCAGGTCCGGGTTGATCCAAGCGTGGTAGCCGATGCGCTTGGTGGGCACGACCGGCGCGACGGGCTTGCCGTCCCAGCCGAAGCGCCACAGCGACGGCTCGTTCATCTCGATGCCGTAGGCCGGGTCGGCGGTGATGACGCGGATGGCCGAGAAGCCGCTGCCGTCGGCCAGCGGCGTGGGCGAGTAGAGCTTCTCCGTGGTGTCGGTGACGGCGGCGGTCTTGCCGCTGAGCAGGTCGTGGCGGTAGATGTTGTTGGTATCGCCGCGGGTCGCCGCGTAAACCACCGCGTTGCCGTCCGGCGTGAAGGCCGGCTGGAAGTGGCTGCCCTTGCCCGGCGTGATGTTGCGGGCCTCGGTGATCGTGCCGGCCTTGACGTCGAGCCTGGCGACGAAGACGGCCACGTCAGGCGGCGCGTCGGCCGCAAACACGGGGAGGGCGACGGTCAGGAGCAGGGCCTGGGTGAGGCCGCGGAAGGAGAAGCTCATGGCTTGCCTTTGCAGTCGTTCAGCGGACCGCGAGTGTCGGCTAGAACGAAGTGGGTAAGGGCAGCGCCTTGCTCCAGTAGAAAATGTCCCAGCCGGCGCGCAGGCCGCCGGTGGTGAACGGGTCGGTGGCGATCAGCGCCTCGACGGCGGCCTTGTCTGGCGCACGCACCACCCACAGCGCGCCCACCGGCGTGGCTTCGGGCGACTCGCGCAGCGACCCGGCCACGCGCAGCGCGTCGCCCTGTGCCGCCACCCATTCCAGGTGCGCCTGCAGCAACTGCTGGCGCAGGTCGCCCGCGCCGGGCCTGTCGTGGAAGCGGATCGCGAACAGCGTCCAGTCTTCGTGGGCGTTGCCGGTCAGCGTGGCGAAGTCCAGTTCAGCCATGGATCGCCGCAGCGACGATGTTGCCGATGGAGATGCACATGGCCCCGACCACGATGGCCAGTGCCAGGTTCTTGTGCTCGACCAGTTCCTCCCACAGCTTGTAGGGGGTGATCTTGTCCACGATGATGAAGCACACCCAGAAGATGACGACGCCGATGACGGCATACATCGTCGTGCCGAGGATGACTTCGGGCTTGAGCCAGTCGAGGGTCATGGTGCGAACTCCTTGGGGGTCGTCTTATTTGTGGCTGCCGCCACCGCTGCTGTAGCCGCCGTAGCTGCCGCCACTGGGGATGTAGACGCCGCTGCCGCTGGAACGCGTGCGGCATTGGCGGTATTCGTTGCTGTTCTCGCCGAAGCTGTTCTTGTACTGCTGGCAGTCGTCGCTGGAGCAGGCGCGAATCAGCGTGCCCAGGATGACCATCAGGAACAGACCCACGACGATGTAGACCAGCAGCTTGCCGCCGCTGTTCTTGAAGGCGGAGGCGTCGCGCGTGAAGGTGGCGGCCGGCGCGCTGAGGCCAAAGGCCTTCTGCACGTCGGCGGCCGGCAGCGTGCGCCCGGCGCTCCAGGTGACCTCCGGGCCCTGCTGTTCGCGGCTGAGCAGGTACTGGCCGTCGCGGCTGGCGTAGTCGGTCACGCGCACGCGATCGTCCAGCCGCACGGGCCAGTAGAACTCGCCCAGCACATAGGTGGTCTTGGCCTGGTAGGTCCAGCGCTCGGCGTAGGCGCGGCTCTGCCAGGTGGCGCTGCCGTGCTGCGTGCTCGGCGCGCCGGTCAGCGTGCGAACGAGGCTCCAGCCCTCCTGCGTGTCGACGAGGAAGGCGAAGCCGGCCAGGCGGTTGAACAGCAGGTACTCGCGCCAGAAGCTCTGTTCGTCCTCGGCGTCCTCCGGGATGTCGCAACGCTCCTGGTAGCCCACGACCTGCCAGGCCTGCGCCTTCTCGCCTTCGATGGCCAGCGTGCCGGTGCGGCCCAGCGGGATCAGCGGCGGGTTCTCGGGCGATTGCGCGGTGAAGCCCAGCGCCTTGGCGTCGCCCTCGGGCAGATCGACGACGGCATGGCATTGCGCGCAGACCATGCTCTTGGTCTGCGACAGCTTGGGTTCCAGCGGCGAGCCGCAACTGGGGCAGGCAATGCTGCGGCCCTTGAACTTGGCCTCGGCGACGGATTCGCCCTCGGCCGTGCTGCGCAGGCCTTGCAGCGCCAGGTCGGCCAGTTGCACGCCCCGGCCTATGGACCAGACCGGCGGGCCGTCCTCGCGGTACTCCAGCGAACCGACCTCGTCGCGCTCGTTGCGCAGCTCGACGACGCGGCCCGTGCGCGGCACGCGCGGCAGCTCGCCCTCGGCGGCGCGCACGGCGGCCTCGACGACGGCGGCGACCTGCCAGCGCTGGCCGCCCAGCGTCAGCGGCAGGCCGACCTGAGGATCGGCCGGCGGCGCTTCGGTCAGCGGGGCTTCGAGGCTGAGGACGAACTGGCCGTTGTCCTCGCTGAGCCAGGCCACGCGAGGGGTGTCGCCTGCGTCGAACAGCAGATGCCATTCGTTCCAGTTGCCCAGCTCCGAGCCGCGCTGCACGCGGCCCACGACGGCAAAGCCGCTGCCCGCAAAGCGCCCGGTGGCGCCCAGCTGCAGCGGTGAATAGTCTTCAAAGATCTCGGCGCTCTGGCCGATGCGCTCCAGCACGTCGCCGTCGCGCAGCAGCGTGCTGCGGCAGAAGCCGCAGACGGCCGTTGACGATGCCGCACTGGCGAATTCAACGGGTGCCCCGCAGTTGGGGCACGAGGCACGCCACCGCCGCTGGGCGGCTGGCGCCTGATCAGCCAAGTTTCTTCAGCAGGTCAGCCTTCTTCGCGGCGAATTCCTCGTCGGTCAGGATGCCCTTGGCCTTGAGGTCGCCGAGCTTTTCCAGCAGCGCGACGATGTCGTCGGGCTTGCTGGCGGCCGGGGCGGGCGCCGCGGCACCCACGCCGGCCAGGCCCTGGCCCAGCGTCTGCGCCAGCGTCTGGCCCAGCGCCACGCCGGCGCCCAGGCCGATGGCCTCGCCGGCAATGCCGCTGCCGCCGTTGGCCGCACCCTTGGCCATCTCGGGCAAGGCTTGCGCGGCCTGGTACTGCATGAACTGGCCCATGTTCTGGCCGATGATGCCCATGCCGATGCGCTGGTCCAGGATCTTCTGCAGTTCCTCGGGCAGTGACACGTTCTGCATCGTCACCGAGATCAGCTCCAGACCCAGCGACGCGAACGACGGTGCGGTGGCTTCCTTCAGCGCGGCGGCGAACTCAACCTGGTTGGCGGCCAGGTCCAGGAAGGGCGTGCCGCTGCCGGCCACGGCGTCGCTGATGTGTTGCAGCATCAGGCCGCGCAGCTGGCCTTCCAGGTCGGCCACCGTGTAGCGCTCGCGCGTGCCCGAGATCTGGCTGTGGAAGACCTTGGGATCGGCGATGCGGTAGGCGTAGTTGCCGAAGGCGCGCAGGCGCACGGCGCCGAAGTCCTTGTCGCGGATGGCCACCGGCTGGCTGGTGCCCCAGCGCTGGTCGATCTGCTGGCGCGTGCTGAAGAAATAGACGTCGCTCTTGAAGGGGGACTCGAACAGCTTGTCCCAGTTCTTCAGATAGGTCAGCACCGGCAGCGTCTGCGTCGTCAGCTTGTGCGTGCCGGGGCCGAAGACGTCGGCCACCTGGCCCTCATTGACGAACACGGCCACCTGGGATTCGCGCACGACGAGCTGGCCGCCGTTCTGGATTTCCATGCCGGCCATGGGAAAGCGCCACGACAGCGTGCCATCGCCGTCTTCCGTCCACTGGATGACGTCGATGAACTGTTTCTTGATGAAATCCATCAGAGCCATGTCTTGGGTCCTGCCTGCAGTCTTGCGAAAGAAATGACGCACAGTATGAGGCGCCGGAACGGCGCCACGTAACCCAAACAGGTGAATCTCACCGCGCGCCGAGGCGAGAATCCGTGCATGACCAGAGTGTGCATCCAGACGCAGGACTTTGACCTGAGCGCCGAGGCCGCCCGGCTCAGGGCCGGGGATGGGGGCGTGGGCGCCGTGGCGGCCTTCGTCGGCACGGTCCGGGAGTTCGGCAGCGGTGCGGCCGTCAGCCGCATGGAGCTGGAGCACTACCCGGGCATGACCGAGGCGGCCATAGAGGCTATGGTGGACGAGGCCTTCGCCCGCTTTGACATCCGGGGCGCCAAGGTCATCCATCGCGTGGGCGAACTGCAGGCGGGTGACCAGATCGTGGCGGTGCTGGTCAGCAGCGCGCACCGTGGCCAGTCCTTCCAGGCCTGCGAGTTCCTGATGGACTACCTGAAGACACAGGCCCCGTTCTGGAAGAAGGAGCACACGGCGGACGGCGCCCAGTGGGTGGATGCCCGCGTGGCCGACGACCAGGCGCTGGCGCGCTGGGGCATTGCGGGGAGCAACGCGTCTTGAATGCCCTGGCGGTTTCGGTGGGCGCGGCGCTGGGCGCACTGACGCGTTGGCAGGTCGGCCTGCTGTTCAACACCCGCTGGAGCGGTTTTCCGTTGGGCACCTTGCTGGTCAACCTGGTGGGCGGTCTGCTGATCGGCATGGCGCTGGAGTGGCTGGG
The DNA here is from genome assembly GCA_965650725.1 of uncultured Comamonadaceae bacterium. GTDB lineage: Bacteria > Pseudomonadota > Gammaproteobacteria > Burkholderiales > Burkholderiaceae_C > Pelomonas. Next base: position 949 of record CBFGPX010000254.1, on the reverse strand, counting down.
CCGCCAGCCCAACGAGGTGCTGAAGCTGCTGCTGGTGACCGGCTTCCTGGGCGGGCTGACGACGTTCTCGGCGTTTTCCGGCGAATCGCTGGCGCTGCTGGAGCATGGCGAGCTTGGCATGGCGCTGGCACATACGCTGGCCCATGTGGCCGGCTCGCTGCTGGCGGCCTGGCTGGGCATGAAACTCGTGCAGGCCTTGATCTGACGCAACTTGAAAAGCGTCGATAGGCGCCCACTTGGCAACGCAACCGGAGGATCAATCCATGCGTGCCGACAAGTTCACCACCCGTTTCCAGGAAGCCCTGGGCGAGGCCCAGAGCCTGGCCATCGCCCGTGAGAACCCCTACATCGAGCCCGCCCATGTGCTGGCCGCCATGCTGGCCCAGGACGACGGCCCCCGTGCGCTGCTGCAGCGCGCCGGCATCAACGTCAATGGGCTGAAGGCCGCGCTGGAGGGGCTGCAGGCCGGCCTGCCGCAGGTCAGCGGCGCCGGCCAGACGGTGCAGGCCGGGCGTGACCTCGTCAGCCTGCTGCAGGCGGCCGAGAAGGAGGCCGGCAAGCGCGGTGACCAGTTCATCGCCAGCGAGATGTTCCTGCTGGCGCTGGCCGACGCCAAGACCGACCTGGCCGGCGTCGTGCGTGGCCATGGCCTCACGCGCAAGGCGCTGGAAGCCGCCATCGAAGCCGTGCGCGGCGGCCAGACGGTGGACAACGCCGAGGCCGAAGGCCAGCGCGAGGCGCTGAAGAAGTACACGCTGGACCTGACAGAGCGCGCCCGCCTGGGCAAGCTGGACCCGGTCATCGGCCGGGACGAAGAGATCCGCCGCGCCATCCAGGTGCTGCAGCGCCGCAGCAAGAACAACCCGGTGCTGATTGGCGAGCCGGGCGTCGGCAAGACGGCCATCGTCGAGGGCCTGGCGCAGCGCATCGTCAACGGCGAGGTGCCCGA
>CBFGPX010000253.1:0-6235 GCA_965650725.1 uncultured Comamonadaceae bacterium | reverse complement strand
ACATCATCCATGCCTGTCCGGGCACGTTCACGGTGCTGGCGGGGCACAAGAGCTTTCTCGGCGGGGCACGCGTGAGCTATCCATTCCCGCTGATGCCAAGACATGTCTGCAAACACTGCCTGCTGAAGGCCAGCCGCACCGGCGCGGCACTGGTGCTGAAGAAATAGGATGAAAGACTCACGCTCACTTCGTTCGCTGGCGCCCGAGGGATCTGCCAGTCCCTTCGGAATCGGCCGGGCGCTGCTGACATGGCCCCGATGAACCCCGCCCTCTCGGCACGCCTGCACGCCGCCGCCGAGGCCAATGCGCTGTACGCCACGCTCGACCTGGCGGCCTATGGCCCTCGCACGCTCCACGAGCTGGGTCCTTCCGGCGCCAAGTCGGTCTGCCTCTTCAGCGGCCTGATGGTGGACGACGGCGAAGACGTCTCCCCCTGGCTGCTGCCCGTATGCGGCACGGCACTGCAACGCGAACTGGCCATCGCCAATCTGTGGCGCCTGTCGCAACAGGCGCCAGGCGTCACCTGGATCGAAAGTCCGCTGAGCCTGGTGGACCTGGCGTTGCGGCTGCACCGGCGGGTCGAGGTGAAGCTCCCGCACGGGGTCGAAGCCATCCTGCGCAGCTACGACCCGCGCGTGCTGCAGGAACTGCACGGCTGCCTGTGCGCCGAGCACCGCGGCACCTACTTCGCGCTGGGCACGGCATGGCACTACCTGGACCGCGATGACCGCATGCAGCGCGTCGAGCTGGCCGCTGCCCCGGCAGCGGATCCACTGCAGGCGCCGTTGAGCCTGGTGCAAGCGGAAGAGACCGCGCTCGCCGAAATGTCGGAGGCCGACCAGGCCGCGCTGCAGGTGCGTGCACACCTGGACCTGGCGGGCATCGCGATCGGCAATGCCGATCTGCATCGCCTCGCGCGCCGCACGGTGCAGGAACTGGGCGCGCTCGGCCGCGAAACCCTGGCCGATCGCGTCAGCCTGCTGGTGATCGCCGCCCACGCCGGCACGGGCTTCTTCGACCAACCCGGGTGGCAGCAGGCCCGCGCCGGGCTGGCCCACGGCCGGCTCGGCTGGGAGGCCGCCATGGACCAGCTGTCGGCCAGTGGACCAGCCTGAACAAACCGCCGGCGGATCAGCAGCCCCCAAGCCATGAGCGCTCACACGTGGTCACGCTCTTCCGCCAAACCCCTTCCTCAGGCACGACTCGCCGAATGCCGCGGCCGATACGATGACCCGATGACATCCGATCGAACGACGACGACGCGGAATCGCTCCGACAGAGGCCCACATTGGTTCGTCGCATCCTGCTTCCTGTTGCTCTTCTGTCTGTGCGGATGCAAGCCGGTTTCGCAAGAGGCCAATCCACAGGCCCAAGTCGCCGCCTCAGCCGCAACCTCAGCCAGCAGCGCACCGGCCGCGGATCCGCTCGGCAAGGACTACGCTCTCGGGATCATGGGCTACAACTACACCAACCGCTACATCGACAGTTTCACTGTCAATGGCCGCGGTGGCGGCAATGTATTCATCAGCTCACCCACGACGGGTGGTGGCAAGACAGCATGCTGCTTCGATTGGTGGTCCGGCAACGAGTTGCCGAAGAAGGTCAAGGTGGCTTGGGTTGGGGCGTATTGCAGGACACGCAAGACGAACATGTACGGCGAAACTTTCGAGCGCGAAGAACCGCTCTGGCGCGCCGCAGAGGCCTTCATCAAAGGCCCCATTCCACCCGATCCGACGACTCTTGAAGTTCACTTCTATCCCGACGGACACGTCGAGGCGGCCGTGACCGATCAATTCAGCGATCCGCGGCTGCAATTGCCACGCGGCGATGACCGTTTCGTCCGGCCCGGCACCGTCGTCAACGATCCGCCTTGCCCGTCCGACTACGACCGCGTGCGCGAGCACGACCGCGTGGCGTACTCCAGGCTCGACGCCAAGCCGCAGGCCGGTGCAATGAAACCATGAACGACAGACCGAAGACATTCGCACTGCACCATGTGCCGTTCACATGGAATGGAGGCCACGGCCGATGATGCGCAAGCGCTTTGACACAGGACCCCATTGGTTGGTCGCATCCTGCTTCCTGTTGCTCTTCTGCCTATGCGGATGCAAGCCGGTTTCGCCGAACCCCAATCCACAAGCACGAGTCGCCGCGTCAGCGGTAGGCGCCGAAAGCACCCCAGCGGCCGCCGACCCGCTAGGTGAGGACTACGCCCTCGGAATCGTCGGCTACAACTACACCAACAGATACATCGACAGTTTCACCGTCAATGGTCAAGGCGGCGGAAACCTGTTCATCAGTTCGCCAACTGCCGGCGGAGGCAGCAGCGTCTGTTGCTTCAACTGGTGGTCCGGCAACGAATTGCCGAAAAAGGTCAGAGTGGCTTGGGTAGGGGCGTATTGCAGGACACGCAAGACGAACATGTACGGCGAAACTTTCGAGCGCGAAGAACCGCTCTGGCGCGCCGCAGAGGTCTTCATCAAAGGCCCCATTCCACCCGATCCAACGACTCTCGAAGTCCACTTCTATCCCGACGGACACGTCGAGGCGGCCGTGACGAACTGGAGCATCAGTCCACGCCTGAAACTCCGCAATGACGGCGAGAACTACGTCCGGCCGGGCACCGTCGTCAACGATCCGCCTTGCCCGCCCGACTACGACCGCGTCCGTGAGTACGATCGGGTGGCATATCCGACCACACGCGGCAACCAGTCTCAAGCCAGTCACACCAAGCAATGAGCATCAAGCCCAAGTCCCAGGGTCCAGCCATGGACCACTCCGAATCCGACTTGAAGGCCGCCGCAGACGCACCGGCAAAGCGCGCGGCCGGCATGCCGCAACCGGCAAAGCCTGCGGACGCCAAGGCGTGCCTGAAGGAACTGATGGCTGCCGCCGCTGCGGGAGCGCAGCGACAGCCTCCCGCCATCAGTTGCCAACTGGCACTGAAGATTGCACTGTTCTTCGACGGCACCGGGAACAACCTGGACGCTGATCTTCACACGCTCGAACACAGCAACGTTGCACGCCTCTATCGTGCCCATCCGAAGGACGAGTTCGAGAGCGGCACCTACCGTCTCTACATTCCCGGCCTGGGGACCTACTTCAAGGACATCGGCGATCCCGGTGAAGACCAAGGCATGGCATTCGGTCGCTATGGAGAGGCCCGCCTGGTCTGGGCCATGAAGAAGGTCGACGAAATCATCGCCAAGTACCGCGGGGCGCACATCACCGGCCTGCACTTCGCGCTGTTCGGCTTCTCCCGCGGCGCCGCGCTCGCCCGCGCCTTCGCCATCCGCCTGGCCAAGCGCTGTGATGAGAAGACCTGGCACTGGAAGGACCTGCAGTGCCCGGCCGGGATCTACTTCATGGGTCTGTTCGACACCGTGGCCGCCGTGGGCCTGGCAGCCAGCGCCGGCCTGGCAGCACTGACCCGGTCGATGGACTGGACGCCGCTGGAGAACACGCTGATGCAGCGGCGACGGGACGTCGACAAAGGCGTCGGCCCGACGACCGGCTACGGCAACAAGAAGCCCGGCCTGGCCTTCGGCCCACCCGGCGCCGACCCCACGCCGAACAACAGCAACGGCCACGGCGCCTGGGCCGACGACCTGCGGCTGCCGATGATGGTCAAGCGCTGCGTGCACTTCATGGCGGGCCACGAGGTGCGCAATTCGTTTCCGCTGGACAGCGTGCGCGTGGGCACGCAGTACCCGGCGGGAATCAGCATCGACGAGCGCATCTACCCCGGTATGCACTCGGACGTCGGGGGAGGCTATCGGCCGGGCGAGGGAGGTAAGTCACTCGATCCTGAATTGCTCATCAGCTTGGTTCCACTGAACGAGATGCTGAAGCAAGCACGACTTGCAGGCGTGCCGCTGGACGTCCCGAAGCAGGAGGACATCGAGATGTCCCCCTCCATGCTCAAGCGCTGGAACGCATACATGAACCACGACAGCCTGTCCGGTGCGCGACCGATTGAAGCCCATGTGCTGGCGCACATGCGCCTCTACTACGCCTGGCGCTTCCACCGCATCCACGGCAACATGTCGCGGCCCCAGCGCCTGGGGGCCGAGGACATTGCCCGGCAGGAGCAGCAATGCGACAAGGAGCGCGCCGAACTGCAGCGCCGCATCGCCGAGGCGCAGCAGGACCCGGCACGCCTGGCTGCGGAGGCCGAGTTGAAGAGGGCCGAAGCCCAGGCGAGGTCGGCCGAATCGGCCGAGTTTGCTGCCCGCTACGGCTCCGATGCGCTGCGCGCCCAGCGGCGGGCCGCACTGGCAGACGCACGCCTGCGGCTTGCCAAGGCGCAGAAGGCCTTTGCCGAAGCCGACGACGCGCACATGCGCCTGAACGCCCGCTTGCGCACGCTGGCCGACAGCGGCATTCGCCAGTCGATGGACATCTACGACAAGCACCTGCTGCTCGACGCCGACGCGATTGCGGAGCGCCGCAACATGTACGAAGACGAGCCCTTGCGGCCCCATTACGCACGCCTGATGGAGGCCTACGACGCGGAATTCGGAGACACCCGGGTTCCGCGCAAGCGCAAGGACGCACAGGGCCGGACCGTGCCGGGAAAGTCCAAGGGCCGCGGTGGCCTGCTGGGAACGCAGCCGGACGTGCTGGCCTTTTTCGACAACCACGTGCACGACTCGCTGGCGGGTTTTGCGATGGACGCCACCGCCGCCTCCGACCCGCGCGTGATCTACCTGGGCAAGAACGTGAAGGCGCAGCACGCCGCAGCGCCCGTCGACAGCACGGAATCCAGCACCGCAGTGACCTGATGCAGCGGCGCCTCCTTCCCTTGGCCGCGCTCGCCTGCCTGCTGGCCGCGGGGCTGCCACGGCGCGGCAGCGCGCAGCCCGAGCCGCCAGCCCAACCCGGCAGCGCGGCGGGCCGCTACGCCCTGCGCGGCATTCGCGAGGTAGCCGGCGGCCTGCTGCTGCGGGCGGACGGGCGCTTCTCGTTCGGCATGTCCTACGGCGCGGTCGATGAACGCGCCGAAGGCACCTGGCGCCAGACCGGCCCGCGGGTGGAACTGACAGTGCCGCCGCCACCGGAGCCGCGCCTCAGCGTGGCACGCTGGTCACCCGACCTTCCCTCTGCCTACACCGGCGCCGGCGAACCGCCAGTGCTGCTGGCCGTGCGCGTGGCCAGCAGCGACATCGAATTGGTGTGGTCGAACGTGGACGCCACGGCCGAATTCAGCAACGGCCGCAGCCGAAGCGGCCAGACTGGCGATGACGGCCGCCTCGCCTTCGATGAGCGCCGCGATGGGCCCTGGCGCGGCGCCCGCATCCGCCGCGTGGGCCTGGGCTTCGTCAAGCGTGGCGTGCCCATGGTCTGGTTCGACGTGCCTCCCGGCATGCGTTCGGTGGAGGTCGAGCTTGCCCCCGGCCGTCTCGTTCCAAGCGCCTTCCGTTCGATGGTGCTCCTGGCACGCAGCCGCCGCGGCGAGGTCCACGAGCTGGTGGTGGAAGAACTCGATGGTGGACGGGTCGGCCGGAGCCTGGTCTTCAGCCGCTGAAGGCGTACACCCATGGGCTCTTGCGCCGCTTTGGGCTGCTGCCAGCCGGACCGTGCGATGCCTGGCCCGGGCCGCGCGGCGGCCTGCCGCGTCAATCGGGCGTTTTCTAGAATCCGGCGCCGCCAGCATTCGTTTTCCAACCAATCAACAGACCCTTCACCGGAGGACACGTGAGATCCATCCCCCAGCGCCCCACCGCCGCCTTCGTCGCCGCTTCCTGGGCCGCCCTGATGATCGGAGCCGGTTGCTACATGCTGGGCCTGTGGTACTCCGAGATGGCGCTCAACGAGCAGGGCTACTACTTCACGGTGCTGATGTACGGGCTGTTCGCCGCGGTGTCGCTGCAGAAGTCGGTGCGCGACCGGCTGGAAGGCATCCGCGTCACCGGCCTCTACGTCAACCTGTGCTGGGCCTCGGTGGGGCTGGTGCTGGTGCTGCTGTGCGTGGGTCTCTGGAACGCCACGCTGTCGCCGATCGAAAAGGGCTTCTACGCGATGTCCTACGTGCTCAGCCTGTTCGCCGCGGTGGCGGTGCAGAAGAACGTGCGCGACATCGCGCTGCTGCAGGCGCCGGTGCAGGATCAGGCAGGCGACTGACGGCCACCGCCCGCCTCGCGCCTCGCGGCACCGGGCAACATCGGCACACTGACGCAAAGGGGAAGGCTTCATGCTGATCGAGGGAACCAACGCCGCCGACACGCTGATCGGC
>CBFGPX010000252.1:0-6292 GCA_965650725.1 uncultured Comamonadaceae bacterium | reverse complement strand
GCCTCGGGCGGGGCGTCCAGCCGGCCCCCGGGCGCCGCCTTTTCGGCCGGTGCGGCCAGCGGCGCTGCGGCGCCCCGCGGCGGTGGCGGGCTCAGCGCCTCGCGCTCCACGGGCTTGAAGCCCTCGGGCAGCGGCAGCGAGGCCGTGCGGGTCCGGCCCTCGTGCTGCGCCAGCGGGTTGGCGGCCTGGGCGGTTTGGGCACCCGTCTGGCCGGTGGGGCTGCGGCTGGCGTCCATGCTGGGCGGCGCGTCGGTCTGGCTGCCGCTGCGCCCGCTCAGGCGCACGCTGAGGCTGCCCCAGACGCCCTGGCCCGGTTCGGCCGTGCCGGTGGTGTTGCCGAACATCAGCACCAGCCAGATGTGCAGCAGCACGGCCAGCAGCAGGCAGCGCTGCAGCAGGCGCGGGTCGGGCGGCGGGCGGCGGTTGAGGGCGATGGCGGTCACTGCCGGGCGATTGTGGCCTGCGCGGTGGGGCGGCCCCGTGACTCAGAAGGTGGTTTGCGAGAAGGTGTCACGGCCGGCTGCCTTGGCGCGGTACAGCGCGCGGTCGGCGCGCGCCAGGATGTCTTGCGCGCCGTCGCCCTGGCCGCTCCAGCAGGCCATGCCCACGCTGGTCGTGACCTCGATCTCGCCGCCACCCGGCAGCAGCATGGGCGGGCGTATGGCGGCCACCAGCTTGGCCGCGACGCGGGTGGCCTCGGCGTCGCCGTGCAGGCCTTCGAGGATGACGACGAACTCGTCGCCGGCCAGCCGCGCGGCGGTGTCGGTGCTGCGAATGGCCGCGCGCACGCGCTCGCCGAACTCCTTCAGCACCACGTCGCCCATGGCATGGCCGTGGCCGTCGTTGATGGCCTTGAAGTGGTCGACGTCCAGAAAGATGACCGCCATGGCCTGGCGCTGCCGACGTGCGCGCGCCAGTGCCAGCTGCAGCCGGCTCTCGAACTCGCGGCGGTTGGGCAGGCCGGTCAGCGCGTCCACGTGGGCCAGCTCCTGCAGGTGCAGCTCGGCCTGCTTCATGACGGTGACGTCCGCCGCCATGCCGAACACGCCTGCGATGCTGCCGTCGGGCTGGCGGTCGGGCTCGTAGACGATGTGCAGGTGGCGGGTGATGCCCAGGGCCGTGGAGACGATCTCGAACTCCTGGCGTTCGCCGGCCAGCGCGCGCTCCAGCGCCGCCTGGCGCTGCCCATACAGCTCGTGCCCCAGCAGCGTCTTCAGTGGCTTGCCCATGGCCTGCTCGGGCTCCACGCCTATCCATTCATGAAAGGTCTTGTTGATGAAGCCCAGCCGCTGCTCGCGGTCGATGTAGGAGATCAGCACCGGAAGGTTGTCGGCGATGGCGCGCAGCCGGTGTTCGCTGCGCTGCTGTTGCAGCTGGGCGCTGCGCAGCTCGGTGATGTCGAAGGTCATCAGGTAGAAGCCGGTGACCGCGTCGCTGTCCGGGTCGCGCATGGGCACCAGGTGGACCTGGAAATGGCCGGTGCCGCCCCGCCAGGGCAGCGCGCCCTCGAAGGTCCGAGCATGGCCCTTCAGCACCTCGCGCACATGGGGCTCGTGCAGCGCGTAGCTCTGCGCACCCAGGCCGTCGCGCATCAGCACGCCCACACCCATGCCGTGAGCCGGGCCATGCAGCTGCAGCGCCATGTCGTTGGCATAGACGCAGCGTTCCTGGGCATCGAACACGCCCACCATGGCCGGGATGCTGTTGGCGATGTCGCGCATGCGCTGCTCGCTGGCGGCGAGCAGGCGAGCCGCGGTCTTGCGCTGGCCGATGTCGCGCAGGAAGGCATGGGCCACGAAGCCGTTGCCCAGCGGCATCGCGGCGACGGACAGCTCCACGTCCACCAACCGGCCGTCGCGGTGCAGCGCGGCCAGCTCGATGCGCTGGTTGACGACGCGCCCGGTGCCCGTGAGGCAGAAGCGCGCCATGCCGGCATCGTGGGCGGCACGGGACTCCGGCGGGATGATGAGCTCGGACAGGCGCCGGCCCTGGGCATCGGCGGCGGTGTAGCCGAACATGCGCTCGGCCTGCAGGTTCCAGTCGGTCACGTCGCCGGCGCCGTTCAGGCCGATGAAGGCGTCGCTGGAGTTGTCCAGGATGGCGCGGTAGCGGGCCTGCTCGCTGGACAGCTGCTGCACCAGCGGCCGCACGTGGCGGCGCAGCACCCAGGTGCCGGCCAGCACCAGCCCTGCCAGCAGCAGTGCCAGCAGGCTCAGGCGCTGGCGTATCGCGCCGAACAGGTCGGCCGTGTCGGTCTTCACGACCATGGCCAGGCCGGTGCGTCCCAGCGGTGCATAGGCCGCCGCGACCTGCACGCCGCGCACGTCCGCCGTCAGGTCCACGCCGGACTCGCCCAGCAGCGCCCGGGCGACGGGCAGCAGGGGGCGGCCCTGGGCGTCGAACATGGGCACGTTGGCGGGAATGGGGTGCAGCTTGGACGGCAGGCAGGTGGCGCGGTCGGCGATGCGGTTGCAGACCAGCACGTCCGACGAGACCTCGCCGTCGCGGACGCGGGAGGCCAGCCGGTCCATCAGGCTCAGCCGTTGCTCGGCGTGGAACAGCCCGACCAGCTGGCCGCGGTCCATGACGGGCTGCTCGGTCACCAGCACATAGCCGCCGGCCCAGACCAGGCGGGCGTCGGGCGCATAGGGCTGGGCCAGCGCCAGGCCCGGCGTGGCGGGCGTGGCCGCGAAGCGGCCGGCGTCGGCCAGCGGCCGGCCGGCGGGGTCCAGGAAGCGGGCGGCCGAGACGCCGTCGGTCAGCAGGCTGCGGGTGGTGGCGCGCAGCCGCTCCAGCGCCGCCGGGTCGACCTCGGTCGCGGCCAGGCGGGCCAGCGGCTCCACGACGACGGGGCGCGTCGCGATGTTGGCGGACAGCCAGGTGCCGGCGTCCAGCGCATGCGTCAGGGCCTCGCCGGTGATGAAGGCGGTGGCGCGCATATCGTCCTTGCGTGCGCGTTCGAACTCGGACTCCAGCGCCGCGAAGCCGCTCGCACCGGCCGCAATGGCCACGAAGGACAGCACGGCCAGCGAGCGCCAGGTGATGCGGCGCTCGTTCAGGTCGATGCGCGCGGCGGTGCCGCTCCAGCGCAACAGCTGTTCCCACAGCGCGGTCGCCAGCAGCAGCACGCCCAGTGCGGTCGGCAGCGTCAGCTTGTGGAAGCTGCCCCAGTGGTAGAGCTGCTCCAGCCGCAGCAGGTGGCCCAGGGCGCCGAGGCAGGCGATCAGCGCGGCGGCGCCCACGCAGGCTGCGCCGAGCCGCTGGGCACGGCGCAGCGGCGCGCCGGCGAGCAAGGCCATGGCCGCGAACAGCAGCAGCAGCGCGATGCTGGCATTGGGCGAGATGCGCCCCGGCGTGGGATTGGACGCGCTGGGCAGCACGCCGCGGTGGGGGATGTCGATGCCCAGCGATGCATCAGTGATGGCCTGCACCAGCATCAGCACGGGCAAGACGGACAGCAGCAGGGCCAGACCGCGCACGATGCGCCGGGCGCGCACGCTGGGTGCCCGGGCCTGCGGCCAGCCGGTCATGACCCAGATGGTGGCGCTGCTCGCCAGCAGCAGCAGGGCCGACACGACGCTGGATTGCACCAGGCCCGGAAATCCGGCGCCCCACTCGAAGCCGAACAGCCAGCGCAGCACGACAAAGCCCGAGAACAGCAGGCAGGCGCTGGCGGCCCAGCGGGCGGTGGTCGGGCGTTGCAGCGGGTTCATCGACGGGCGGGACGCAACGAGCGGTCCGCCTGTATAGCAGCTCAGCGAGCCGGCCAGCGCAAGATCTGCTGTCGTATTTCCGACCGGCGGCGGCCTTCATCATCAAAGCTGAGCTCCACGACCAGCGTGGTGCCGTCCGCCGCGCGCACGAGCACGGTCGAGCAGCGCGTGCCGTACAGGCCGCGTCCGCCGCCGGCCGGGTCCGGCAGGCGCACGAAGCGCGACGACAGCAGGCGCTCCCGCACCAGGTCCACGCCGGTGTCGGGCAGGGCGCCGTCGGGGGCGGGCGTGTCGTCCGCCAGTGCGGCGAGCAGCCGCTCGACGAGGTCTTCCACGTCGGTGCTGGCGGCGAGTGCTTCGGCCAGCGCCGCCTTCAGGCCCACGGTCTTGGGCCAGGGCGTGTCCAGCGCGGCGTTCGACAGCGCGTGCAGGCCTGCGGCCAGCGCCTGCGGGGCCGGGCTGCGGTTGCTGAGCCAGTGCCAGGTGTTGCTGCGCAGATCGGCGGTGACGAGGTTGAAGCCGTTGTAGCCCGGCCGCAGCGTGGCGGCGAATGCGGGCGCGGCCAGGCCGCTGGCCAGCCAGTCGACGACCAGCGCGCCGCGCGACGGGGCGTCGAGGTTCTGCCGGCCGGACTCGCGCACATTGGTCAGCAGCGCGAGGCGCCCGCTGCGCGTCAGGCCGAACCAGGTGCCGCCGGCACTGAGGTCACGGCCGGCGAGGAGGTCGGGGTGGTCATCCCACCAGGCCATGGGCGCGGCTGGGCGCGCAAAGAACTCGTCGCGATTGGCGGCGATGACGAGCGGGAAGCGAGGGTGGGCGTTCAGCGCGAACGCGGCGAGGCACATAAGCTCAGCATTCTGCGGGCCGAGCGCTGGGCCGCTCCCAAGCCCGCCCGTCTGGCGATGTGTTTGCGGCTCGATGCCGCAAGCATCGCCGTCCCCTCGGGAGACCGGCCAGGCCGCCCGCGTTCAGCGGGGCAAGACTGGACGAGGAGCTCAACACTCGACGATGTTCACCGCGAGGCCGCCTCGGGCCGTTTCCTTGTACTTGGTCATCATGTCGGCGCCGGTATCGCGCATGGTCTTGATGACCTTGTCCAGGCTGACGAAGTGCGTGCCGTCGCCGCGCAGCGCCATGCGGGCCGCGTTGATGGCCTTGACCGACGCGATCGCGTTGCGTTCGATGCAGGGGATCTGCACCAGGCCGCCTACGGGGTCGCAGGTCAGGCCCAGGTGGTGCTCCATGCCGATCTCGGCGGCGTTCTCGACCTGCTCGGGCGTGCCGCCCATGACGGCGCACAGCGCGGCCGCGGCCATGGAGCAGGCCACGCCCACCTCGCCCTGACAGCCGACCTCGGCGCCGGAGATGGACGCGTTCTCCTTGTAGAGGATGCCGATGGCGGCGGCGGTCAGCAGGAAGTCGATGACGCCGTCGTCGTTCGAGCCGTGCACGAAGCGGTGGTAGTAGTGAAGCACCGCCGGGATGATGCCGGCCGCCCCGTTGGTGGGCGCCGTGACGACGCGACCGCCGGCGGCGTTCTCCTCGTTGACGGCCAGCGCGTACAGGTTGACCCAGTCCATCACCTGCAGCGGGTCGCGCAGCGCGGCCTCGGGGTTGGCCGTCAGGCTGGCGTGCAGGCTGGGCGCACGGCGCTTGACCTTGAACCCGCCGGGCAGGATGCCTTCGGTCTTGCAGCCGCGCTGCACGCAACCCTGCATGACGTTCCAGATCTTCAAGAGACCGGCGCGCGTCTCGGCGTCGGGCCGCCAGTGACCCTCGTTGCGGCGCATGACCTCGGCGATGGACAGGCCGTATTTCTTCGTCAACGCCAGCAGTTCGTCGCCGGTCTTGAAGGGATAGGGCAGCACGGTCACGTCGGGCGCAATGACCTTGTGCTTGCTGCCGTCCGCGGCGACCTCGTCACTGACGATGAAGCCGCCACCGACGGAGTAGTAGACGCGGTTGGCGACTTCATTGCCGTCGGCATCGAAGGCGATGCAGCGCATGCCGTTGGCATGGAAGGGCAGCGTCTCGCGGCGCTTGAAGACCAGGTCCTTGGCTTCATCGAACGAGATGCGCTTGTGCCCGACCAGGTTCAGGTCGCCGGCGCGGATGGCGTCCAGCAGCGCGGGGATCGCCTCCACGTCCACCGTGTCCGGCTCATGCCCGGCCAGGCCCAGCAGCACGGCCTTGTCGCTGCCGTGACCCTTGCCGGTGGCGCCCAGGCTGCCGTACAGGATGATCTGCACACGGGCCGTCTTGTCCAGCAGCCCGTCGTGCTGCAGCCGCAGGCCGAACAGCCGCGCGGCGCGCATCGGGCCGACCGTGTGCGAGCTGCTCGGGCCGATGCCGATCTTGAAGAGGTCAAAAACAGAAACCGCCATGACTACTACCTCGATTCAGTAGAAGAGGTCGGGGCGGCTTTTGGCCGCCCCGACTCAGCAGCAAACCACGCACCGCCGATGTTGCGGCGCTGCGTGGTTGTTCCTGCGACGAGGGCTCAGGCCTCGTCGTATTCGGACAGCGGCACGCAGCTGCAGAACAGGTTGCGGTCGCCGTAGACGTTGTCCACGCGGCCC
>CBFGPX010000251.1:0-6301 GCA_965650725.1 uncultured Comamonadaceae bacterium | reverse complement strand
CGGGCGATTCGCTGCTGTTCGTCGTCGGCGCGCTGTGCGGCGCCGGCCTGATGAGCCTGCCGGTGGCCATCGCCGTGCTGCTGGTGGCCGCCATCCTGGGCGACCAGACCAACTACACGATAGGCCGCTACATCGGCCCCAAGGTGTTCCAGTGGGAGCAGTCGCGCTTCTTCAACCGCAAGGCCTTCGATGCGGCCCATGCGTTCTACGAGAAGCATGGCGGCATCACCATCATCATTGCCCGCTTCATGCCCTTCGTGCGCACCTTCGTGCCCTTCGTCGCTGGCGTGGCCGAGATGAGCCGCGGCAAGTTCACGCTGTTCAACGTGGTGGGCGCGGTGATCTGGGTGGTGGGCCTGTGCGTGGCCGGCTATCTGTTCGGCAACCTGCCGTGGGTGCAGACGCATCTGAGCAAGATCATCTGGGCCATGATCATCATCCCGGGCCTGATCGTCATCGCCGGCGGGCTGAAGACCCGTTTCAAGCGTCAGCCCGGCTGAATTTGACGGGAGGGTCTAGAGTCGCGGGCTTTCGCGACTGTCGGAGATCCCGATGACCTTGTCCCGTATCGCCCTGGCCCTGGCGTGGATGACCTCCAGCCTGGCGGCCCAGGCGGTGGAGCCGACGCTGATGCTGCGTCAACCCGCCGTGTCCAAGACCCATCTCGCCTTCGTCCATGGCGGCGACCTGTGGCTGGCCGACCGCAACGGCGGCAATGCCCGCCGGCTGACCAGCCATGCGGCCAGCGAATTCGCGCCGCACTTCTCGCCGGACGGCCAGAAGATCGCCTACTCGGCCAGCTACGACGGCAACACGGACGTCTACGTCATCGCCATCGCCGGTGGCGACGCCAAGCGCCTGACCTGGCACCCGGGCCCCGACACGGTCAACGGCTGGAGCCCGGACGGCCAGCGCGTGCTGTTCGCGTCGCCGCGCGAGGTGCTGAACAACCGCAGCAACCAGCTGTACGAGGTCGGGCTGGAGGGCGGCGTCGAGAAGAAGCTGATGGCGGCCGTGGCCTTCGAGGGCGCCTGGTCGGCGGACGGCAAGCAACTGGCCTATCGCCCCTACCGCGCGGCGTATGTGGCCGAAAGCGGCTGGCGCCAGAGCCGCGGTGGCACGACGCCGCCGGTGTGGATCATGGACATGCAGGGCCCCGACGCGGGCCAGCGCTGGCAGGAGATCCCGCACGTCAACGCGACCGATTCCGCGCCCGTGTGGGCGGGCGGCGAGGTGGTGTTCATCTCGGACCGGGCGGACGGCGCGGCCAATTTGTTCGCGTTCAACCCGGCGACCAAGGCGCTGCGCCAGCTGACCAAGGAAACGCAGTGGGACGTGCGCAGCGTCGATGCCATCGGCACGACGCTGGTGTATGAGAGTGGCGGCCGCATCAAGCAGATCGACGTCGCCGGCGGCACGCCCCAGGTGCTGGACATCCAGCTGAGCGCCGCCACCGGCCCGCAGGCCCGCCCGCAGTGGAAGGACGCCGCCCGGGCGCTGACCTCGGCGCGCCTGTCGTCCACGGCCAAGCGCGTGGTGGTGAGTGCGCGCGGCGAGGTGTTCACCGTGCCGATCAAGGACGGCAGCGTGCGCAACCTGACCGAGACCTCCGGCGTGCGCGAGAAGGACGCGCTGTGGAGCCCCGACGGCCAGCGCGTGGCCTACGTGTCCGACGCACCCGGCATGCGCCACGAGCTGGTGCTGCAGGGCCAGACGGGGCAGGGCGCGAAGGAGCGCTTCCTGCTGCCTCGCGACGGCTACTACACGCTGCTGGACTGGGCGCCCGACGGCCAGACGCTGGTGCTGCAGGACAACCACCTGAACCTCTACAGGCTGGGCCTGGCGGCCGGTGCGCAGCGCGGCCAGCTGGTGAAGATCGTCACCGACGTGCGCCGCCTGGGCGCCGACGGCTTCGCCGTGTCGTTCTCGCCGGACAGCCGCTGGCTGGCCTACACGGCCTCGGGCGAGAACTACTTCGGCCGCGTCTGGCTGCACGACTTGAGCACGGGCCGCAACCACGTGGTGACGGACGGCCTGTCGCACGCCGGCAGCCCGGCGTTCTCGCCCAAGGGCGACGTGCTGTACTTCAGCGCCTCCATCAACTCCGGCCCCGGCCAGGTCGGGCTGGACCTGTCCACGCAGGAACGCCCGCGCCGCGCCGGCTTGTACGCGCTGGTGCTGGCGGCCGATGGCAAGTCGCCGTTGGCGCCCAGGCCGGGCGACGAGGACGGCAAGAAGGACGCCAAGCCCGCCGATGCCAAGGGCGCAGGCAAGCCCGATGACAAGAAGGACGACAAGAAGCCGGCGGGCCCGAAGCCGGTGCGCGTCGACTTCGACGGCCTGTCGGAGCGCCTGGTCGCGCTGCCGCTGGCCGAGCGCAACTACGACAGCCTGGCCGTCGGCGCCGATGGCGCGCTGTTCTACCTGCAGCGCCCGCAGCCGGGCGCCAGCAACGAGTCGCCCCAGGCCGAGCACAAGGCCACGGCCGAGCTGTGGCGCTACGACCTGGAGGAGCGCAAGGCCAAGCGCATCAAGGACGGCGTGGCCGAGTTCTCGCTGAGCGGCGACGGCAAGAAGCTGCTGCTGACGCTGGCCGGCGGCGCGCTGGAAGTGGGCGACGCGGGCGACAAGTACGACGGCAAGCCGGTTGAGAAAAACCTGCGTGCGCGCATCGATCCGCGCCAGGAGTGGAAGCAGATCTTCGACGAGACCTGGTGGATGCAGAAGGAGTTCTTCTACGACCCGGGCCTGCACGGGCTGGACTGGAAGGGCGTCTACGACCGCTACCTGCCGCAGCTGGCGCATGTGCAGCGCCGCGAGGACCTGAACGACCTGCTGGTGCAGATGATCGGCGAGCTGCAGGTGGGTCACAACCGCGTGGGCGGCGGCGACGTGCACCAGGAGCCCGCGTCGGCGACCGGCCTGCTGGGTGCCGACTACGCGATCGAGCAGGGCCGCTACCGGATCGCGAAGCTGTACGGCGGCGACCGCCTGAACCCGCACCTGCGCGCGCCGCTGGCGGCAGCAGGCCTGAACGTGAAGGAGGGCGAGTTCATCCTGGCCATCAACGGCCATGAGCTGGACGCCAAGACCAGCATCCATGCGCTGCTGGAGAACGCGGTGCGCAAGCAGGTGGTCGTCACGCTGGCGCAGGACGCGGCCGGCAAGGGCCGCCGCGACGTGACCGTGGAGCCCATCGCCAGCGAGGCCATGCTGCGCCGCTGGGCGTGGATCGAGGGCAACCGCCAGAAGGTGCAGGCCAAGAGCGGCGGCAGGATCGCCTACGTCTACATGCCCGACACCGGCGGCCAGGGCTTCGAGCACTTCAACCGCATGTTCTTCGCGCAGATCGACAAGCAGGCGCTGATCGTGGACGACCGCCGCAACGGCGGCGGCCAGGCGGCCAACTACGTCATCGAGCTGCTGTCCCGCCCCTACCTGGGCGGCTGGAAGGACCGCGACGGCCTGGTGTTCGAGACGCCCGGTGGCGCCATCTACGGCCCCAAGGCCATGCTGATCGACCAGGACGCGGGCTCCGGCGGCGACTTCATGCCCTACGCGTTCAAGCGCGTGGGCCTGGGCCCGCTGATCGGCAAGCGCACCTGGGGCGGGCTGATCGGCATCTCGGCCAACCCCGAGCTGATCGACGGCGGCTTCGTCACCGTGCCCTACTTCCGCTTCTACACGCCGGAAGGCGAGTGGCGCATCGAGAACGAGGGCGTGGCGCCGGACATGGACGTGGAGCTGGACCCGGCCGCCGTCAACCGCGGCGAGGACCCGCAGCTGGACGCGGCCATTGCCGACGTGCTGAAGCGGCTGCAGACGTGGAAGCCGATCCAGCGCAAGACGGCGCCGCCTGCCGCGACCCTGGGGCGCTGACATGAAAGCCCGGGCGGCCCTGTCCCTGCGGGGGCGCCTGTTCCTGCTGGCCCTGCTGCCGCTGCTGGCCTCGCTGGCGCTGATTGCCTTTGCCGTGCACCACCAGGAGCGTTCGCTGGCCGAGCGCGAGCACGCGCTGGTGCGGGCCAGCTACATGGACGCGCGCCGGACCGAGCTGAAGCACTACGTGGACCTGGCCGTCAGCACGGTCAGGCCGCTGCTGGGCCGGCCCGACGGCCGGCAGCAGGCGCTGCAGATCCTGCAGTCGCTGGACTACGGGCGCGACGGCTACTTCTTCGTCTACGACCTGCAGGGGCGCGTGCTGATGCACTCGCGCCAGCCCGAGCTGACCGGGCAGGACCTGTGGAACCTGCGCGACCCGCAGCGGCGGCCCACCATCCAGATGCTGATCGCCCAGGCCAAGGCCGGCGGCGGCTATGTGGAGTACCTGTGGCGCAAGCCGTCCAGCAGCCAGCTGGCGCCCAAGCTGGGCTATGTGGTGGCGGTGCCCGAGTGGAACTGGATGCTGGGCACGGGGCTGTACCTGGACGGCATAGCGGCCACGATGGCGCAACTGGAGCATGGTGCGCGCCAGAACATCACGGCCACGCTGTTGTGGGTGGGCGCGGTGGCCGTGTTCGGCGTGGCGCTGATCAGCGCCGGCGCGCTGGCGTTGAACCTCAGCGAGCACCGCCACGCCGAGGCCAAGCTGCGCGCGCTGGCCCGCCAGGTGGTGGACAGCCAGGAGGACGAGCGCGCGCGGCTGGCGCGCGAGCTGCACGACGGCGTCAGCCAGGCGCTGGTGGCCACCAAGCTGCTGATCGAGTCGGCCCAGCAGGAACCGGCGGGCGCCGAGCGACTGCAGGCGTTGGCGCTGAAGCGCTTGAACAGCACGCTGGCCGAGGTGCGCCACCTGTCGCACGCGCTGCGCCCCGCGCTGCTGGACACGCTGGGCCTGCCCGCCGCGCTGCAGCACCTCGCGGCCGAATTCGACGCGGCCGGCGGCACGCGCTTCGAGGCCGGCGTGGACGGCGCCGAGCGCGAGCTGCCGGACGCCGTGAAGACCGCGCTGTTCCGCATCGCGCAGGAGGCCTTGAGCAACGCCGCCCGCCATGCGCAGGCGCAGCGCGTGGCGCTGACCCTGCATTTCGCGCCGGACGGCGGCCTGCGGCTGCAGGTCAGCGACGATGGTCGGGGCTTCGACGCCGACGCGGCCCAGGCCCAGCCCGACCGCGGCCTGGGCCTGCGCAGCATGCGCGAGCGCGCCGCCGCTCTAGGCGCGCGGCTGCGGCTGGAGACCCAGGCCGGGCAGGGCTGCCGGCTGTCGGTGACACTGTCGGCTGCCGACCTCGAACGCGCCACCGCATGACCGCCGCCATCCGCATCCTGCTCGTCGACGACCACCCGATGGTGCGCGAGGGCCTGGTCGCGCGGTTGGCGGCGGTGCCGCGTTTCGACGTGGTGGGCGAGGCCGGCGGGCGCGACGACGCGCTGGCGCTGCTGGCTGTGGCGCGGCCCGACGTGGTGCTGATGGACGTGGGCTTGAAGGACACCAACGGCATCACGCTGGCCGCCGAGATGCTGGCGGCGCAGCCGGCCGTGAAGCTGCTGATGTTCAGCATGTACGACAACCCCGAGTACGTGCAGCGCGCGCTGCAGGCCGGTGCGCGCGGCTATGTGCTGAAGGACGCACCGGCGACGGAGATCGTGTCGGCCATCGACGCGGTGGCGGCCGGCGGCACCTTCCTGAGCGCCGCCGTGTCGGGCCGACTGTTCCGTGGCCAGGCCCCCAAGCCGGTGCTGACGCCGCGCGAGAGCGAGATCCTGAGCCTGCTGGGGCAGGGCGCGTCCAGCAAGCAGATCGCGCGCGAGCTGGATCTGTCGGTGCGCACGGTGGAGGCACACCGCCAGAGCATCAAGCGCAAGCTGGTGCTGGACGGGCAGGCGGAGTTGATCCGCTACGCCGTGGAGCACGCCCGCGGTCAATGACCGCGGCGCTGGCTTCAGTCGATGCGCAGCTTGCGCGTGCCTTCGGGCGCCGAGCGGCGCGGCAATGTCAGCGTCAGCACACCGTTGTCGAACCTGGCGCTGGCACGGCCTTCATCGACGTCGGTCGGCAGACGCACGCTGCGCGACACCGAGCCGTAGTAGCGCTCGCTGTGCAGCACGCGTTCGTCCTTGCTCTTCTGGTCGTGCTGCCGGATCTCGGCGCCGAGCGACACGACGGGGCCGTCGATGCTGACGTGGATGTCATCCTTGGCGACGCCGGGCAGTTCGGCATGCAGCTGGAAGCCGTCGGCGGTCTCCTTGACGTCGATCTTGATCTGCTGGGGCAGCGGGTCGCCATGCAGCGGACGCACGAGATAGCCGGGTGCGAGATCACGGAAAAAGTCGTCGAACAGGCTGCTGCGAAGCGAGGGCA
>CBFGPX010000250.1:0-6351 GCA_965650725.1 uncultured Comamonadaceae bacterium | reverse complement strand
TTCGGCTTCAAGAACGAGCCCGACGTGCCCGAGGCGCTGGGGCTGCTGAAGAAGCAGGGCGTGCAGCTGGAGGAGATGGAAACCAGCTACTTCCTGAGTCGCGACATCATCATCCCGACCATCGGTTCGGGCATGGCGCTGTGGCGCGAGAAGCTGTTCGCCAGCATGCACCGCAACGCGGCCGCGGCAGCGGACTTCCTGCACCTGCCGACCAACCGCATCGTGGAGTTGGGCTCCAAGGTAGAGATTTAGACCACCCCCTACCGGCTTCGCCGGCCCCCTCAAGGGGGCGCAGCCAGCGGCCCGGCCAAGCCGGTTCCGCGGCAGCCGCTTGAGGAAGCGTCTGTCAGCGCCGGCCGCAGTGGTGGGGCCTGGGGCCTGCTGCCGCAGTGTTAACAGGCCCTAGCATCGCGGGCCATGACAAACGCCACGCCCGAGCGGCGGCTGCTTTCCCGCCACGCCACCGCGCTGTGCGTGGGCATGGTCGTCGGTGCCGGCATCTTCAAGACCTCGCCCATGGTGGCGCAGTCGCTGCCCGAGGCCTGGCAGCTGTACCTGGCCTGGGCGCTGGGTGGTGTGCTGAGCCTGGTCGGCGCGCTGTGCTTTGCCGAGCTGGCCGCGGCCTTCCCCGATGCCGGCGGCGACTACCACTTCCTGCGCCGCGCCTACGGCCCGCGGCTGGGCTGGCTGTTCGCGTGGTCGCGCTTCGCCGTCATCCATACCGGCTCCATGGCGCTGCTGGGCTTCGTGTTCGGCGACTACCTGGCCCAGGTCGTGGACCTGGGCCCGCACGCCAGCGCCTGGCTGGCGGCGGGGCTCATCATCGTGCTGACGGTATTGAACCTGGCCGGCGTGCACGTGGGTCTGGGCACGCAGCTCGGGCTGATGGCGCTGGTCATCGCGGGCCTGCTGCTGCTGGGCGGTGGCGCCGCGGCGCAACAGGCGGCCGGCCTGCCGCCGGCCACGGTGGGCGCCGCCACGCCGGAGGCCGACTGGGGCACGGCCATGGTGTTCGTGTTCCTGGCCTACGGCGGCTGGAGCGACGCGGCCACGCTGTCCGCCGAGATGCGCGATGAGCGCCGTGGCATCCAGCGCGCGCTGTTGTTGGGACTGGCCCTCGTCATGGCCTTGTACCTGCTGGCCAACTGGGCCTATGTTCGCGTGCTGGGCCTGCCTGGCCTGGCGGCCAGCGACGCGCCGGCCGCGCAGCTGATGCGCGTCGTCTGGGGGCGCGGTGCCGAGCTGTTGATGGTGGGCGTGGTCACGCTGACCGCGCTGTCGGTGATGAACGCCATCCTCATCGCCGGCCCGCGCACCACCTACGCCGCGGCGCGCGACCTCGCCGCCGAGTGGCGGCTGGCGCGCTGGAACGCGCAGCGCGGCACGCCCAGCGCGGCCGTCGTCGCCACCTCGGCCGTGGCCTTGCTGCTGGTCGCCTTCGGCGCGCTGACGCGCGGCGGCTTCTCGACCATGGTGGACTACCTGTCGCCCGTCTACTGGGCCTTCCTGACGCTCAGCGGCGCCGCCGTCATCGTGCTGCGCCGGCGCGAGCCCGACGCGCCGCGGCCGTTCCGCGTGCCGCTGTACCCGTGGCTGCCGCTGTTGTTCAGCGCCTGCAGCGCCTGGCTGCTGTGGGCCAGCCTGGTCTACGTGAAGGCCGGCGCCGTCGTCGGCGTGGCCGTGCTGGCGGCAGGGGCGCTGCTGCTGGCCTGCGTGCGCCAGCGTGGATGAAAGACGCTCAAGCGCTCAGGGTCGTGGCGGGAAGGTGAAGCCCTTCTGGCCCTTGCACAGCGGCTGCTCGGGCAGCGTGTCCAGCGCCGGGCCGACATAGACAAAGCTCTCGGGCAGCTTCAGCAACTCGGCGGCCACGGCGCGATCGACCGGCTGGTAGCCCGGCACGTCCAGCCCCAGCTGCCGCAGGCCCTCGGCATCGGGCACCCACCACATGCAGCGGTGCTGCCCCGTCGCCACGGAGTACTTCGCCTCATCGTCGATGAAGGACAGCCGGTCCACGCGCCAGCCGCCCAGCAGGCGGTCGATGAAGCTCTGCGCCATGGGCGGCAAAGGCGCCTGCTGCGTCGTCAGGTCGCGCAAGGTCTGCGATCGCTGGATGGACTTGTCGAATGATTTCAGGAAGGCCTCGCGCGACTGGCGGCCGCGCTCGTCGTCATCGGTGAAGAACTTGCCGGCATCGATCTGGTCCTTGAGCGTCGCCAGCACGCCTGTCACGCCGCCGAAGGCGATCACCGTGCCCGGCTGGATGGTCTGCACCTGGCCGGCGAGCAGTAGGGAGCGGGCGCAACTGCCCACGCAACTGCCTTTCAGCGTGAGCGTCAGCGGCGGCTGGTGCTCACGCAGCCATAGCGCGATCCTGGCCACCTCGATGGGGTCGCTGAGCGGGTGGATGTCGATGGACAGAGGCGATCGCAGCGGCCCGGCCAGGTCGGCCTGGACCTCCTCCAGATCGCCGGGCGCCACGATGCCCAGGATGTGCGGGCGGGTGCCGAACAGGCCCGAGCCAATGGCGGCGGCCTGCGCAGCCGCACTCAGCAGAGCCAGGCACAGCCCGGCAACGGTTCGCGATGTCTTGCGCATGGTGCGTGGTCTCCCTGGGCAATCGGCCGCGCATTCTGGTCACGGCCATGTTGCTGCTTTGTGCAGCTTCTGGAGAGAACGGGGGCGGCCCTCGACGCTGGTGCCGGATCAGGGCAGCGGCGGGAGGTGGAAGCCCCCCTTCATGCCCTCGCACAGCGGCTGCTCGGGTAACGCGTCGAGCGCGGGGCCGATGTAGATGAAGCCTTCGGGGACCTTCAGCAGCTTGGCAGCCCTGGTGCGGTCGACGGGCTGATAACCCGGCACGTCCAGCCCCAACTGCCGCAGGCCTTGCGTGTCCGGCACCCACCACTGACAGGCATGCCTGACCGAGGCCAGCGAGAAAGTGGCCTGGTCGTCGATGAAGAACAGGCGCTCCACGCGCCATTGGGTCAATGTGTCGATGAAGCTGCGCACCGGCGCCGGCAGCGGCACCTGTTGGGCCAGCAGCTCGCGCAGTTCCAGCGATTGCCGGATCGGCGTCTCGAACGACTTCAGGAAGCTCGCGCGCGACCGGCGGCTGCGATCATCGTCATCGCTGAAAAACTCGCCGGCATCGATCTGATCCTTGATGCGGGCCGGCAGGGCCGTCGTGCCGCCGAACGCGATCACCGTGCCCGGCTTGATGCCCTGGAGCTTGCCGGCCAGCAGGATGGACAGGGCACAGCTGCCGACGCAACTGCCCTTGAGCATCAGCGCGGGCTGACGCTCGCGCATCCACAGACCGATCTTCATCACCTCAATGGGATGGCTGCGCGGGTCGATGTCAACGGTGATCGGCTTCTTCAAGGACTCCGCCAGGTCGGCCCTGACCTCTTCCGCCTCGCCGGGCCGCACGATGCCCGCGATCAGGGGAGCGATCCCGAACGGCCCCGTGCCGATGGCTGCCGCCTGGGCTGAGATACCTGGCAGCGCCAGGCAAAGCCCCGCGACCATTTGCGATGCCTTGTGCATGGCGATTGTTCTCCCAGGTTCTCTTGCCGCGCATTCTGCAGCGCTTCGGTCCAGTGGCTATGCTGGCCCGATGCCGCGCCTGTTCCAAGACTTCTCTCCCTCCACCCTCGTCGCCGGTTTCGTCGCCGTGCTGGTGGGCTACACCAGCTCCGTGGCCATCATCTTCCAGGCCACCATCGCGTTAGGCGCGACGCCGGCCGAGACCGCCTCGTGGCTGTGGGCGCTGGGGCTGGGCATGGGGCTGACCAGCCTGGCCCTGAGCCTGTGGACGCGCCAGCCCGTGCTGACCGCCTGGTCCACGCCCGGTGCGGCGCTGCTGGCGTCGACGTCCGGCCTCAACATGCCCGAGGCCATTGGCGCCTTCGTCGTCTGCGGCCTGCTCATCGCCTGGGCCGGCTGGAGCGGCTGGTTCGAGCGGCTGATGGACCGCATCCCGGTATCCATAGCGTCGGCGCTGCTGGCCGGCGTGCTGGCCAAGTTCGGGCTGGATGCCGTGGGCAGCGTGAAGACCGCGCCGGGTTTGGTGCTGGCGATGGCGGCGGCCTACCTGCTCGGCCGGCGCCTGTGGCCGCGCTACGCCGTGCCTGGCGTGCTGGGGGTGGGCGTGGCCTACGCGCTGGGCGAGGGCCGGCTGAACTTCACCGGCCTGGACACCTCGCAGATGCTGGCACTGCCGGTCTGGACCACGCCGGTGTTCAGCTGGCACGCGCTGGTCGGCGTGGCGCTGCCGCTGTTCATCGTCACGATGGCGTCGCAGAACCTGCCCGGCGTCGCGGCCCAACGCGCCAACGGCTTCCAGACGCCGGTGTCCGCCTCCGTCGCCGTCACCGGCGCGGCCACCACGCTGCTGGCGCCTTTCGGCGGCTATGCGTTCAACCTGGCCGCCATCACCGCCGCCATCTGCATGGGCCGTGAAGCGCATGAAGACCCGGCGCGGCGCTACACGGCCAGCGTCGCGGCCGGCCTGTTCTACGTGCTGCTGGGCCTGGCCGGCGGTGCCGTGGCGATGCTGCTGGCCGCCTTTCCGCGCGAGCTGGTCATGGCCATCGCGGGCCTGGCGCTGCTGGGCACCATCGGCGGTGCGATGGCCGCGGCGCTGAGGGACGAGGCCCACCGCGACGCGGCCATCCTGACCTTCCTGGTGTGCCTGTCCGGTTTCAGCGCCTTCGGTATCGGCGCGGCTTTCTGGGGCGTGGTGGCCGGCGGCATCGCGACGGTGGTGGCAGGCTGGCGAAGGGCTCGCCCCTAGGCGGGCGCGGCCAAGCGCGCTGTGCAACACTGGCTCGATTCACTTGCCCCACCCGACCATGAAGCTGCTGTTCGTTGCCGATCCGCTGGATACGTTCAAGACCTACAAGGACTCCACCTTCGCGATGATGCGCGAGGCCGCGAAGCGCGGCCACAGCATCCTGCACTGCGAGACCCGCGAACTGGTGTGGCAGCGCGGCGGCCGCGTGACGGCGCGCGGCGCACGCCACATCACGCTGACCGGTGACGCGCACGACTGGTTCACGCAGGACGCCACCGCCGACGTGGCGCTGGCCGACGTGGACGCCGTGCTGATGCGCAAGGACCCGCCCTTCGACAGCGAGTTCTTCTACGCCACCCACCTGCTGAGCCAGGCCGAGCGCGAGGGCGCCCGGGTCTTCAACAAGGCCAGCGCGCTGCGCGAGCACCCCGAGAAGCTCGCGATCATGGAGTTCCCCGAGTTCATCTCGCCCACGCTGATCACGCGCGACCCGGCCGAGATCCGCGCCTTCCACGCCGAGCAGCGCGACATCATCCTGAAGCCGCTGGATGGCATGGGCGGCATGGGCATCTTCCGCGTCAAGGACAACGGCCTGAACCTGGGCAGCATCATCGAGACGCTGAACAAGGACGGCACGCAGACCGTGATGGTGCAGCGCTTCATCCCGGCGATCAGCGAGGGCGACAAGCGCATCCTCATCATCGGCGGCAAGCCGGTGCCGCACTGCCTGGCGCGCATTCCGCAGGGTGGCGAGGTGCGCGGCAATCTCGCGGCCGGCGGCAAGGGCGTGGCCCGGCCGCTGAGCACGCGCGACCGCGAGATCGCCGAGGCCATCGGCCCCATCCTCGCCGCGCGCGGCCTGCTGCTGGTGGGTCTGGATGTCATCGGCGAGAACATCACCGAGATCAACGTGACCAGCCCGACCTGCTTCCAGGAGATCACCGACCAGGCGGGTTTTGACGTGGCGAAGATGTTCATCGACGCGCTGGAAGCCGCGCTGTGAAGCGGCGCGACTTCATGGCCACGGGCATGGCCGTTGCCGCGGTGCCGGCGCTGGCCGCCGGGCGCTCCTTCGACGCGATGGCCGACGCCTTCCTCGAAGCGCTGTGGCAGCAAGACCCCGACGCTGCCGTGATGGCCGGCCGCTTCGAGTTCGCCGATCGCCAGCGTCTGCCCAGCCCATCCCAGCGCGCCGCCATGCGCCGCTTCCTCGCCGCCTGGCTGAAGCGCTTCCAGGCCGTTGCCGAGGCCGGCCTGGACACCGCGCAGCGCATGGACCGCGCCATGCTCGTCGCCAAGCTGGAGAGCGACCTGTGGCGGCTGGACACGCTGCGCGAGTGGGCCTGGAACCCGGCCGAGCACAACCCGGCCGCACCCATCGACCTGGCGCTGAACACCGACTGGGCCCCCGCGCAGCAGCGCGTGCAGGCGCTGCATGCGCGCATCCGGTGGCTGCCTGCGTTCTACGCTGCGGCGCGCCAGAGCCTCGCTGGTGTCACGCGCGAGCACACCGAGCTGGCGCTGCAGCAGGCGCCGGGCGTGCTGGCGGTGCTGGA
>CBFGPX010000249.1:0-6363 GCA_965650725.1 uncultured Comamonadaceae bacterium | reverse complement strand
CGTCGCGCAGCAGCGCCCCCTGGCGCGTGCGGGCCTGGACTGCGTTCAGTTGTGCCGTCAGCCGGCCCAGGCGCCCGAAGGCATCGGCTTTCTCCAGGAAGTCGATCTCCTCCTCGGGGAAATCCAGCGTCGCCTCCACCAGCATGCGCAGCTGGATCAGTTGGTCGCGCAGCACGCCCACTTCGTTCGACAGCGCACCGCCGAGTGCACGGCTCGCGCTGCGCGCGGCGGCCTCGGTGCTGGCGTCGATGAGGTCGGCCACGGCCTCGGCCTGGGCCAGGTCCAGCTTGCCGTTCAGGAAGGCACGCTGGGTGAACTCGCCCGGTTCTGCCAGCCGCACACTGGCGCCAGCCTCGATGACGCGCGCCAGCAGCAGCTGCATGACGACAGCACCACCATGCGCCTGCAGCTCCAGCACGTGCTCGCCCGTGTAGGAATGAGGTGCCGGGAAGTGAAGGGCCAGGCCCTGGTCGATCGCGGATCCGCTGGCATCGCGGAACGGCAGGTAGCTTGCTTCGCGCGCCTTCAGTGCTCGGCCGCAGACGGCCTCGATGAGTGGAGCCAGGTCTTGCGGCGACGACACGCGCACGATGCCCACGGCGCCGCGGCCCGGGGCGGTGGCAATGGCGGCGATGGGGTCGGCGTGTCTGGACAGCATGGCGCGATTGTCGCGGTGCCGAAAAAGAAACAGCCGCTCGGTGGAGCGGCTGCATCAGGCGTTGGCGCGGGGGAGGCCGGGTTCGAGTGCTCTCGTGAGCCCCGTCCGGGCCGCTGTTCTCTGCCCCGCGTCGCCATTGAACTGCAGCAACCGAGCACAAAAAAGCCCCCAGGCACGGGGGCCGTGCAGATTCACGTGATTCAGTTCACGCGCAATGCCGGCGCGCACGCAGTGTCGCGCCTCATCCAGCGGCCACCGCGGCACCGGCTTTGCCGGCCGCCAGTGGCGCCCCCTTGAGGTGGCGTGAGGCCGGACACAAAGAGTCCTGAGGACTCTTTGTGTCTGCCGAACGACAAGGCCTCTGGCCTTGGCACGGCGAAGCAGGTAGGGGGTGGGCTAATTGACGCCCATCTGCTTGTTGATCATCCATTGCTGCGCGATGGACAGGATGTTGTTCGTCAGCCAGTACAGCACCAAGCCGGCCGGGAAGACGAAGAACATGACGCCGAAGGCGATGGGCATGATCCACATCATCTTCTGCTGCATGGGGTCGGCGGCCGGCGGGTTCAGCCAGACCTGGAACAGGCTGGTCGCCATCATCAGCAGCGGCAGGATGAAGTAAGGGTCGCGCACGGACAGGTCGGTGATCCACCAGATCCACGGCGCCTGGCGCATCTCGACCGTGGACAGCAGCACCCAGTACAGCGCCATGAAGATGGGCATCTGCAGGAAGATGGGCAGGCAGCCGCCGATGGGGTTGACCTTCTCCTCGCGGTAGATCTTCATCATCTCCTGCTGCATTTCCTGCGGCTTGTCCTTCAGGCGCTCCTTCATCTCGTTGATGCGGGGCGCCACGGCCTTCATCTTGGCCATGGACTTGTAGGCGCGGGCATTCAGGCCGTACAGCGCGACCTTCAGCAGCAGCACCAGCGCGACGATGGTCCAGCCCCAGTTGCCGATGAGCTTGTGCAGTTGGTCCAGCAGCCAGAACAGCGGCTCGGCCAGGATGGTCAACATGCCGTAGTCTTTGACGCGCTCCAGGCCGGGAGCCAGCGTCTTCAGGTGGTTCTCCTCCTGAGGACCGGCGAACAGCGTCGCGTTCTGCGTGGCGGTGGCGCCCGGCGCCAGCGTGGGCAGCGTGAAGACCATGCCGGTGGCGTAGGTGTCGCCCTGCACGCCCAGCTGACCCGGCAGCTTGCGCACGAAGAACTCGCGCTTGGCCGTCTCGTTGACCAGCCAGGCACTGGCGAAATAGTGCTGGATCATCGAGACCCAGCCGTCGTTGGCCTCCTTCTGGATGTCGACCTTGTTCTTGTCGATGTCCTCGAAGGTGATGGTCTTGAACTTGGCGGTGTCGTTGTAGACCGCCGGGCCCGTGAAGCTGGGCGTGAACGCCGCGCCGCCAGTGACGGTGGAGCCGTCACGCACCAGCTGCAGGTAGACCTGCGGCGTCACGGGCGCGGCGCCGGCGTTGACGACCTCGTGCGAGACGCCCACCGTGTAGGCGCCGCGCTTGAACGTGAAGGTCTTGACCAGCTTGACGCCGCCGACCTCGGCCGACTCCAGGCGCAGCTTGATCTCGTCCTGGCCCGCGGCCAGCTCGCGCGGGCCTTCCACGGCCGTCATCGGCGTGTGATGCGTGGGCAGCGGGCCCTGTGCGCTGACCAGGCCGGTCTGTGCGCGGTAGTGCTGAGCCTGGTTGAACAGCACGACCGGCTCGGGCGTAAACGGGGCCGGCTTCTTCCAGCGCACCATCTGCAGCAGCTGGTCCGTGACGGTGGGATCCGGCGCCGTCAGGTACTTGGGCAGCTCGGCGCGCACGATGTCGCCGCCCAGCGTGTCGACGGTGACGGTCAGCACGTCGGTGCGGATCGTGACCTTCTCCGACGGCGCTGCCGCCGGAGCGGCCGCGGTCGTGGCAGCCTGCACCGCACCGCCGGCCGTGGCGGCCGGCACGCCGTTGGCGGCGGGGCCGCTCGCGGCGGTCACAGCCGGCTTGGGGACTGCGGGGCTGAACATCGAAGGATGTCCGTTGTGCTTCTGCCAACCGTCCCAGAGCAGGACGAGGGACATGGTGAACACCACCCACAGCACGGTGCGGCGAATATCAGTCATGAGGGGACTCGGACGAGGAAGACGACGACGCGCAGGCGCGCGTCATGGAGGAGGACGGGATGAGCCGGGAAAACAGCCGCGGCGCATTGTCAGGCACGGGATCGTGCCCGCCGTCGCACCAGGGCTGGCAGCGCAGGATGCGGTGCACCGTCAGGTAGCTGCCGGCCAGCGCGCCATGTTTCTCCAGCGCGGCCAGCGAGTAACGCGAGCAGGTCGGCTCGAAGCGGCAGGCATTGCCCAGCCAGGGGCTCAGCATCAGGCGATAGCCGCGCACGATGACCATCAGCACGCGGGCCGGGAGGCTGGGCGTCATGTGGCGGCCTCGGGAGCATGCTTGGGGGCCTGGGGCTTCATCGCCCGGTCCAGCAGCTGCGCCAGTTCCGCGCGCGCAGCGCTGCGCAGCGCATCGGACGCGGCGCTGGGGAACTTCTGGCGGTCAAAAGGCGAGCGCAAGCGGACGACCCACAAGCCCGGCGGCATACCGGGACGCTCGGCAAATGCGGCACGGATCTGCCGCTTCAAGAGCTGGCGCGTCACGGAGCGCTTCGCGTGCCGCTTGGGAATGACCAAGCCCACCCAGCAGCCCTCGGGCCCGCAGAGCGGGTTGGGATCCACAGCGCTGTGGGTAGCCTGTGCGCCGCCTGTTGATAACTCGATTTGAGCTGTGCGCAACTTTGCGGCGACCCAAGGGCTGGGAGCCGGGTTGGCAGACAGGTGGTGCAGCGCGAAGTGAGCGCTGCGGGCGCGACTCGGGCGGGCAAGAACCCGCTCGAAATCCACCGGGCGCTGGATTCGACCGATCATCGCAAGGCCCGGCAGGCGGACGGCGCCGCAGGGCGCCGCCTGGTGCGACAAGACCTTAGACGGCCAGGCGCTTGCGGCCCTTGGCGCGGCGCGCGGCGATGACGGCACGGCCACCGCGCGTCTTCATGCGCACGAGGAAGCCGTGGGTGCGGGCGCGGCGGGTCTTGGAGGCTTGGTAGGTACGCTTCATGGGGAACCTCTTTAAAAGGCTTGTTTGCTCCGGACGCAGCGGTTGGCGACCGGCCAAGAACTTGCAAGCGGACTTGCAAAACGATGCGCAGGGCAAACACTCGCCGATGCGCGAAAACCCGCGATTACATCAGAAGCCGAGCGGCCGGTCAATAACTCGGCTCTCTCAAGCCGGGTTTGCCAGGGATTGACCCCCTTCGAAATTCTGTGGATAACCCACGCTTCGGTGGGCGCCGCATCCGTACAATCCGGCCGCTCGAAAACAAGTTTTCCACATGAGCCTAGAAGAACACAACGGGGCGGATGGGGCGCAAGAGCGGGCAATGGGCGTAGCGGGCATCAACACGGCGGATTGGGCATCGGACCTGTGGCGGCGCGGCTGCGAGCGCCTGGCCACCGAGCTGCCCGAACAGCAGTTCAACACCTGGATCCGTCCGCTGCCGCCGGCCACGGTGGTCGGCGAAGGCGTGGGCACAGATGAGGCCAGCGCGCTGGTCGCGACGCTGAAGGTGCCCAACCATTTCAAGCGCGACTGGATCCGTCGCCAGTACGCGGCCCGCATCGAGGCCATCCTGACCGAGCTGGCCGGCCGCCCGACACGGCTGGAACTTGCCCTGTCCGCACGCGAGCCCCAGGGTATCGCTGTATCCGGTGGCACGCCCGCGCCCGCCACGACGGTCGGCGCGCCCATGGCGTCGACCGACCCCAGCGCCGCACTCAAGCCCGTCGCGCAGCCGGCGGTCTCCCCGATCGTGCTGCCGTCCCAGGCCCCCGCCTCAGCCAAGCACCGCATCAACCCGCAGCTGACCTTCGACACGCTGGTCCCCGGCCGCGCCAACCAGATGGCACGCACCGCCGCCTTGCACGTGGCCGGCGCACCCGGCGTCACCTACAACCCGCTGTTCATCTACGGCGGAGTGGGTCTGGGCAAGACCCATTTGATCCATGCCGTCGGCAATGCGCTGCTGAAGGACCGCCCGGACGCCCGCGTGCTCTACCTGCACGCCGAGCAGTTCATCTCCGACGTGGTCAAGAACTACCAGCGCAAGACCTTCGACGAGCTGAAGGCCAAATACCACTCGCTGGACCTGCTGCTCATCGACGACGTGCAGTTCTTCGCCGGCAAGGACCGTACGCAGGAAGAGTTCTTCAACGCCTTCGAGGCGCTGCTGGCCAAGAAGGCGCACATCATCATGACGTCGGACACCTACCCCAAGGGGCTGGTGGACATCGACGAGCGGCTGACCTCCCGCTTCGACGCCGGCCTGACGGTGGCCATCGAGCCGCCCGAGCTGGAGATGCGCGTCGCCATCCTGATCAAGAAGGCCGAGGCCGAGGGCACGCCCATGCCCGAGGATGTAGCCTTCTTCGTCGCCAAGAACGTGCGCGCCAACGTGCGTGAGCTGGAAGGCGCGCTGCGCAAGGTGCTGGCCTACGCCAAGTTCTCGCACAAGGAGATCAGCATCACGCTGGCCCGCGAGGCGCTGAAAGACCTGCTTTCCATCCAGAACCGCCAGATCGGTGTGGAGAACATCCAGAAGACGGTGGCCGACTTCTACAAGATCAAGGTCGCCGACATGTACTCCAAGAAGCGCCCGGCCAGCATCGCCCGGCCGCGCCAGATTGCGATGTACCTGGCCAAGGAGCTGACCCAGAAGAGCCTGCCCGAGATCGGCGAGCTGTTCGGTGGGCGCGACCACACGACCGTGCTGCACGCGGTGCGCAAGATCGGTGGTGAGCGGCAGAAGAACACCGAGCTGAACCAGCAGCTGCACGTGTTGGAGCAGACGCTCAAGGGCTGACCGACGGGGGTCGACCAAGGGTTGACCCGCATCGCCCTGGCAACCCTGCCAGCCCGGACGGGCACCGTTTCCGGGCGACAATCGCAGCTTCACGCGCGCGCGCGGTTTCAAGGCGTGATCCCGCCTGAAATCTGTCCCCCAAAGATCCCTCCAAAGAGGCCCTCATGATCGTTTTGAAAGCTCCCCAGGATCAGGTGCTCGGCGCGCTGCAGGCGGTGTCCGGCATCGTCGAGCGGCGGCACACGCTGCCCATCCTGGCCAACGTGCTGATCCGCAAGACCGGCAACCAGGTGGAGCTGACGACGAGCGACCTCGAAATCCAGGTGCGCACCACGGTGCAGTTCGACGGCGACGCCGCCAACCTGTCCACCACCGTCGGCGCCCGCAAGCTCATCGACATCCTGCGCGCGCTGCCCGGCGACCAGACCGTCAGCCTGACCAGCAACCAGAACAAGATGACGCTGCAGGGCGGCAAGAGCCGCTTCACGCTGCAGACGCTGCCGGCCGACGACTTCCCGCTGGTGCAGGAAGCCGCCGACTTCGGCCCCGCGTTCAGCGTGCCGCAGAAGGCGCTGAAGGGCCTGATCAACCAGGTGCACTTCGCCATGGCGGTGCACGACATCCGCTACTACCTCAACGGCATCCTGTTTGTCGCCGAAGGCAAGAACCTGACGCTGGTGGCCACCGACGGCCACCGCCTGGCGCTGGCCCAGGCCGAGCTGGACACCGACATCCCCAAGCAGGAGGTCATCCTGCCGCGCAAGACCGTGCTGGAGCTGCAGCGCCTGCTGAAGG
>CBFGPX010000248.1:0-6371 GCA_965650725.1 uncultured Comamonadaceae bacterium | reverse complement strand
ACCGCGAGCGCTACGAGTTCATGAAGTGGGGCATGCAGGCCTTCGACACCTTCGGCGTCGTGCCACCGGGCTTTGGCATCGTGCACCAGGTCAACCTGGAGTACCTGGCCCGCGGCGTGCACAAGACCAAGGACGGCGTCTACTACCCCGACAGCCTGGTCGGCACGGACAGCCACACGACGATGATCAACGGCATCGGCGTCGTCGGTTGGGGCGTGGGCGGCATCGAGGCCGAGGCCGGCATGCTGGGCCAGCCGGTGTACTTCCTGACACCCGACGTCGTCGGCTTCGAGCTGACCGGGCGGCTGCGCGAAGGCGTCACCGCCACCGACCTGGTGCTGACCGTCACCGAGATCCTGCGCAAGCACAAGGTGGTGGGCAAGTTCGTCGAGTTCTTCGGCGAGGGCACCGCCAGTCTGTCCCTGCCCGACCGCGCCACCATCGCCAACATGGCGCCCGAATATGGCGCCACGATGGGCTTCTTCCCGGTGGACGAGAAGACCGTGGACTACTTCAAGGGCACGGGCCGCACCAAGGCCGAGATCGAGGCCTTCGAGGCCTACTGGCGCGCGCAAGGCCTGTTCGGCGTGCCCAAGAAGGGCGAGCTTGACTACACGTCCGTCGTCACGCTGGACCTCGGCACTGTGGCGCCCAGCCTGGCCGGCCCCAAGCGCCCGCAGGACCGCATCGAGATCACCCACCTGGCGCGCCAGTTCGGCGAGCTGTTCAGCAAGCCGGTGGCCGAGAACGGCTTCAATCAGCCGGCCGAGAAGCTGGCGCAGGGCTTCGTCACCGAGTCCGGCATCCCGGTGAAGAACGGCGACATCCTCATCGCCGCCATCACGTCCTGCACCAACACCAGCAACCCCGGCGTGCTGCTGGCCGCCGGCCTGCTGGCCAAGAAGGCGGTGGAGGCTGGGCTGACCGTGTCGCCGCACATCAAGACCTCGCTGGCCCCGGGCTCGCGCATCGTCACCGAGTACCTGCAGAAGGCCGGCCTGCTGCCCTACCTGGAAAAGCTGGGCTTCAACGTGGCCGCCTACGGCTGCACCACCTGCATCGGCAACGCGGGGGACCTGACACCGGAGTTGAACAAGCTCATCCAGGACAACGACCTGGTCTGCGCTGCCGTGCTGTCGGGCAACCGCAACTTCGAGGCGCGCATCCATCCCAACCTGAAGGCCAACTTCCTGGCCAGCCCGCCGCTGGTCGTGGCCTACGCGATCGCCGGCACCGTGACCAAGGACTTGATGACCGAACCCGTGGGCTTCAACAAGAAGGGCAAGCCGGTCTATCTCGGCGACATCTGGCCGTCCAGCGACGAGATCTATGCGCTGATGAAGTACGCCATGTCGCCCAAGGCCTTCAAGGCCAACTACGACCAGGTCGCCAAGAAGCCCGGCAAGCTGTGGGATGCGATCAAGGGCGTCAAGGGCCAGGTCTACGACTGGCCCAAGAGCACCTACATCGCGCAGCCGCCGTTCTTCGAGGGCTTCACGATGGAGCCCAAGGCGCTGGAGTCCGGCGTCAGGGGCGCCAAGGTCATGGCACTGTTCGGCGACTCCATCACCACCGACCACATCAGCCCGGCCGGCTCATTCAAGGAGACCACGCCCGCCGGCCAGTTCCTCCTTGCGAACGGAGTCCAGAAGGCCGACTTCAACTCCTATGGCGCACGCCGCGGCAACCACGACGTGATGATGCGCGGCACCTTCGCCAACGTGCGCGTGAAGAACCTGATGCTGCCCGCGCGGGACGACGGCTCGCGCGAGGAAGGCGGCTTCACGCTGAAGGGCGGCGTCAAGACCACCATCTACGACGCGGCGATGGCGTACATCAAGGAAGGCACGCCCACCGTCATCTTTGCCGGCGAGGAATACGGCACCGGCTCCAGCCGCGACTGGGCGGCCAAGGGCACGCAGTTGCTGGGCATCAAGGCCGTCGTCGCCAAGAGCTTCGAGCGCATCCACCGCAGCAACCTGATCGGCATGGGCGTGCTGCCGCTGCAGTTCAAGCCGGGCACGAGCTGGGAGAGCCTGGGCCTGACCGGCGCCGAGACGGTGGACATCAAGCTGGCCGACGACATCAAGCCCCAGGGCGACGCGGTGATGACCGTCACGCGCGCCGACGGCAGCTTGGTGCAGGTGCCACTGACGCTGCGCATCGACACCGCCATCGAGGTGGACTACTACTTCCACGGCGGCATCCTGCCCTTCGTGCTCAGGCAACTGCTCGCGGCCTGAGGGCGCATCCGCCGCTGACCGGGTGGGCCTCAGCCCAGGGGCACGCTGACCTCGAACCAGAAGCAGCTGCCCTGCCCCAGCCGGCTCTCCAGGCCGATCTCGCCGCCCATCATGCGCACCAGTTGGCGGCTGATGGCCAGGCCCAGGCCCGTGCCGCCGATGCGCTGCTCCGCGCTGCCGGCCTGCTCGAAGGGCTCGAACAGGCGCTCGGCCTGGTCCTCCGCGATGCCCACGCCGGAGTCCAGCACCTCGAAACGCAGCAGCGTCATGCCGGCCGGCACGCCGGCCGCCGGCAGCGCGCGCGCCTTCAGCGTGACGCCACCCACATGGGTGAACTTGACTGCGTTGCCGAGCAGATTCAGCAGGATCTGGCTCAGCCGCTTCTCATCGGCCAGCACGGTCGCGGGCAGGCCCTCGTCGAGCTGCAGATCCAGCGTGATCTGCTTGTCCTGCGCCATCACGCGAACGATGTCCGCCACCGCGTGCAGCCGCGTGACCAGATCCACCGGCGCAATACGCAGTTCGGCCTTGCCGGCCTCGATGCGCGACAGGTCCAGGATGTCCACGATCAGCGTCAGCAGGTGCTGGCCGCTGCTGTGGATGATGTCCAGCCCGCTGCGCTGCTTGGGGCTGAGGCCCTCGTCCATCTTCAGGATCTGCGCGTAGCCCATCACCGCGTTCAGCGGCGTGCGCAGCTCGTGGCTCATGCGCGCCAGGAACTGGCTCTTGGCGCGGCTGGCGATCTCGGCGCGCTCCTTCGCGTCGCTGAGCTCCAGCGTGCGGTCGCGCACCAGCTCCTCCAGGTGGTCGCGGTGCGCGCCCAGCTCGGTCTCGCGCTCCTGCAGCGAACCGATCATGCGGTTGAAGGTGTGGGCCATCGCGGCGATGTCGCGCGGGCCGCCGGCCGGTGCCCGCACATCGCTGTCGCCGCGCTCCACCTGCTCCATCGCGGTGGCCAGCGCGGCCAGCGGTCGCGTCAGGCGCAGCGCCAGGAAGCGCACGGCGAACAGGAACAGCGTCGCCAGCAGCAGCGCCACGCCGAAGTTGGACAGGAACAGCGTGGTCTGCGTGCGCCGCAGCGTCTCCTTGCTCTGGATGACGCGCACATGGCCCAGCAGCTGCGGCGGGCGCAGCTCGA
Organism: uncultured Comamonadaceae bacterium; assembly: GCA_965650725.1. GTDB lineage: Bacteria > Pseudomonadota > Gammaproteobacteria > Burkholderiales > Burkholderiaceae_C > Pelomonas. Next base: position 2,990 of record CBFGPX010000248.1, on the reverse strand, counting down.
CGTCGAAGGGCGAGGCCTCGGGGCGGGTCCAGACCGGCGCGGCAAAGGCCCAGCTGTCGTCGTTCTCCTGGTCCAGCCAGGGCTCGCTGGCGGCGCGGCCGGGCTCGGCCGCGGCCGGCAGCTTGTTGGCGCCGGCGCCCAGCGCCAACAGCATGCGACCGCGCGTGTCGCGGATCTCGATGCCGGTCACGTCCGGGAAGGCCAGCGAAGCACGCACGGCCTCCTCGGCATTGTCGGCGGCGGCGTAGATCAGGGCCAGCGCGCTGTTGGACGCCAGGTTGGCGGCGACGCGACCGCCCTGCTCCATCAGCGTCGCGCGCAGCACCAGGCCGCCCTGCCAGGCATTGACGGCGGCCATCAGCAGCGCCAGGCACAGCGCGCCCAGCGTGACGGCCACGCTGAGGTGGCGGCGGAACGAGGTCTGGCGCAGCCAGCGCAGGTAGACGTTCAACGGCCAGGGCCTGTCGTTGGACGCCACGGGCGGCGGCGCCGGCTCGTCGCGCGGGAGCAGCGGCGGCTGGCTGTCGATGGGTGGGGATGCAGACAAATCAGGCCTCAGTTGGACGGATAGACCAGATCGAATCCGGACTGCACCGCCGCCGCGTCTATGCCCAGATGCGCGGCGGTGCGGATGTTGATGGCGGCCAGGGCCTGGCGCAACGGCACAACCCCGGGCACGGCGGCCTTGGGCGCCTGCGCCAGGCGCTGCGCCGAACTGGCCAGCGAGCGCCCGAGCTCGAGGTTGTCGGGGTAGAACGAGAACAGCGCGCCGCGGCGCACATGTGCGAGGTGGCTGGAGAACACGGCGATGTTGCGGTTCCAGCCCTCGCGCAGCACCAGCGGCAGCACGGCGTTGTCGTCCACCGTGGTGGGGTCCTGCGGCAGCCACAGCGCGTCGCGAGCCGGGTCGGCGCCGGCCAGCAGCTGGGTGTAGATGCGCAGTGCGCCAGCCTGGTCGGCAGCCTCCTGGGCCAGCAGCTCCAGCCCCTCGGCGCGCGCCGCCTCACGCGCCAGCCGCACCAGCCAGGCATTCAGCCGCGGGTCATAGACCAGGTGCACGCGCCGGGTCGCGGGGCGCAGCCGCTTGAGCCGCGCCAGCAGCAGGGCCGGATCGGGCGCCAGCGTGTGGACCGGGAAGCTGCGTGCCTCGCTCTCCTGCACCGAGACCACGCAGCCCACCAGCACGGCCATCTCGCCGGCCAGGGCCGCCGCGATGCGCATGCCGCCGCGCCCCAGGCCGATGAGCACCTGCACCTCGCGCCTGCGGATGCTGTCGGCCACCTGCGCGGGGTTGGACGCATTCGCCACCGCAAAGCTGGCCACCTTGGCGCCCAGGCGGTCCTCGATGCCGTCGATGATGCTGGCGAAGACCTGGCGGAAGGGATCGGCCAGCTCCGGGTAGACGACCGCCAGCACGCGCCCCTCCGCCGCCGTAGCCGCGCCCCCGGCCAGCGCCATGGCACCGCCGACGACCTGCTGCAGCAGAGTGCGGCGGGTGGCTGGGGCGAAGCTGCCGAGATCAGTCAAGTTGCGCTGCTGCAAGACGGGGCTTGAACGGGTGGGCGGCATTATGAGCAAAGGGGCCGGACCCGATCGTGATAATTGGCCGGCACCTGGCCGCCCCCTAGCGGGAGCGGCAGGCGCTCGCCCGGGGCCGGCGGTGGCGCCACGCGGCACCGCAAGCATGCTTGCCCGAACGGCGAAGGCTCCACGCCTCGGCCCTGGCAAGACCCGGCACCAGCCACGGGCTGCCGGGGACGATGTGGTGTGGTAGCGACGACCACCACGTGGCGCAGTGCACGGACGGCTCCCGGCAAGCCAGCCTCGCGGGCGGAGTTCACGATCGCGACGCAATCCCCCTTGCAAGTCTGCGGCCCACCCTGTAGCGCCCGCACAATACGCGCCCGTCACCGCCCACCTCGGAGAAGCTGGCCATGAGACCTTTACTTCGTCTGGTGCTTCTGGGTGCCGTCTGCACGACGGCCGGCCAGCCGCTCGCGCTTGCGCAGGCGCCCAGCGAAGAAGAAGAGCTGGCGCAGGTCTATGGCGACAAGACCACCATCAGCATCGCGACCGGCGCGCCGCAGGCGCTGCGGCGGGCGCCGGCCGTGGCCACGGTCATCACGGCCCAGGACATCGCCGCGATGGGCGCCACCGGCATCGACGAGGTGCTGGAGAGCGTGCCCGGCATCCACGTCGGCCGCAGCGGCAACACCTTCGCGCCGCTGTACCTGATCCGCGGCATCCACAGCGAATTCAACGCGCAGACGCTGATGCTGCTCAACGGCGTGCCGCTGACCACCCTCTTCGTCGGCAACCGCGGCCTGGGCTGGGGCGACATGCCGGTGCAGAACATCGCCCGCATCGAGATCATCCGCGGGCCGGGTTCGGCGCTGTACGGCGCCGACGCGTTCTCGGGCGTCATCAACGTCATCACCAAGACGGCGGCCGACATCGGCGGCACGGAGCTGGGCCTGCGCGTGGGCTCGTTCAAGAGCCGCGACGGCTGGCTGCAGTACGGCGGCCGGCTGGCCGGCTACGACCTGGCCGCCTACCTGCGCGTGGGCAGCACGGACGGCCAGCGCGAGACCGTCGCCGCCGACCAGCAGACCCTGCTGGACGGCCTGTTCGGCACCCGGGCCAGCCTGGCCCCCGGCCCCATGAACGTCGGCTTCAAGGCCGTGGACGCCAACGCCGACCTGAGCCGCGGCCAGCTGCGCCTGCGCGGCAGCTACAAGCTGCGCGACGACCTGCAGACCGGTGCCGGCGTCGCCGGCGCGCTGGACCCGGTCGGACGCTACCGCATTCAGCGCATCACCTCGGACCTGTCCTGGACCGACATCGCCCTCGGCGGCGACTGGCGCGGCACGCTGACGGCCAGCTGGCTGCACTACCAGCAGACCTTCAACGTGCCGCTGCAGCTGTTCCCGCCGGGCGCCTTCGGAGGCTCCTTCCCCAAGGGCATGCTGGGCGCGCCCAGCACCTGGGAG
>CBFGPX010000247.1:0-6372 GCA_965650725.1 uncultured Comamonadaceae bacterium | reverse complement strand
AAGGCCAACGGCCAGTCGGCGCCAGGGCATTCAGACAGCTCCATCCGTGGAGCCGGCATGCTAATCGTCCGAAGAGAACCCCGACGCCTTGACGACCGGCCCCCAATACTCCCGCTCGGCCGCGAGTCGCTTCGTGTAGTCCGCCGAACCCAGGCCCAGCGGCTCGAAGCCCAGCTTGGCCAGCGCCTCGATGACGGCCGGCTCGCGCACCGCCGCGCGGGCGATGTCGGCCAGCTTGTCGACCGCGGCCTGCGGCGTGCGGGCCGGCACGAACAGGCCGTAGCTCTCCACGCCCACGATGCCCTTGAAGCCCTGCTCCTCGAAGGTGGGCACGTCGGGCGCGAAGCGCGAGCGGGCCTTGTCGGTCACGCCCAGCAGGCGCACGCGGCCGGAGGCGAGGTGGGGCAGGAAGTCGCCGATGGAGAAGCAGCCGGATGCGATCTGGCCTCCCATCAGGTCCTGCATGCCGGGCGCGGCGCCACGGTAGGGTGCGTGCGTGAGCTTGAGGCCGGCCGCGTGCTCGAACTGGTTGCCCAGGAAATGCGGCATCGCGCCGGCGGCCGGCGACGCGTAGGCCGCCTTGTCGGGGTTGGCCTTGAACCAATCGGCCAGTTGGGCCAGCGTCTTCACCGTGGCCGGCACCATGGGCCCCACGCCGAAGCCGCAGGTGGACAAGGCCAGCGGCGCGACGGAGATCACGTCGGTCGCCGGGTTGTAGGCCAGCTTGCGGTAGGCATGCGGGTAGATGGTGAACATGGACGACGGGCTCAGCAGCAGCGTCTGGCCGTCGGGTGCGGCGTCCTTCAGCGCCGCGATGGCGATGCGGCCACCGGCGCCCACCTTCTGCTCGACCAGCACCGTCTCGGCCAGCTTGCCGCGGCCGAAGTCGGCGAAGCGCCGTGCGGTGGTGTCCACCGAGCCGCCGGCCGGGAAGCCGACCAGGATGCGCGGCGGCTGGCCCTGCGCGCGTGCGGCGAAGGGCACTGCGGCGAGCGCCGTGAGAACGAGGCGTCGGTCCATCATGGTTTCTGTCTCCTTGTCGGTTTCTTGTCGGGGGCGGTGCTTTGCGCGGTGGCCACCCAGGCCAGGCGCTCCAGGCCGGCCTTCAGCGCCGCGCCCTGCTCGCCCAGGGCGGCCAGCAAGGCGCGGTCGTGTTCTGCCACGGCGGCCTCCAGCCTGGCCAGGCGGCGCCTGCCGGCGGCGGTCAGGTACAGGCCCCAGGCGCGGGCGTCGTCGGGCGCGTCGCGGCGCTCGGCCCAGCCCTGGGCCGTGAGCCAGTCGGTCAGGCGCAGCGCGCCGCTGCGGTGCAGGCCCATGGCCTGGCCCAGCAGGCCCTGGCGCATGCCCGGGTTGCGGCCGATCAGCACCAGCGCCGCGAAGCGCTGCGGGCTGACGTCCCACTCGGCGGTGGCGCGGTAGAAGTCCAGGTACAGCGCGTTCTGCGCGCGGCGCAGCGCATAGCCCAGCAGGCCGTCCAGCGCTCCGTAGTCCACGCCGGGCACGGGCAGCATCAGGCCTTCGGGGGCGGTGGCGTCCAGGCTGTCGGTCTTGGTCACGGATTCACGTTAGTTTTAGTTGCCTACTGCAACAATCTCGCTTACCCTGACTTGATGAAGATCATCATTGCGGGCGGCGGCATCGGCGGGTTGACGGCGGCGCTGGCGCTGCACGCGCGCGGACATGAGGTCACCGTGCTGGAGGCCGTGCGCGAGCCCCGGCCGCTGGGCGTGGGCATCAACCTGTTGCCGCATGCGGTGGGCGTGCTGGACGAACTGGGCCTGCTGCCCGCGCTGCGCGCCATGGCGGTCGAGACACTGGCACTGGTGTTCGCCAACAAGCACGGCCAGGCCATCCACCGCGACCCGCGCGGCGTCTACGGCGGCTACAGCCATCCGCAGTTCAGCGTGCACCGCGGCGAGCTGCAGATGCTGCTGTGGCGCGAGGCCGCCGCCCGCGTGACGGTGCAGAGCGGCCAGCGCGTCGTCGGCGTGCGCGACGGCAACGTGGCGCTGATCGACACCGCGGACGGCCCGCGCGAGCTGGCGGCCGACCTCATCGTCGGCGCCGACGGCATGCACTCCGCGCTGCGCAGGCGCCTCGCCCCCGACGAAGGCGCACCCTGCTGGCGCGGCGTGATGATGTGGCGCGGCACGACCTGGGCGCCGCCCTTCCTGGACGGCCGCACCATGGTGCAGGCCGGCCACAGCCGGGCCAAGTTCGTCGTCTACCCCATCACGGCGCCGCGGGCCGACGGCCTGCAGCTCATCAACTGGATTGCCGACCGCCGCATGCGCGAGCCCTCGCCCGGCCTCACCGCGCCCGACCGCGCCGACTGGAGCCGCCCCGGCCGGCTGGACGACCTGCTGCCCACCTTCGGCGCGTGGCGCTTCGACTGGCTGGACGTGCCCGGCCTCATCACGCGCGCCGAGCAGATGCTGGAGTGGCCCATGGTGGACCGCGACCCGCTGCCACGCTGGCGGCTGGGACCCAGCACGCTGCTGGGCGACGCGGCGCACCCGATGGTGCCCATCGGCTCCAACGGCGCGACGCAGGCCATCATGGACGCGCAGGCGCTGGCCGCCGCGCTCGCCAGCCATGCCGACCTGGACGCCGCACTGGCCGCCTACGAGGACGAGCGCCGGCCGCTGTGCGCCCGCATCGTGCAGATGAACCGCCGCGAGGGACTGGACGCCATCCTGGACCGCGTGGAGGCACTGGCGCCGGGCGGCTTCGAGCGCTTGAGCGACGTCATCGACCCGGCCGAAGTGGCGGCCGAGATCAACGCCTACAAGGCCGCCGCAGGCCACCGCACGCACCCGACTTGATCGCGCCAGGGCCCGCGACGATCATCGCGGCCCATGTCGCCCCACCAGCTCGGCCGCTCCGTCCCGCCGCACGAACGTCATCCCGTCGCCTGGTACCAGCCCGACGTGCTGTGGACCGCCGCGCGGCAGGTGCTGTCGTCGCTGGACCAACTGCGCAACCGCGACGGCCGCGAGAGCCAGCCGACGCCGATGAAGGTCATCGACCGCAGTCTGCCCGAGGCCGACGGCGCACACGCGGGCGAATGCTGGTTCGACTTCATCGCCGATACCGGCGACGGCGGCAACGCCTGCTACGCGGTCGCCAGCGCGGCGCTGGCCGACGAGCTGCGGCTGGACGGCCAGACGCTGCCGCGCGGCCAGTTGCTGCTGTTCGGCGGCGACCTGGCCTACCCCGCCGCCAGCACCAACGACTACCGCCATCGCTTCGTCGAGATGTTCGAGGCCGTGCGCAACAGCCACGAGCCCACGCTCGTGCGCGGCCGGCGGCTGACGCTGGCGGCCATCCCGCAAAACCATGACTGGATGGACTCGGCGTCCACCTTCAGCCGCTACTTCACGCGGCGCAACGACTCGTCCCCGCTGCTGGGCGCCCGCATCCCGCAGCGGCAGACCTATTTCTGCGTCAGGCTGCCCGGCGGCTGGTGGGCGCTGGGGCTGGACTTCGCGCTGGATCACGACATCGACCGCGACCAGTACGAGCAGTTCGAGGCGCTGCTCAGCGAGCGCGGCCTCGTCACCGACGACGGCCACGAGTACCACATCGGCGCTGAAGACCGCGTGCTGCTGGTCTACCCCGAGCCCTACTGGACGCGGCCCATCGGCGACGGCGCCGACGAGAGCCACCCCAAGCGCTACCAGAAGCTGGAAGGCCTGCTGCGCGGCCGCGTGAAGCTGCGGCTGGCCGGCGACCTGCACCACTACCTGCGCTGGGAATCGGCCACTTGGGGGCGGCTGGTGGTGTGCGGCACTGGCGGCGCGTTCACACACCCGACGCACACCAAGCCCACGACGCGGCCGGTGCGGCTGCAGGAATTCGACACGCGCGACTGCATCCCGCCCGAGCCGCCCACGTCGCTGCCGGCGCTGGCCATCGGCCTGACCGAGAGGCGGCACGCGGGCAGCGAGTTCGAGCGGGTGGAGGCCACGGCCTATCCGGACCTGGCCATGTCGCGTGCCGGCTGCAAGGGCAACCTGTGGGCGCTGTTCCGGCGCAACGCCAGCGGCTGGGGCGGCAACATCTGGTTCGCAGCGCTGCTGGGCGCGCTGTACTGCTTCAACGCCTACCTGAACTCCACGCCGTTCACGCGCTCCTTCGTGCCCGATGGGTTCAAGCCGCTGTGGGATTTCCAAACCGGCGAGTACGGCCTGGCGATGGCGTTGTGGTTCAAGGCCATGGTGTTCAGCCCGGCGGGCCTGCTGATCAATGCGCTGATGATGTTCGGCTGCATGGTCATGGGCCGCGAGGCCGTGGACGAGCTGCCGCCCACCGCCGGCCGTCAATGGCGCTGGGGCGCGACATGGGGGCTGGGCTTCGTGCACGCGGTGGCGCATGTGGCGGTCATCTTCAACCTGACCTTCTGGCTGCACCAGTGGGTGGGCCAGTGGGGCAGCATCCCCAACCGGGACACGCTGCCCGGGCTGGCGGCCCACGCCGGCATCGTGGGCCTGGGCGTGTTCTGCGGCGGCGCGCTGCTGGGCGCGCTGATCTTCGGCGGCTATCTGGCGTTGATGTCGCGCCTGGGGCTGCTGACCAACAACGGCTATTCGGCGCTGGACGGCCAGGACCACAAGGGTTTCTTGCGCTTTCGCATCGACGCGAAGGGCGAACTGACGGCATGGTTCATTGCGCTGGACCGGGTGCCACGGAAGTGGAAGCGCAATGACAAGGCGGGGCCGGTGTGGGTGGCGGACGATGGGGAGGCGTCGGCGCCGAGGGTGCATGACAGGTTCGGTCTTTGAACGGCGGGTCTGCCGCAGAATCGCTGTGGGTGACTGGCATCATCCGCACGCGCCTGAAGAAGTGCCCCGACAACTCAAGAGAAGTGACCAAGAAGCGCAAAAAGCGAAGGCCGAGCAAGCTGTTCACCTTGAGCAAGAAGCTGGAAGCGTTGAGGCACGCCATCAGCACGGCGGTCTCAGACAAGGCAAATAGCAGTTTTGCCAATCAGATCATCGCTACGGAACTCCAGATTCAGATCGAGAAGACTCACAGACTGTCCGGGTTCAACAGAATGAGTCGTCAGGAGATCCTGTCGGGCGTCACTCCAGGGCTCGGAAAGAGGGCCTGAGCGTGGTCGAGCACGCTGCCCGGCGCTCAACTGCGGAGCGGCGCAACATAGCCATTCATTCAACCCGACCAGCTGCAGAAGGTTCCGGTTAGTTCGAGCGTTGGTCGACGCCCATCTCCGCCGCAATCAACCTCACCGGCGCATTGCCGTAGCTCAGGAACTTCTCATGGAAGGCCTTGATCCCGAACCCCGGCCTCGCCTTCAGCTGCTCCCGCAACGCATGGATCTCGCTGAAGCCCGAGAAATAACTCGTCAGCTGCACCGACGTGAGCTGCACGCGCCGCCACTTCTCGGCCGCCTCGCGCTCGGTCTGGAAGGCCTGGCGGGTCAGCAGGTCCATCGCGTCCTTCTCGCCCATGCCCAGCACGTGCACGCTGTAGTCCAGGATGGTGTTGGTGACCGAGCGCAAATGCCACTTGCCCCACATCAGCGTCATCTCGGGTGAGGCGCCGTAGCCGCTCTCCAGCATCATCAGCTCGCCATAGACGGCCCAGCCCTCCACCATGGAGCCGCTGCCGAACAGCGCCTTGACCTTGCTGGGCACGCGGTTGGCGTAGACGAGCTGCGTGTAGTGGCCCGGGATGGCCTCGTGGATGTTGAGGATCTGCAGGATCCAGTGGTTGTACTCGCGCAGCGTGCTCTCGGCCTGCTCGGGCGTCAGCTCGTCCAGCGGCGTGACGTTGTAGTAGGTGCTGTCCTGCGGCCGGTAGGGGCCGGGCGCCTCGATGCTGGCGCCGGCCACGCCGCGCTGGTAGACCGGCGTCTCGCGCACGGCCAGAGGCTTGGCTGGGTCCTGGGTCAGCAGGTCCTTGTCGCGCACCCAGGCTTCGAGCTGCGGGATCTGCGCACGGATCTCGTCGACGAACTTCTCGCGGGCAACATGCTTGTCGCTGAGCTTGGCAATGACGCGGCCGATCAGCACGAAGCGGTCGTCAGGCGCGACCTCGTCGCCGATGACGGTGGGCCACAGCGCGGTGGCCTGCGCCTGCATGCTGGCCAGCACGGCCTCGCGGCGCGCCAGCGCCAGCTCGTAGGTCGCGCGCGCGCTGCGTGCGGACTGGATGTCGTGCCGGAACTTGGTCTCGTACAGCGCGGCGCCCAGCCGCCAGGGCCGCTTGGCGGTGGGCAGCAGTTGCTTCAGGTGCGCCTGCCAACCGGCCACGGCGGCGCGGGCCTTCTGCAGGTCGGGCTGCATCAGCGCGCCCAGGCCTTGCTGCTGCGCATGGGACTCCAGGTCCTCCAGCACCGCCAGCACGCCC
>CBFGPX010000246.1:0-6373 GCA_965650725.1 uncultured Comamonadaceae bacterium | reverse complement strand
CCGAGAAGCGCCTGCCGCAGGACGGCCGCATCTCGCTGCGCATCGGCGGCCGCGCCATCGACGTGCGCGTGTCCACGCTGCCCAGCGCCCACGGCGAGCGCGCCGTGCTGCGCCTGCTGGACAAGAGCGAATCCAAGTTCACGCTGGAAGGCCTGGGCATGGACGGCGACGTGCTGGCCGCGTTCAAGCGCCTGGTGCAGCAGCCGCACGGCATCGTGCTGGTCACCGGCCCCACGGGCTCGGGCAAGACGACCTCGCTGTACGCGTCGCTGCAGACCGTGGACACCAGCACGACCAACGTGCTGACGGTCGAGGACCCGATCGAGTACGAGCTGCCCGGCATCGGCCAGACCCAGGTCAACGCCAAGATCGACCTGACGTTCGCCAAGGCCTTGCGCGCCATCCTGCGCCAGGACCCGGACGTCATCATGATCGGCGAGATCCGTGATTTCGAGACCGCGCAGATCGCCATCCAGGCCTCGCTGACCGGCCACCTGGTGCTGGCGACGCTGCACACCAACGACGCACCCAGCGCCGTCACGCGACTGACCGACATGGGCGTGGAGCCCTTCCTGCTGTCGTCATCGCTGCTGGGCGTGCTGGCGCAGCGCCTGGTGCGCCGGCTGTGCCCGGTCTGCAAGCGCCAGGACGACCACGGCCGCTGGCACCCGGTGGGCTGCGAGAACTGCGGCCACACGGGCTACAAGGGCCGCACCGGCGTCTATGAGCTGATGGTGGCCGACGACGCGGTGCGCAGCCTCATCCACAACCGCGCGCCCGAAAGCCAGCTGCAGGCCGCCGCCGAGGCGAACGGCCTGAGGTCCATGCGCGAGGACGGCGACCGGCTCATCGAGTCGGGCATCACGTCGCTCGAAGAGGTTTTGCGCGTGACGCGCGAGTAGCCCCGCCGTGCCTGCCTACAAATACGAAGCCCTCGCCGACTCCGGCCGCCAGAGCGGCGGCCTGATCGAGGCCGACAACCCGCGCGCCGCGCGCGCCGCCGTGCGCGCGCTGGGCCTGACGCCGCTGTCCATCGAGCAGGTGCAGCAGCACGGCGCGCAGGAAGGCAGCCGCTTCACGCGCCGCGTCTTCAGTGCGACCGCGCTGGCCGTCTGGACACGACAGCTGGCCGGCCTGGTCGGCTCGGGCCTGCCCATCGAGCGGGCGCTGACCGCGCTGGCCGACGAAAGCGAGGACGAGAAGCAGCGCGAGCTGATCAGCCAGCTGAAAGCCGAGGTCAACGCCGGCTCGGCCTTCGCCCGCGCGCTGGCGACGGCGCCGCGCGAGTTCGACGAGGTCTACCGCGCCGTGGTGGCCGCTGGCGAGCAGAGCGGCGCGCTGGGCCAGGTGCTGGAGAAGCTGGCCGACGACCTGGAGGAGCGCCAGGACCTGAAGGCCAAGCTGGTGGGCGCCATGGCCTACCCGGCCATCGTGTCGCTGATCTCGGTGTTCATCGTCATCTTCCTGGTGACCTACGTGGTGCCGCAGATCGCGACGGTGTTCACCAGCTCCAAGCGCGCGCTGCCCGCGCTGACGGTCGGAATGCTGGCCATCAGCGACTTCGTGCGCAGCTGGGGCTGGGCCATGCTGGGCGGCCTGGTCGCGGGCGCGGTCGTGCTGCGCCAGTCACTGAAGGCCCAGGCGTTCCGGCTGCGCTTCGACGCCGGCATGCTGGGCGTGCCGCTGATCGGGCGGCTCGCACGCGGCTACAACGCGGCGCGCTTCGCCGGCACGCTGGCCATGCTGGCCGGCGCCGGCGTGCCCATCCTGAAGGCCTTGCAGGCCGCGGCCGAGACCTTGTCCAACCGCGCCATGCAGGCCGACGCGCTGGACGCACTGGTACAGGTGCGCGAAGGCGCGCCGCTGGGCTCGGCGCTGGCCGGCAAGAAGCGTTTCCCGGGCATCCTGGCGATGTTCGCCCGCCTGGGCGAGCAGACCGGCGAACTGCCCGAGATGCTGGGCCGCGCGGCGCGCCAGCTGAGCACCGAGGTGCAACGCCGCTCCATGGCCGCCGCCACGCTGCTGGAGCCCCTGCTCATCGTCGCGATGGGCGCGGTGGTGCTGCTCATCGTGCTGGCCGTGCTGCTGCCGATCATCCAGCTGAACACCTGGGTGAAATAGACCACCCCCTACCGCAGCGGAGCTGCGGCCCCCTCAAGGGGGCGCTGCCGATGGACTGGCAAAGCCAGATCCATGGCAGCTGCCGAGGAAGGCACTACACGTTGCGGACTCAGCGCAGCCGGAAGGTGGCGACGACGTCGCTGAGCCGGGCGGCCTGGTCCTTCAGGCTCTCGGCCGCGGCGGTGGACTCCTCCACCAGCGCCGCGTTCTGCTGCGTCATCTTGTCGAGGTCGGCCACGGCCGTGTTGATCTGGCCTATGCCCTGACTCTGCTCCCGGGACGCCGTGCTGATCTCGCCGACGATGTCGGTCACGCGCTGCACGCTGTCGACGATTTCGTTCATCGTGCTGCCGGCGTCGCTGACGAGACGGGTGCCGGTCTCGACCTTGTCCACGCTGGCACCGATCAGTGCCTTGATCTCGCGCGCCGCCTCGGCGCTGCGCTGGGCCAGCGTGCGCACCTCGCCGGCCACCACCGCGAAACCGCGCCCCTGCTCGCCGGCACGAGCCGCCTCGACGGCCGCATTCAGCGCCAGGATGTTGGTCTGGAAGGCAATGCCGTCGATGGTGCCGATGATGTCGCCGATCTTCTGGCTGGACGCCTGGATCTCGGTCATGGTGCCGACCACCTGGGCCACCACATCCCCACCACGCCGCGCCACCTGGGCGGCCGAATTGGTGAGCTGGTTGGCCTGGGCCGCGGAGTCGGCGCTGTGGCGCACGGTGCTGGTCAGCTCCTCCATCGCGCTGGCGGTTTCCTCCAGGTTGGAGGCGGTCTGCTCGGTACGCGCGCTGAGGTCCATGTTGCCGGTGGCGATCTGCGTGCTGGCGGTGGAGATGTTGTCCACCACGCTGCGCACGTCCAGCAGCGCGCGGCGCAGCGCCTCGCGCATCGCGTCGATGGCGCGCAGCAGCTGGCCGGTCTCGTCGCTGCGGTAGTGGCGCTGCGGCTCGCCGGTCAGGTCCATGTCGGCGATGGCGCGGGCCGAGCGCTCGGCCTCGCGCAGCGGCACCGTGATGCTGCGCGCCAGCAGCACGCTCAGCACCGCCCCGACGGCCAGCGCCAGGCCCGTGCAGCCGACCAGCAGCCAGACCGTGCGCGAGCGCAGCGCCTCGACCTTGGCGGCCGAGAGGTCCAGCGCCGCGCGCTGGCCCTTGGTCAGCTCGGCCACGGCGTCCAGATAGCTCTTGGACGCCGGCTCGAACTTGTCGGCGAACAGCCTGGCGGCGCCGTCCGCGTCGCCGTCCTTCTTGGCCTTGCTGACCTCCTCGCGCGACGCCAGGTAGGCCTTGCGCAGTTCGCCGATGCGGGCGAAAAGCTCACGCTCGGCCGGCGTGTCCAGCGACGCCTCGATCTGCTTCTGCAGCTCGTTGGTCTCCTTGATGGCCGCCGCCGTGGCCGGCGCGAAGTACTCGATCAGCGAAGGGTCGGTGCTCTTGGCGATGGCAGCGGCGCGCTGCACGCCGGAGCTGGTGTTGCGCATCCAGTCGGACGCGGCGCGCTCGACCTTCAGGCTGCTCTCCAGCATGTCCTCCATCTCGGCGCCCACGCTGCGCAACTGCCAGACGGCGACGGCGCTGCTGAACAGCGACAGGCCCAGGATGCCGGACAGCACCAGCGTCAGGCGGCGGCCGATGGAACCCTGGCGGGCAAACGAGGTCGAGGACATGACGGCACTCCCTGAAGCCCGCCGCCGCTGCCGGGACGGGCCTTGTTGCAAAGCCCCCCATGTTCCGGCCCCGGGAAGCTTCACGACAGTGCCTCCCCATGGAAAACCCTAGGCGCCGCGAAGTGCTTCACGAAAGTCGCCCCCCACCCGGCGGGCCAGGGCGCGCGGGCCAGCCGTCAGAATGCCGGCATGCCCGCCACGCTCTCAGGACAACTCGTCGTCGCGATCTCGTCGCGCGCCCTTTTCGACTTCGAGGCCGAGAACCAGGTCTTCGAGGCCAGCGACGACCATGCCTACATGGCCTTGCAGCAGCGCCGCCTGGACGAGCCCGCGCCGCCGGGCGTGGCCTTCTCGCTGGTGCAGAAGCTGCTGGCCTTCAATGCCGGCGGGCCACCACAGGTGGAAGTGGTGGTTCTGTCGCGCAACGACCCCATCTCCGGCCTGCGCGTGTTCCGCTCCGCGCGGCACTACGGCCTGCCCATCGAGCGCGGCGTGTTCACGCGCGGCGCGTCGCCGTGGCGCTACCTGAAGCCGCTGTCGGCGCAGCTGTTCCTGTCGGCCAACGAGGCGGACGTGCGCCAGGCCCTGGCGGCCGGCGTGGCCGCCGCGCGCGTGCTGCCCGACGCCGCCCGCGCGTCGGCCGCGCATCCGCGGGAGCTGCGCATCGCCTTCGACGGCGACGCGGTGCTGTTCTCGGACGAGGCCGAGCAGGTCTTCCAGCGCGACGGCCTGGCCGCCTTCCGCGAGCACGAAAGCACCCGCGCCCACCTGCCGCTGCCGGCCGGCCCGTTCAAGCCGGTGCTGGCGGCGCTGCAGCGGCTGCAACAGTCGCCGGGCGGTGGCATGAAGGTGCGCACGGCGCTGGTCACCGCGCGCAGCGCGCCGGCCCATGAGCGCGCCATTCGCACGCTGATGGACTGGCAGATCGAGGTGGACGAGGCCATGTTCCTGGGCGGACTGGCCAAGGGCGAGTTCCTGCGCGAGTTCGAGCCGGACTTCTTCTTCGACGACCAGGTGGGTCATGTCGAGAGCGCCGCCGCGCATGTGCCGGCCGGGCAGGTCGCGATGGGCATCGCGGCGGCATGAAAAACGGCCCCGTGGGGCCGCCTGATCGAGTGCGTCGAAGCCTCAGCCGCGGCGGCGGCGCGCGATGAAGCCCACGGCGCCCAGGCCGGCCAGCAGCAGGGCGTAGGTGCTGGGTTCAGGCACCGGGGCCGCGGTGACGCTGAAGCGGACGTTGTCGATGGCCAGCACGTGGTCGTTGCCGGTGTTGTTCACGTCGGCCCAGCGCAGCCACAGCGTGCTGCCCGCGGACCAGTCCGTGGTCACGGTGCCGCCCAGGTCAGCAATCTTGCCGGCGGCGTTGCCATCCACCGCAGCGGACGCGCCCGTCAGCGGCGACGTGAAGTTGAACGCGTTGCCGGCGGATATCCAGCTCGAACTGGCGATGTCCGCGAAGTTGGCGCCGAAGGCGTATTGCAGCACCAGCGTGTGGGCGTCGGCGCTGCCGTTGTTGCGCCACTGCTCGCCGTCGTAGCGGACCGTGAAACTGTTCAGCACACCACCGGTGTTGTTGGTCAGCGCCAGCGCGGTGGATACCGTGCCCGAGTTGACCGCGCCCGAGAACGCGTTGGTGAGCACCGCGCCCAGGGCACGCTCCGAGCTGCCGGCCGAGCCGAAGCTGAAGAAGCCGGCGGTGTTGCCGTTGGAGCCAGTGCCGGTGCTGTAGCTGCTGATGGCGGGCACGGCGAACAGGCTCCAGCCCGTCAGCGTGACATCGTTGCTCCACGCATTGGTGGTGCCGGTGCTGGCCAGCGAATCGAAGTCCTGGCTGTAGGTGGACGAGGCGCTCGTCACCGACACGGTGGCCTGGGCGGCGGACACGGCCGACAGCAGGGCGACGGATGCGAGCAGAGGCTTGAGGAACATGCGCAGGATCTCCGGGGCAGGTGTTGAAGACAGACGGCGCGACTTTCACTAACCCGTCAGAAATGGTCAACGCCGGCAACCCGCCCTCCCCCCACGACCTCGGGGGAGGCACTGTGGCGTGCGAGCCGCAGCCGCACCGGCATGCCGCGCGATGGCACCGATGCGGACCTGCGGCGCCTTGGCATGGTGCAGCGGGTGTGACCAATCGCCAACGCCGGCAACGACACCACAATCCGTCCTCCTCAAGGAGACCCCATGCCCCGCCTGCCACTCGCCGCCCTCACCGCGGCCCTGTGCGCGGCCAGCGCCACCAGCGCCTGGTCCGGCACCAACGGCTTCTACCGCCAACCCGCCCTGCAGAACGGGCAGGTCTATTTCGTCGCCGAGGGCGACCTCTGGCGCTCCAGCACCCAGGGCGGCGACGCCCAGCGGCTGACCACGCACCCGGGCCAGGAAAGCCAGCCCGCCGTGTCGCCCGACGGCCGCTGGCTGGCCTTCACCGGGCAATACGACGGCGGCACCGAGATCTACCTCATGCCCACCGCCGGCGGCCCGCCCAGGCGGTTGACCTGGGAAGGCGGCGGCATGCGCGTGTGGGGCTTCAGCGCGGCCGGCGAGGTCATCTACACCAGCCTGGATGCCCGCCCCGGCGCG
>CBFGPX010000245.1:0-6408 GCA_965650725.1 uncultured Comamonadaceae bacterium | reverse complement strand
GCTCTCGGCCATGGACTCGAAGTTGCTCCAGCAGTCGCCGCCCCAGTGCACCGGGAAGCGCTGGCCCGACGCATAGGTCGAGCGCGCGAACACGATGGCGTCGTCGCCCTGCACCTCCTGCAGCAGCTCGAACACGGCCTGGTTGTATTGCAGCGCGTAGAGGTTGTGCATCTCCACCGGGTCGGAGCCGTCGTGGTAGACCACGCCCTGGTCGGGGATGCGCTCGCCGAAGTCGGTCTTGAAACAGTCCGCGCCCATGGCCAGCAGGCGGCGCAGATGGCCTTGATACCAGGCCTTGGCGGCCGGGTTCGTGAAGTCCACGATGGCCATGCCGGGCTGCCACTGGTCGGTCTGGAAGGTCAGGCCGTTCGTGCGCTTGATGAAGTAGCCCTGCTTCACGCCTTCCGCGAACAGCGGCGACCGCTGCGCGACGTAGGGATTGATCCAGAGGCTGATCTTGAGCCCCTTGGCATGCAGGCGCTTCAGCATCGCCTCGGGCTCGGGGAAGCCGCGGCGGTCCCACTCGAAGTCGCACCACTGGAACTCGCGCATCCAGAAGCAGTCGAAGTGGAAGACCGACAGCGGCAGCTCGCGGCGCGCCATCTCGTCGATGAAGTGGGTGGCCGTGGCCTCGTCGTACTGCGTCGTGAACGAGGTGGTCAGCCACAGGCCGAAGCTCCAGGCCGGCGGCAGCGGCGAGCGGCCTGTCAACGCTGTCAGGCGGCGCGCGACGTCCTTGGGCGTGGGACCGGCGATGACGCAGTAGTCGAGGCTCTCGCCCTCGCGGCTGAACTGCACGCGCGCGACCTTCTCCGAGCCGACCTCGAAGGACACCGGACCGGCCTCGTTGACCAGCACGCCGTAGCCCTTGCTGGTCATGTAGAAGGGCACGCTCTTGTAGGCCTGCTCGCAGGCCGTGCCGCCGTCGCGGTTGCTGTTCTCGACGATCTGGCCGTTCTTGACCCACGGCGTGAAGCGCTCGCCCAGGCCGTAGACGTTCTCGCCGACGGCCAGCGTCAGCTGCTCGTGCAGGTGGTTGCCCTTGGCGCCCCACTGCACGTAGCCCAGGCTGCGCCAGTCGCTCTTGGTCAGCACGCGGCCGCCCTCGCGGAACACCAGGCTCCAGCCCTCGCCCTTCTTCACCTCGACCGTGAGGGGGCCGGAGGTCAGCGTGGCGTGCGTGTCGGTCTGGGCCGTCTGCACGGCCGGATGGTCGGCGCCCGGCATGGGCACGTGCAGGCGCGGCGGTTGCGACGCGCTGTAATGCTCCACGCTGACGCGCACGACGCCGCTCGCGGGCGAGGTCAGCGTCACGGTCAGCGTGGGGCCTTGCAGCGTGTCGCCGCGGTGCTTGATGGGGCGGGTCGTGGCAAGCACGACCAGGCGGTCTGCGTGGACTTCAACGGCATAGGCCTCGGCCGCGTAGTGCGCGGCGACGCCCGGCTGAAGCATCCACTGTCCGTCAGTGAACTTCATGGGGTGGTTTCCTGGTTGTCTCCGTTCGGCCGGCTGGGATGCCGGCCCCGTCTTGCTTGTTGTGGTGTGCTTGCCTTCTCCTCAGGCTGGTGCAGGCGCCTTCACGTGACGTGAGATGTAGTCGGCGTGGTCGGGCATGCCCGCCACGGTCTGGGCGATGGCCTGGCGCAGCCTTGCGAAGTGCTGCACCAGGGCGGCTTCGTCGACGAGATCGACGAAGGGGTCGTAGGCCTCGGGCTTGAGCCCCAGGCCCATGAAGAGGGACACCCAGGACGGCTCGGCAAAGCTGTCCCGGTCAAAGATGGCGACGCGGCCCGTCGTGCGGAACAGCTCGATCTGGTGGGCCAGCTTGTCGGGGATGGGCATGGCCGCGCAGTAGCGCCACAGCTCGCTGTCGCGCCGCTCGGTCAGCTTGTAGTGCAGCGCGATGAAGTCGCGCGTGGACTCGTACTGCTGGCCCATCAGCCGGTTGAACTCGGCCGCCAGCTGCGGTTGGCAACGACGGTCTGGCAGAAACTGGATCAGCCGCCCGACGCCGTCCATGATGAGCTGGATGCTGGTCGATTCGAGCGGCTCCAGGAAGCCGCCGGACAGGCCTATCGCGACGACGTTCTTCACCCAGCCCTGCCGGCGCCGGCCGGTGGTGAAGCGCAGCTGGCGCGGCGTGTCCAGCGCGGGGCTGTC
This sequence comes from uncultured Comamonadaceae bacterium, assembly GCA_965650725.1. Lineage (GTDB taxonomy): Bacteria > Pseudomonadota > Gammaproteobacteria > Burkholderiales > Burkholderiaceae_C > Pelomonas. The sequence continues at coordinate 4,248 of CBFGPX010000245.1, read as the reverse complement.
CAGGCCCGCCAGCAACGTGCTCGCGGCCTCGTCGTCGCTGACGAAGCTGCTGCAGTAGACGTGGCCGTTGCCCGTGCGGTGCTGCAGCGGGATGCGCCACTGCCAGCCGGCCGCCTTGGCGGTGGACGTGGTGTACGGCGTCAGCGGTGCGACGCGTTCGCTGGGCACGGCCAGCGCGCTGTTGCAGGGCAGCAGCGCGCTCCAGTCCTCGAAGGGCGACTGCATCGCGCCGCCGATGAGCAGCGCGCGAAAGCCCGAGCAATCGATGAACAGGTCGCCGTCGATGCGGCGGCCGTCGGCCAGCTTCACGGCCGAGACGAAGCCGTCCTGCGGGCGCAGCTCCACGTCCACGATCAATCCCTCGATGCGCTGCGTTCCGCGCGCCAGCGCGTACTCGCGCAGATAGGCCGCGTACAGGCCGGCGTCGAAGTGGTAGGCGAAGGAGAAGGCGTTGGCCGCCGATGGCGTGTCGCCCTCCGGCGGCGTGAAGCGGTTGCGCCGGGCCATCACCGTGGACGTGGACCAGTCCTCGTAGTGCGGCATGTCCTGCACCACGCGGGCCAGCCTCAGCCAGTGCTGCCATGGCGAGCGGTTCTCGATGGGCGGGCCGAAGTCGCCGAAGCCGTGGAAGAAGCGGTGCCCCACCCGGCCCCAGTCGCGGAACTCGATGCCCAGCTTGAAGCTGCCCTGGGTGCGCTTGACGAAATCGGCCCCGTCCAGGCCCAGCGCGCGGTTGTAGGCGCGAATGGGCGGCAGCGTGGCCTCGCCCACGCCGATGGTGCCGATGTCGGGCGACTCCACCAGCACCAGCTCCGGGCGCACCGCGCTGGCGCGGGCGAACAGCTGCGCCAGCGGGGCGGCCGCCATCCAGCCGGCGGTGCCACCGCCAACGATGACGATCTTGCGAAGAGACGGGTCGGACATCGGGATCTCGCGGGCGCTGCGCACGCCGGACCGGCAGGGTCCAGAGCGGCGAGCGGCGCGATCTTCGTTGCGTCGGCACCAAACGCGCTAGGGGCTTTCACCCAATTTACTTCGTGCGACGGCCGAACTAATATGCTCCAAAGCCTGCCCTGACAGGCCCTACCAAGTACTAGGAGACAACGCTTGCAGGTCGAAGCCGCCGGCAGCCAGCAGCTGCTCAAGGTCATCAATCGCATGGCACTGGTGAGGCACCTCTGTGCCAACCCGGGGCTGTCGCGTGCCGACCTGGCCGGCGCCGTGGGCCTGACCAAATCCACCGTCAGCCTGCTGGTGCGCGAGCTGATCGCCGAGGGCTGGCTGGCAGAGCGCGAGGTCGTCGCCACCGGCGACCTGGGCCGCCGCCCCACGCCGCTGTTCATCGACCCGGGCCGCCTGCTACTGCTGGGCGCCGAGGTGGGCATCGAGTCCGTGCGCGTCGTCGCCACCTCGCTGACCGGCGAGATGCGCGCCTGCACCGTCGCCAACTACGGCGCCAGCCGCTCGGCCAAGGCCTGCATCAACAGCCTCGCCGCGGCGCTACTGAAGCTGCGCAAGCAACTGGATGCCAGCCAACAGGTGCTGGGCATCGGCGTGGGCCTGCCGGGCGGCGTCAACGAGGCGCGCGGCGTGCTGCACTTCGCTCCCAACCTGGGCTGGCGCGACGTGGCCTTCGGCGCGCTGCTTGGCGAGAAGCTGCAGGACAGCGCGCTGGCCGGCGTGCCGCTGTTCATCCAGAACGAAGCCGACGTCGCCGCCCTGGGCGAGCTGGAGTTCAACCCCACGCCGGCATCGGACCCGCTGCTGTACGTGTCCATCAACCAGGGCCTGGGCGCCGGCGTCATCGTCGGCGACCGGCTGCTGACCGGCAGCCGCGGCTTTGCCGGCGAGGTCGGCCACATGGTGCTGCAACTGGGCGGCCCGCGCTGCTCCTGCGGCCGCCGCGGCTGCGCCGAGGCGCTGATCGCCACCCGCGCCATGCTGGGCGACAGCGAAGACCCCACCGCACTGCGCTCGCTGGCCGAGGTGCGCGCCCACCTGGTGGACGAGGACCCGCTGACGCTGAAGGCCGTCAATTCCGCCGGCCGCTACCTGGGCGTGCTGCTGCAGAACCTGGCCACCGCCTACGACCCCGCCGGCATCGTGCTGGGCGGTGCCGTCGTGGAGCTGGGCGAACCCTTCCTGAAGCCGGCGCTGGACGCGCTGCTGGACTACGCCGCCGCGGCCAGCCTGCCGCCGCCGGCCGTGCGCATCTCGCGCTTCGGTGCCAACGCCGTGGCCATAGGCGCCGCCGCGCTGGCCCGCTACCGCCTCACCCGCCCCGCCGTGCCGCTGGCCGACACCGGCGTCGCCACCAACGAATCCATGGAGATGGCCTGATGTTCCTGGGCATCGATCTCGGCACGTCCGAAGTCAAGCTGCTGCTGCTCGACTCGGCGGGCCGCATCGTCGGCACCGCCGGCAGTGCGCTGACGCTGCAAAGCCCGCAGCCGCTGTGGTCCGAGCAGGACCCGGCCGCCTGGTGGCAGGCCACCGAAGCCGCCGTGGCCACGATGCGCGCCGCCCACCCGGCCGAGTTCGCCGCCGTGCGCGGCATCGGCCTGTCGGGCCAGATGCACGGCGCCGTGCTGCTGGACGAGGCCGACGCCGTGCTGCGCCCGGCCATCCTGTGGAACGACGGCCGCAGCCACGCCGAATGCACCGAGCTGGAAGCCGCAGCCCCCGCGCTGCACGACATCGCCGGCAACCTCGCCATGCCCGGCTTCACGGCGCCCAAGCTGCTGTGGGTGCGCAAGCACGAACCCGAGGTCTTCGCCCGCGTGGCCAGCGTGCTGCTGCCCAAGGACTGGCTGCGCCTGCAGCTGACGGGTGAGAAGGTGAGCGAGCCGTCCGACGCCGCCGGCACGCTGTGGCTGGACGTGGCGCGCCGCGACTGGTCCGACGAGCTGCTGGCCGCCACGGGCCTGAGCCGCGCCCACATGCCCCGCCTGGTGGAAGCCAGCGAGCCCAGCGGCGTGCTGAGGCCCGAGCTGGCCGCCGCCTGGGGCCTGGGCGCCGAAGTCGTCGTTGCCGGCGGCGCCGGCGACAACGCCGCCAGCGCCATCGGCATCGGCGCCACGCAGCCGGGCGACGGCTTCATCTCGCTGGGCACCTCGGGCGTGCTGTTCGTCGTCAACGACCGCTACCGGCCCAACCCGGCCTCGGCCGTGCACGCCTTCTGCCACGCGCTGCCCCAACGCTGGCACCAGATGAGCGTCATGCTGTCGGCGGCCAGCTGCCTGCGCTGGTTCTGCAATCTCGTGGGCCAGCACGAGAGCGCCCTGCTGGCCGAGCTAACGTCAAATGACAGCGCAGTCACGGAGCGCGCGCCGACCTTTCTGCCCTACCTGGCCGGCGAGCGCACGCCGCACAACGACCCCTTCGCGCCCGGCGTGTTCCACGGCCTGAAGGCCGCCACCACGCGCGCCGACTGCACCTATGCCGTGCTGGAGGGCGTGGCTTTCGGCCTGGCCGATGGCCTGGCCGCGCTGCGCGCCGCCGGCACCGAGGTGCGGCAGCTGTCGCTGGTGGGCGGTGGCTCGCGCAGCCCCTACTGGGCCCAGTTGATCGCCGACGCGCTGGGCGTGGAGATCGTCGTCCACAGCGGCAGCGAAGCCGGCGGCGCGCTGGGCGCAGCCCGCCTCGGCTGGCTGGCCGCGGGCGGCGAGGTCGCCACCGTCTGCACCCGCCCCGACATCTCGGCGCGCTTTGCGCCAAGCACAGAACGACATGCCCGCCTGGCCCCGCGCCTGACGCGCTTCCGTGACCTTTACCGCCGACTCCGATCCGAGACATGAGCTACTTCGAACACATCCAGCCCATCCGTTACGAGGGCGCCGACAGCCTCAACGACCTGGCCTTCAAGCACTACGACAAGGACCGCATCGTGCTGGGCAAGCGCATGGAAGACCACCTGCGCTTCGCCGCCTGCTACTGGCACAACTTCGTCTGGACCGGCCTCGACCCCTTCGGCGGCGCGACCTTCGAGCGCCCCTGGTTCCAGGGCGGCAGCGCTATGGAGCTGGCGAAACTGAAGGCCGACGCCGCCTTCGAGTTCTTCAGCAAGCTCGGCATCCCCTACTACTGCTTCCATGACCGCGACGTCGCCCCCGAAGGCGCCACGCCGCGCGAGAGCCAGGACAACTTCAAGCGCATCGTCGACCTGCTCGGCGAGAAGCAGCAGGCCACAGGCCTGAAGCTGCTGTGGGGCACGGCCAACCTGTTCAGCCACCGCCGCTTCATGTCGGG
>CBFGPX010000244.1:0-6420 GCA_965650725.1 uncultured Comamonadaceae bacterium | reverse complement strand
CCGACAGGCCCGACACGCGGGAGAGCAGCGGCACGCTGGCCGTGTTCAGGTCCACGCCCACGGAGTTCACGCAGTCTTCCACCACCGTGCCCAGGGTGCGGGCCAGCTCGCTCTGGTTCACGTCGTGCTGGTACTGGCCCACGCCGATGCTCTTGGGGTCGATCTTGACCAGCTCGGCCAACGGGTCCTGCAGGCGGCGGGCGATGGACACGGCGCCGCGCAGGCTCACGTCCAGGTCCGGCAACTCCTTGGACGCGAACTCGGAGGCCGAGTAGACCGAGGCGCCGGCCTCGCTGACGACCACGCGCTCGATCTTCACGCTCGCGTCCAGCGTCTGCAGCTTCTTGATGAGTTCGCCCGCCAGCTTGTCGGTCTCGCGGCTGGCGGTGCCGTTGCCGATGGCGATGAGGTTCACGCCATGCGTCGCGCACAGCTTGGCCAGCGTGTGCAGGGCGCCGTCCCAGTCGCGGCGGGGCTCGTGCGGGTAGACGGTGGACGTGTCCAGCACGCGGCCGGTGTCCGAAACGACCGCCACCTTCACGCCGGTGCGGATGCCGGGGTCCAGCCCCATGACGACGCGCTTGCCGGCCGGCGCGGCCAGCAGCAGGTCGCGCAGGTTCTCGGCGAACACCTTGATGGCGGTGGCTTCCGCCGCTTCGCGCAGCCGGGCGAACAGGTCGCGCTCCAGGCTCAGGCTCAGCTTGACCTTCCAGGTCCAGCCAATGGTCTTGCGGATCAGCGCGTCGCCGGGGCGGTTGGCATGGCGCCAGCCCAGGTGCGACGCGATACGGCCTTCGGCCAGGCCCGGCTGGCCGGCGACGGGTTCCTCATCCAGTACCAGCTTGGCGTCCAGCAGCTCCTGCGTGCGGCCGCGGAACACGGCCAGCGCGCGGTGCGACGGCACGGTGCGGATGGGTTCGGCGTAGTCGAAGTAGTCGCGGAACTTGGCGTTGTCCGGCAGCTCGCCGTTCTTGCCGTCCATCAGCTTGGACTGGAACAGCCCTTCCGCCCACAGCCACTCGCGCAGCTTGCCCACCAGCACCGCGTCCTCGGCCCAGCGCTCGCTGAGCAGGTCGCGCACGCCGTCCAACACGGCGTGGGCGTCGGCAAAGCCGGCCTCGGCGTTGATGAACTTGGCGGCCTCGGTCAGCGGCTCCAGTGATGGGTCGGCGAACAGCTGGTCGGCCAGCGGCTCCAGCCCGGCCTCGCGGGCGATCAAGCCCTTGGTGCGGCGCTTGACCTTGTAGGGCAGGTAGAGGTCTTCCAGCTCCTGCTTGGTGGGCGCGCTGCGGATGGCGGCCTCCAGCTCGGGCGTGAGCTTGCCCTGTTCGTTGATGCTCTTCAGCACCGCTTCGCGGCGCTCGGCCAGCTCGCGCAGGTAGGCCAGGCGGGCGTCCAGCTCGCGCAGCTGGATGTCGTCCAGGCCGTCGGTGGCCTCCTTGCGGTAGCGGGCGATGAAGGGCACGGTGGCCCCGCCATCCAGCAGCTCGACGGCGGCCTGAACCTGGGCGGGCCGAACCTTCAGTTCGGCGGCAATCTGGGAAACGATGGGGTCCACAAAGACAAAGGGCGCCGGCCGGGCGCCCTGGGAATACGCGATGGCCGCATTTTGCCAAAGCGGCCGGGGTGCCATCCTCAATCGCTGGGAGGCGCCGAGGATCGCTGCTGACTAGGCTGGAGCCCCACCGCCGGAGGCCCGCCATGCCCATTGCCCTGTCCCTGCCGCTGCTGCAGCAACTCGCTCCCAACGCCCGCTCCAGCTATCGCGAGGCCGCAGCGAACGCGCAGCCGGTGCTGGACCGCCACGGCATCACGCAGAGCAAGCTGAGGCTGGCGCATTTCCTCGCCCAGATCCTGCATGAAAGCGGCGCGCTGACGCTGCAGGTCGAGAACATGAACTACAGCGCCCCGCGGCTGCCGGTGGTGTGGCCCAGCCGCTTTCAGCCCAAGGGGCCGCTGGACCCCGCCGCCTTCGCGAACAACCCCGAGAAGCTGGCCAACGAGGTCTACGGCAAACGCATGGGCAACACGCAGCCGGGCGACGGCTTCCGCTATCGCGGGCGCGGGCTGATGCAGCTGACCGGCCGCGACAGCTACCGCGAGGCCACGCGCATCGTGCGCGGCTTCTCGCCCGATGCGCCGGACTTCGAGGCCGAGCCCGACCTCGTCTTCAGCGCCGCCTGGGCCTTGCCCATCGCCGCCGCCGAGTGGGACGCCAAGGGCTGCAACCGGCTGGCCGACGCGGATCAGATCACCCAGGTCACGCAGCGCATCAACGGCGGCCAGGTCGGCATTGCCGATCGGCGCGACTGGCTGCTGCGCGTCAAGGCGTTGCTGAAGATCTGAGCCACCGGTCCAGCCCCCGGGCCGCAGCCTGGCCCGTGGCGAAGCAGGCCGTCAGCAGGTAGCCGCCGGTCGGCGCCTCCCAGTCCAACATCTCGCCGGCCACGAACATGCCGGGCAGGGCTTTCAGCATCAGGTCGTCGTCCAGCGCCTCGAAGCGCACGCCGCCGGCGGTGCTGATGGCCTCGACCACGGGGCGGGCGGCGTGCAGCGTCAGCGGCAGCTGCTTCAGCGCGGCGGCCAGCGCGGGCGCATCCAGCATCTGCTCGCGCGTCAGCAGCTCGTGCAGCAGGCCCAGCTTCAGCGCACCCAGGTTGAGCCGGCTCTTCAGGTGCGACGACAGCGAGCGGCTGCCGCGCGGGTGCTTGACCTCGGCCAGCACGCGCTCGGGGGGCAGCTGCGGCAGCAGGTCCAGCGTCAGGGTGGCGCTGCCATCGCGCGCGATCTGCTCGCGCAGCGCGGCGCTGGCGGCGTAGACCAGCGAGCCTTCGATGCCGGTGGCCGTGATGACGAACTCGCCGGGGCGGCCGGCGAAGCCGTCGGTGGCCAGCGCCACGGGCTTGACCGGCTGGCCGGCGAACTCGGTGGCAAAGCGCTCGCTCCAGCCGGGCCCGGCCGGGTGCGCGGCGGTGGCACCCACGTTGAAGCCGCAGTTGGCGGGCTGCAGCGGCGCGACGTCCACGCCGCGCGCGGCCAGCCACGGCGCCCAGGCGCCGTCCGAGCCGAGCTGCGGCCAGGACGCGCCGCCCAGCGCCAGCAGTGTGGCGCGCGGCGTGACGAGGCGGTCGCCGTCGGGCGTGTCGAAGCGCAGCGCGCCGTCGTCGGCCCAGCCAGTCCAGCGGTGGCGCATCGCGAACCTGACACCTGCAGTGCGCAGCCGGTGCAGCCATGCGCGCAGCAGCGGCGCGGCCTTCAGGTCGCTGGGGAAAACACGGCCTGACGTGCCGACGAAGGTCTGCACGCCCAGGCCGGCGGCCCAGGTGCGCAGCGCGTCGGCATCGAAGCCGCGCAGCAGCGGGGCGATCTGCGGGGCCCGCATGCCGAAGCGCCCCAGGAAGGGCTCGAAGGGTTCGGAGTGCGTCAGGTTCAGGCCGCCCTTGCCGGCCAGCAGGAACTTGCGGCCCGCGCTGGGCTTGGCGTCGAAGACGGTGACGGCATGGCCGGCCGCGGCCAGCACCTCGGCGGCCATCAGGCCGGCGGGGCCGCCGCCGATGATGGCGATGGAATCGGGGGAGGTCATGCCCCCGATTGTCGGCGGCTCAGTCGGTGCGCAGCTTGGCCCGCAAGGCCGCGCCGATCTCCGGCCGGTCGGCGAAGGCGTCCGTCGGGTTGCGCGCCAGCATGACGTCCTGCAGCCGCGTCTGCACGCCGGCCAGCGCCTGCGGGTGGCTGAAGATGTAGAACTTGTCGTGGTCGATGGCGTCGAACACCAGCGCAGCCACGTCCGCCGCGGTCAGCTTGCCGGAGGACACGGCCTTGTCGGTCTGGGCCTGCGAGATCAGCTGGCTCTTGGTGGGCTTCGCGCTGGCGAATTCGGCCGGGCGGTTGCGGTGGCTCTGGCTGATGCCGGTGGGCACGAAGAACGGGCACAGCACCGACGCTCGCACCTGGTCCGTCACCAGCGACAAGTCCTGGTACAGCGTCTCCGACAGCGACACCACCGCGTGCTTGCTCACGTTGTAGACGCCCATGTTGGGCGGGTTGAGCATGCCGGCCATGGACGCGGTGTTGACGATGTGGCCGCGGTAGGCAGGGTCGGCCTGCGCAGCGGCCAGCATCAGCGGCGTGAACAGGCGCACGCCGTGCACGACGCCCATCAGGTTGACGCCCAGCACCCATTCCCAGTCGCTGACGCTGTTCTCCCAGATCAACCCGCCCGAACCGACGCCGGCATTGTTGAAGACGAAGTGCGGCGCGCCGAAGCGCTGCTGCACGGCGATGGCCAACGCTTCCATTTGATCGGCCTTGGCGACGTCCACGACACGGGACAGCACCTCGACCTGCGTGAACTCGGCCGCGGCCTTGTCCAGCGCGTCGGCCTGTACGTCCACGAGCACCAGGTTCATGCCGCGCCCGGCGGCGAGGCGGGCGGTCTCCAGGCCGAAGCCGGAGCCGGCGCCAGTGATGACTGCGGTCTTCTTGCTCATGGCTTTCTCATCTCGATGTGGGGAATGCCGTCTTCGATGTAGGGCTCGCCGGACTGCACGAAGCCGAAGCTGCCGTAGAACTTTTCCAGGTGCGCCTGCGCATGCAGCGTGATCGCGTGGCCGGGCCACAGCTGCCCGCAGCGCGCGATGGCCTCGGCCATCAACAACCGCCCCGTGCCGCCGCCACGCGCGGCGGGCGACGTGACGACGCGACCGATCAGGCAGTCGGCACTCTTCACGCCGGGCGGGATCAGTCGCGCATAGGCCTTCAGCGCGCCGTCCTCACCATGGCCCAGCAAGTGCGAGGTCTTGGGGTCCAGGCCGTCGATCTCCTGGAACACGCAATGCTGCTCGACGACGAAGACCTCGGCGCGGAGTTGCAGCACGTCGTGGAGCTGCTGCACGGTCAGCGCCGCGAACGGCACGCAGGTCCAGCGCATCAGACCAGTTTCACCAGCTGTTTGCCGAAGTTCTTGCCCTTGAGCAGGCCCATGAAGGCCTCGGGCGCGCTCTCCAGGCCTTGCGCAACCGACTCGCGGTACTTGAGCTTGCCGGTGGCGACCAGGCCGCCCAGCTCCTTCAGCGCCTCGGGCCAGACTTCCATGTGCTCGGACACGATGAAGCCCTCGACCTTCATGCGGTTGACGAGGATGAGCTGGGGCGCGGCCATCGGGATGGGCTGGCCGTCGTAGCCGGAGATCATTCCGCACATCGCAATGCGGCTGAACGCGTTGGCGCGCAGCAGCACGGCGTCCAGGATGTAGCCGCCGACGTTCTCGAAGTAGCCGTCGATGCCGTTCGGGCACTCGGCCTTCAGCGCGGCAGACAGCGACTTCACGTCGCCGTGCTGCTTGTAGTCGATGCAGGCGTCGAAGCCCAGTTCCTCGGTCACGTAGCGGCACTTGTCGGCACCGCCGGCAATGCCCACCGCGCGCGCGCCGCGCGCCTTGGCGAGCTGGCCCACGGCCGAGCCGACCGCACCGCTGGCGGCGCTGACGACCACCGTCTCGCCGGCCTTGGGGTTGATGATCTTCACGAGGCCGTACCAGGCCGTCACGCCGGGCATGCCCACGGCGCCGAGGTAGGCCGACAGCGGGATGCGCGTCGTGTCCACCTTCTGCAGCACGCCGCGCTGGCTGGCGTCCACGGTCTGGAACTCCTGCCAGCCGCCCATGCCGACGACCTTGTCGCCGACCCTGAAGTGCTCGTTCTTCGATTCGACGACCTCGCCGACGGTGCCGCCGATCATCACTTCGTCCAGCGCCTGCGAAGCCGCATAGCTCTTGCTGTCGTTCATGCGGCCGCGCATGTACGGGTCCAGGCTCAGGAAGTGGTTGCGCACGCGCACCTGGCCGTCGGCCAGCGGCGCGAGGGCAGCCTCCACGAGGCGGAAGTTGTCGGGGCTGACTTCGCCCTTGGGGCGGGAGGCGAGGACGATCTGGCGGTTGACGGGGCTCATGGCGGCTACCTGTTCTGGAAACAGCCGCCATTGAATCACCCCGGGCGGGGCGCGTCGCGTCCCAGGGGCGACAGCGTCAGGCCGCCGTCTGGATCGGGTAGTTGGTGCAGCCCAGCTTCTCGGAGATGTCGCGGCTGGCGGTCTGCAGCATCCGGACCACCTCCGGTGCCTTCTGCTCGTCGAAGCGGAAGGTCGGGAAAGACACGCTCATGCCGGCGATGGGCTGGCCCAGGCGGTCGAAGATGGGCACGCCCAGGCAGCGGATGTGGTCGTCGAACTCCTCGCGGTCTTCGCCGAAGCCCTGCTTCTTGACCTGCTCCAGCTCGGCCAGGAAGGCCGCACGGTCGGTGATGGTCTTGTCGCGGAAGCGCGTGAACACGGCGCCGTCCAGGATGCGGTCACGGCGCTCGGGGTGTTCCCAGGCCAGCAGCACCTTGCCGATGGCGGTGCAGTGCAGCGGCGCGCGGCGGC
>CBFGPX010000243.1:0-6468 GCA_965650725.1 uncultured Comamonadaceae bacterium | reverse complement strand
TCGGGTCTTCGAAGCAGCGCACCACGTTGACGATGGCGTCGGTCTCGCGGATGTGAGACAGGAACTGATTGCCCAGGCCTTCGCCTTTGCTGGCACCCGCGACCAGACCGGCGATGTCCACGAACTCGACCACGGCCGGCATCACGCGCTCGGGCTTCACGATCTCGGCCAGCGCTGCCAGCCGTGGGTCCGGCAGTTCCACAATGCCCACGTTGGGCTCGATGGTGCAGAAGGGGTAGTTCTCGGCGGCGATGCCGGCTTTGGTCAGGGCATTGAAGAGCGTGGACTTGCCGACGTTGGGCAGGCCCACGATGCCGCATTTGAGGCTCATGGCTGGGGCTTTCCGTTGGGGAGGGCATTCGCCGCAGACCGGCGCGCCAAGCGCGTGATTTTAGTCGCGCAGGCCATGGTCGCTGCGGCCGCTCGGGCCGATTCGCCCCGCTGCCTACAATCGAGACATGCAGAGCGTGGATGTACTGGTCAGAGGGCGCGGTGCCGTGGGCAGCAGCTTGGCCTTGGCGCTGGCGGCTCAGGGCTTGTCCGTCGGTGTGACTGGGCGGCCGGAGCCGGCGCGCGCGGGCGACGTGCGCACCTACGCGCTGAACGCCGCTTCCGTCGCCCTGCTGACCGGATTGAAGGTCTGGGATGCCCTGCCAGCAGATGCCATGAGCCCCGTGTACGACATGATCGTCAACGGCGACGGGCTGGCAGATCAGCCGGCCGGCCGGTTGAGTTTCTCGGCCTGGCAGCAGGGGCTGCGGGAACTGGCAGTCATCGTCGATGCTGCCGCGCTGGACGCGCAGTTGGCGATCGCTCTGCGCTTTTCACCCCATGTGCGCGACGTGCCTGACGACTGCAGGGCCGAGCTGACGGCCCTGTGCGAAGGGCGCGAGTCGAGCGCACGGGAGGCGCTGGGCGTGAGCTTCAACACTAGGCCCTATGGCCATCGCGCACTGGCAGCTCGTCTGACGGCTGATCAACCCCACCGGGGCGTGGCACGGCAATGGTTCCGCGCCGGCGGTGAGGTGCTGGCGCTGCTGCCATTCGATCGGCCGCTCGCGGGTGCGTCCTACGGGCTGGTCTGGTCCTGCGATGCGGCGCGGGCCGAGGTTTTGCAGCACATGCAGCCCGCGGAATTCGAGCAGGAGCTGCAGACCATCACCTCGATGGCCGCAGGTCGCCTGAGCCTGGCCAGCGACCGTTCGAGCTGGCCGCTGGCCATGGCGCGGGCGGAGGCCGTCAGCGGCCCCGGCTGGGTGCTGCTGGGAGACGCCGCGCACATCGTGCACCCGCTGGCGGGCCAGGGGCTCAATCTGGGACTGGGCGATGTCACCGCGCTGGCCCAGGTGCTGGCCGATCGAGAACCCTGGCGGCCACTGGGCGACGAGCGGCTGCTGCGCCGCTATGCCCGTCAGCGCCTCGCACCGACGCTGGCGATGGGCGAGCTGACGGACGCCCTGCAGCGCCTGTTCGCCCATTCATCGCCGTTGGCACAAAACCTGCGCAATCGAGGGCTGGATGCGCTCAACCAACTGACCCCCGTCAAGCGCTGGTTGACCCAGCGCGCCCTCGGACTCTAACCCCCTCATCGTCCTCACCGTGCTGTCTCCTACCCGCATCCTGGCCGGCTTGTTTCTGGCTGCCTGTCTGCCTGTCATGGCCAATGAGGCCGTCATCCGCAAGGCCTTCACCGAGCGCATGCCCAATGCGCCCAAGATCGACGAGGTGCGCCCGTCGCCGGTACCGGGTCTGTGGGAGCTGCGCATCGGCAACGAGGTGCGCTACACAGACCCGACAGGCACCTATCTCTTCGAGGGAGAGATCTACGACATCAAGGCCAAGAAGAACATCACCGAGGAGCGGGTCGCGCAGCTCAATCGCGTGGACTTCGCCGCGCTGCCGTTCAAGGATGCCCTGGTCTGGAAGAACGGCAACGGCAAGCGCCGCATCGCCGTGTTCGCCGACCCCAACTGCGGCTACTGCAAGCGCTTCGAGAAGTCGCTGCAGGAGCTGAAGGATGTCACCGTCTACACCTTCCTCATCCCCATCCTGGGTGGCGACTCGCCGGAGAAGTCCCGCTCGATCTGGTGTGCCAAGGACAACAGCGCCGCCTGGCTGGGCTGGATGCTGAAGAACGAGCAGCCGGTCAAGGCCCCGGCCAGTTGTGACAGTGCAGCGATCGAGCGCAACCTCGCGTTGTCGCGCAAGATCCACGTGAACGGCACGCCCGCCATCCTGCTGGAAGACGGCAACCGCATCCCGGGCGCCGTCGGTGCCGTGGAATTGGAACGTCGCCTGCAGGCGCTGTCTGCACCGGCCGGCAAGTCCTGACGCCCCCATGACTGCGGACTTGCGCCGGCTGGTGCATCGCCTGGGCTACGCCGGCCTGATTCCCTTCGTGCTGGGCAGCGCGCTGATCTGGCTGATCGGCGATCGCAGCCTGGATCAGCACGCCTTCGTCAGCCTCGCGCTGTCGGCCTATGCTGGCCTCGTGATTGCCTTCCTCGGTGGCATCCATTGGGGGCTGTCGTTCGCTCGCGGCCTGCCGGCGCGGCAACCCTTGATCTGGGGCGTGTTCGCGATGCTGCTGGGCTGGCTGGGTGTGCTGATGTCGCCCTACGCCGGGTTGGCGCTGCACGGGGCGGTGTTCATCGCCTGCTACGTCGTCGATCGGCGCGTGTATCCGCAACTCGGCGCAGCGGACTGGCTGACCCTGCGCTTTCGCCTCACGGCGGTGGCGTCGCTGAGCTGCTTCCTCGCCGCGGCGGGCAGTTGATGGCCGGTCCCAGCTACCGCATCGAGCTGGCCGACCTCGCGGCGCACCGCTATCGCGTCACGCTGACGCTGGCCCAGCCTGCGGCGGAGCAGGACTTCAGCCTGCCGGTGTGGATACCGGGCAGCTACCTGGTACGCGAGTTTGCCAAGCATCTCAGCGGGCTGCGCGCGCACCAGCGCGGGCGGGAACTGGCCGTTGAGCAACTCGACAAGGCCAGCTGGCGTGTGCGCTGCAGCGGCCGCGCGGCGCTGACGCTGAGCTACGACGTCTACGCCTACGACGCCTCGGTTCGCACCGCCTGGCTGGACTCCCAGCGCGCGTTCTTCAACGCCAGCAGTCTGTGCCTGCGTGCCCATGGCCGCGAGGCGCAGGCGCACCGACTGGCGCTGGCCGGCGTGCCCGAAGGCTGGCGGGTCGCCACCGAGATGCGTGTCGACGCCGCGGGCTTCGAGGCGGCCGACTACGACGAACTGCTGGACCATCCCTTCGAGATCGGCCCACACTGGCAGGGCGAGTTCGTCGTGGCCGGCGTGCCGCACCGAGTCGCGGTGGCTGGCGCCTGGCCCAGCTTCGACGGCCAGCGCCTGCTGGCCGACGTGCAGCGCATCTGCGAGGCGCAGATCGCTTTCTGGGGCGAGGCACCGTTCGAGCGCTACAGCTTCCTGCTGTGGGCGGTGGATGAAGGCCATGGCGGCCTGGAACACCGCGCCAGCACGGCACTGATCTGCGCCCGGCGCGAACTGCCCACCACAGCGGAGGCCGCAGCCCCCAGCGACAACTACGCGCGGCTGCTGGGCCTGTTCAGCCACGAGTACTTCCATGCATGGAACGTGAAGCGGCTGCGGCCGACCGAGTTCACGCGCTTCGACTACCAGCGCGAGAACTACACCGAGCTGCTGTGGTTCTTCGAGGGCTTCACGAGCTACTACGACGAGTTGATGCTGTGTCGCGCCGGGCTCGTCGATGCGGGGCGCTACCTGAAGCTGCTGGTGGCATCCGTCAACGGCGTGCTGGCCGCGCCGGGCCGCGGCGTGCAGCCGCTGGCGCAGGCCAGCTTCGAGGCCTGGACCAAGTATTACCGCCCCGACGAGAACAGCCCCAACGCGACCAGCAACTACTACGCGCAGGGCGCGCTGGTGGCTTTGTGCGTGGACCTGAGCCTGCGGGCCTGCGAGTCCAGCCTGGACGCGGTGATGCAGTCGCTGTGGCAGGGCAGTGCGGGCGGGCCGGTCAGCGAGCACGACATCCTCGCGGCCGTGCGCGCGGCGGGCGGCGACGGGATCGCCGCGCGGCTGCGGGGCTGGGTGCATGGCACCGCCGATCTGCCGCTGCGCGAACTGCTGGCGGCGCTGGGCGTGGACTGGCGCGACGACGGCCGCCAGAGCGTGGCCCAGCGCCTGGGCCTGCGGGCCCGCGAGGCCGCGCTGACGGGCATCCAGGTCAGCCACGTGCTGAACGGCGGCGCGGCCGAGGTCGGCGGCGTCCAGGCGCGCGACGAGATCCTCGGCTGCAACGGTTGGCGGCTGCGCCGGCTGGACGATGCGCCGGCGCTGTTGCCTGTTGGGGCCACACGGCTGAGGTTGCTGGTGAGCCGGGACCAGCGCCTGCTGGAGCTGGACGTCGAGCTGCCGCCGGCGCGCGCGGCGGCGGTCGCGCTGAGCCTGGCGGTGGGTGAGCACGCCGAGCGGCGACGCTGGCTGGGCGTCTGACCCTGCGATGAAGACGCCGCGGCCGTCCTGGCTGCTGGTGCTGAGCGTGCTGGCACTGCACCTGTGGCTAGGCCAGGAGGTGCAACGCATCCATGAGGGCTGGCGGCGCGACGCGCCGGCACCGATGCCGGCGCGCATGCAGGTGGACTTTGTGCGCGAGATGGTGCTGAGGCCGCCGCCCGCGGTGGCCCGTGCGGCCTTGCCGCGGCCCGCGAGCATGCGGCAGGCCTCCGGTGCTGCGCCTGCCGCGTCGGAGCCCGTGTCGATGCCTGAGCCGCCGGCCGCTGCCGCCGAGCCACTGGCCGACGCCCCGGCGGTCGCGGCTTCGGAGATCGTCGCAGTGGCCGCATCGGCGCCGGCCGGCGACGAGCCCGGTCCCGAATGGCCGCTGTCTACGCGCCTGAGCTATGTGCTGACCGGCAACTACCGTGGCGCTGTCCACGGCCAGGCCCAGGTCGAATGGCTGCGCCAGGGTCGCGACTACCAGGTCCATCTGGACGTGGGCGTGGGGCCCAGCTTCGCGCCCCTGATCTCGCGCCGCATGAGCAGCCAGGGCAAGCTCACGCCGGAGGGCATCGCGCCGCAGCGCTACGACGAGCAGACCCGCGTCATCCTCGCCGAGCCCCGCCGCGCCACGGTGCTGATCGGCAACGGCGAGGTTCAACTGGCCAACGGCGCGCGCCAGCCGGCCGTGCAGGGCGCGCAGGACTCGGCCAGCCAGTTCGTGCAGCTGACCTGGCTGTTCCTGACCGGGCGGGAGCCGCTGGAGGCCGGGCGGGTCGTGGACTTCCCGCTGGTGCTGCCCTACCGCCAGTACGCCTGGCAGTACCAGGTCGTCGGCGAGGAGCTGTTGCACACCCCCATGGGCCCGCTCGCCAGCTGGCACCTGAAGCCCACGCGCGGCGCGGCCGGCGGCGACCTGCTGGCCGAGGTGTGGCTGGCGCCGTCCTTGCAGTTCCTGCCGGTGCGCCTGCTCATCCGCCAGGACGCCGACACCTACATCGACCTGATGCTGAAAAGCGCGCCGCTGCAGGCCGCGCCAGAATCGGCCAACGACATCCCCCGGAGATCCAGCCCATGACCTACGAATGCATCCTCACCGCCGTGCACGGCGATGGCCCCCGCAAGACCGGCCTCATCACGCTGAACCGGCCCAAGGCGCTGAACGCGCTGAACGATCCGCTGATGGACGAGCTGGGCGAGGCCCTGCTGGCCTTCGATGCCGACGACGGCATCGGCTGCATCGTGCTGACCGGCTCCGAGCGCGCCTTCGCGGCCGGTGCGGACATCCCCACCATGCTGCCGCACACCTTCGTCAGCGCATTCACCAGCGGGCTGCTGTCCAAGAACTGGGAGACCATCCTGCAGGTGCGCAAGCCGGTCATCGCCGCGGTGGCCGGCTATGCGCTGGGTGGCGGCTGCGAGCTGGCCATGATGTGCGACTTCATCATCGCCGCCGACACGGCCAGGTTCGGTCAGCCCGAGATCAAGCTGGGCGTGGTGCCCGGTGCCGGCGGCTCGCAGCGCCTGCCGCGCGCGGTGGGCAAGAGCAAGGCCATGGACATGATGCTGACCGCCCGCATGATGGATGCGACCGAGGCCGAGCGTGCCGGCCTGGTGTCGCGCATCGTGCCGGCGGACAAGCTGCTGGACGAGGCGCTGGCGGCCGCGGAAACCATCAACGGCTTCAGCGGCCCCTCGGTGGCGCTCGTCAAGGAGCTGGTCAACCTGTCCTACCAGACGCCGCTGCGCGACGGCGTGGCCGTGGAGCGGCGTTACTTCCACGCCCTGTTCGGCAGCCACGACCAGCGCGAGGGTATGGAAGCCTTCCTGGCCAAGCGGGCACCGAAGTTTGAGCACCGTTGATTGCTTAAATTTGTGGCGCAACGATGACGATGCGGAGATCACTATTTCCATGAAATGAATAGTCAGTTCCTGCGGGCCTAGTATTTCTACTGAGTCGGGCTCTCTACAGTTCGGTTC
>CBFGPX010000242.1:0-6506 GCA_965650725.1 uncultured Comamonadaceae bacterium | reverse complement strand
ACCGTGCTGCTCAACGACGCACCGCCGGCCTGGGCCGAGATGGTCGTGGGGCCGGAACCGGCCGCAACATAGCTGTACAGGTAGCGGCCGCTGCCGTCGGTGACGCCGGTGGCGCCGGCCGCGGCGCCCGGACCGGCCACCGTGATGGCCGAGCCGACCATGGCGTTGCCGTTCACGTCGCTCAGCGTGTACTGGACCTGGCCGGCCTCTCCCACCTTCAGGGTGGCCGGCTGCAGCGTGGCCTGCAGCTTGGCGCCGGTCACGCGGAACGAAGCCTGGCGCAAGAAGCTGGCGCTGCGCGCCGTCACGGTGACGACGCGGTTGGAGCGGTCGGCGCCAATGGTCACTGCGGCCTTGGCCGTGCCGTCGGCGGCGGTCTTGGCATTGCCGACCACCAGCACCGCGTTCGCATCGACGCTGAAGCTCACGTCAATACCGGCGACGGCATTGCGGTTGCGGTCCACCGCGGTGACGACGACGTCCACAGTCTCGCTGCCGGAATTGCCAACCGTGGCCTTGTTCAGCGCGATGCTCAGGTCCGTCGCGACCGGCGTCACGGCGGTCGAATCGACCACGTCCACGCTGACCGAACGGGTCACCGTGCCGCTGGTGGCATTGACCTTGATCGTGCGGTTGGCCGGGTTGCTGCCCAGCGACAGTGTCGCCGTCAACTGGCCGGTGGTAGCGCCGGTGGTCGTTGCGCCGCCTGCGGCGGTGACGAACGCGGAGCTGGACGGATCCTCGACCGAGAAGGTCAGCGGTGCGCCGCCGGCCGCGCCGCGCGAGGCATCCAGCGTCGTGGCGGTCAGCGTGATCTGCTCGGAGCCGTTGTTGGGCAGCGTGGCCTTGCTGGCCACCAGCGAGACATCGGCCACCTTGCCGCCCGACACGCTGTCGACGACGTTGAACTTGAAGGTCTTGCTGATGCTGCCGCTGGTCGCCGTCACGGTGACGACGCGGTTGGTCTTGTCGACCAGGCTGACGACCGCCGACAGCTTGCCGTCGGCCGTTGCCGTTGCCGTGCCACCCGCCGTGATGACGGCGCCCGCATCCACGGCAAAGGTGACGGGCGTCGCCACACCGATCAGCGCATTGTTGCCGCTGGTCAGCGCGGTGACGGTGACGGTCAACGTCTCGGTGCCCGAATTGGACAAGGTCGCATTGCCACTGATGGACAGGTCGGTCAAGCCATTGCTGCCACCGCTGCCACAGGCAAAAGTGCAATCACCGGCACCACCGCCGCCTCCACCGCAACCCACCAAGGTGGCCACGCCCAGTCCCAGCAAGGCCTGGGCGAAACGCCGCCAGCCCTGCGTGACGATGGTCTGCAACATGCTCGAACTCCTGGAAATTTCTATGACTCTCAACGCACCGCGGCCCGCTCGCTGACGACCTTGGGCGTCAGGAAGATCAGCAGCTCCGTCTTGGAGGTGGTGCGCGTCTTGTTCTTGAACAGGTTGCCAACGAAGGGCACGTCGCCCAGCACCGGCACCTTGTTGACGGTCTCGCCCTCGTCCTGGGTGTAGATGCCGCCAATGACCACCGTGCCGCCGTTCTCGACCAGCACCTGGGTCTGCACGTGCTTGGTGTTGATGGCGTAGCCTTGGGGCGTCAGCGTGCCGCGGCTGTCCTTGTTGACGTCCACGCTCAGGATGACACTGCCCTCGGGCGTGATCTGCGGCGTGACCTCCAGCTTCAGATTGGCCTTGCGGAAGGCGATGGAGGTCGCACCGCTGGCCGTGGCGACCTGGTAGGGCAGTTCCTCGCCCTGCTCGATCAGGGCCTTGACCTGGTCGGCCGTGATGACACGCGGGCTGGACACCACCTTGCCCTTGCCGTCGGATTCCAGCGCCGACAGCTCCAGGTTCAGGAAGCGGTTGGCCGTGGCGCCGAACAGCGACACCGCGAAGGTCTGCGCCACCGCGCCGGCAAAGCTGTCGGACGAGGTGTTGGCCGGCAGGTTGACGAAGCTGGTGTTGTTGTAGCCCGGGTCGGTGGCGTTCTGCAGCGTCTGCCAGCCCACCATGTTGTAGTTGCTGCCGACGGTCAGGTAGTTGTCACCGCTGACGTTGTAGCCGGGGATGCCGCCCGTGCGGCCTCGGGCGTCGTAACCGCCCAGCTTGATGCCCAGCGCGCGACCGAAGCGGTCGTTGGCCTCGACGATGCGTGCCTCGATCAACACCTGGCGCACCGGGATGTCGATCTTGGCGATCATGGCCTGGATCTCTTCGAGCTTGCTGGGCACGTCGGACACGAACAGCTGGTTGGTGCGCGACTCGGAGATCACGCTGCCGCGCGGCGACAGGATGCGCGTACCGGTACCGGTGCCGCTGCCGCCACCACCACTGCTGCCGCCACTGCCACTGTTGCCAATGCTCTGGCCGCTCAGCCCGCGGGCGATGTCATCGGCCTTCACGTAATTGAGCTGGAAGGACTGCGTGCGCACCGGCTCCAACTGCGCGATGGCGGCCTTGGATTCGAGGTCCAGCTTCTCCTTGGCGGCCAGTTCTTCCTTGGGTGCGATCCACAGCACGTTCCCGGACTTCTTCAACCCCAGGCCGCGCGCCTGCATGATGATGTCCAGCGCCTGATCCCAGGGCACGTCCTTCAGGCGCAGCGTGACGTTGCCGGTCACGGTGTCGCTGGTCACGACGTTGAAGTTGGTGAAGTCGGCGATGACCTGCAGCAGCGCACGAACCTCGATGTTCTGGAAGTTCAGTGACAGCTTGTCGCCCGTGTAGCCCGGGCCCTGGGTCAGCTTGTTGGGATCGACCTTCTGCGGCCGGACCTCCAGCACGAACTGGTTGTCACTCTGGTAGGCGCTGTGCTCCCAGTTGCCCTTGGGCTCGACAACCATGCGCACCCGGTCGCCCGTCTGCTGCGTGGTGATCAGGTGCACCGGCGTGCCGAAATCGGTCACGTCGATCTTGCGGCGCAGGTTCTCGGGCAGGCTGGAGCGCAGGAACTCCACCACCAGGCTCTGGCCCTGCTGCTGGATGTCCACGCCGACCTGGTTGCTGGGCAGGTTGACGATGACCCGGCCCGCACCATCGGCGCCACGGCGGAAGTCGATGTCACGCAGCGCCTGCGACGACGCATTCAAGCTCTGCGCGAAATGCACCGGCTCGCTGGCCGACTGCACCGCGGGCACGGTGGCGCCCAGCACCAGCACCAGCGCCGTGCCTTCCAGCTTGGCGGTGAAGCTGGAGGCCTGGCGCAGATTCAGCACCAGGCGCGAGCGATCGCCTGCCTGCGCCACGGCGGCGGAGCGCAGATTGCCCTGATTGATGTCGACCAGGTTGCGGCCGAGCCCGTTCACGACGCCGGGCAGGTCGATGGCGATGCGCGGCGGCGCCTGCACGGTGAAGCCCGTGGGCACCGTCGGCAAAGGCTCGCTCAGCTCGACGCGGACCACATCCACGCCCGCCTGCTGCACGGTGTTGATGGCCTTGATCTGGGTCTGGGCCCAGGCCGCGGGCGCACCCGACAGGGCGACGAAGGCGAATCCCAGCAACCAGCTACGACCCATCGACTTGTTCTCCTGCAATGTCTTCATCGTCCCGTCTCCTGTAGCTGGAGGGTACTGGTGCGCTCAATCCACTCGCCCGCAGCGTCCTGGACGACTTCCCGCAACGTGATCTCGGTCTCGTTGATCTTGGTGATGCGACCGAAGTTCTGGCCGAGGTAGTCCCCGACCTTGACCTGGTAGAGCAGGCTGTCCACGCGCAGCAGCGCGTAGCGCCGGCCTTCGCGGGTCAGGCTGCCCACCATGTTCATGTTGTCCAGCGGGTAGGCCTCAAGAGGCTCCTTGCGGCGGTTGATCTCGGCCGTCAGCAGCGAGTTCGGCTGCGCGGCTTCCTGGCGGATGGCCACGCTGAGCTTCTGGGTGCTGAACGGATCGACGCCGGTATTGGCCTCGTAGGGCTGAGGCAGGAACTTCTTGGGCGGCAGCAGCGGCGTGACCGTCGGCTTGGCCTCCTTGCGCTGCTGCTCCATCCATTGGCGCAACTCCTCGATGTCGCTGCCGCAGCCGGCCAGCAGCGACAGCGTCGCCACGCACATCAGCAGCCGCCTCATTTCTTGCCTCCGCCCTTGGTCTTGCTGGCCGCCTTCTTCTGTTCAGCCACCTCGGCCGGGTCCAGATAGCGGTAGGTGCGCGCCGTCGCTTCCATGCTGAGCACGCCGCCAGCGTCGCGCCCCGTCGGCGCCTGCACGACGAGGTTGTGCAGCGTCACGATGCGCGACAGGTTGGACACGTCGGCCGCGAACGCGCCGATGTCGTGGTAGCGCCCCGACACCTTGAGTGCGATAGGCAGTTCGGCGTAGAAGTCCTTCACCAGCACCTGGCCGGGACGGAACAACTCGAACTGCAGGCCGCGCCCGACGCCGGCGCTGCTGATGTCCGACAGCAGCGAATCGATCTCGGCCTTGCCGGGCAGCTGCTTCTCCAACTGGGTCACGTACTCCTCGACCTGACTCTTCTGCTTGCGCAGCTCCGGCAGGTTGACGGCCTGGGCCAGCTTGGCGGAATAGTCCTGGCGCAGGGTCGGCTCGCGGGCACGCTCGGCTTCCAGATTGGCCTGCTCGTCCGCCAGCACGAAGAAGTAGCCCGCCACCCCCACGGCCAGCACCACGGCCAGGCCCGATGCCAGCTTGGGCGCCAACGGCCACTGCCCCGGCTCCTTGGGGTTGAGACCCTGGAATTGCGCGACAACGTCCGCGAACCAGGCATTGAGGTCGAACTTGGTCGTGGCCATGCGCTCAGCCCTTCTTCGGCGCCGACGCGCCGGATGCGGGTTCCACGGCCTGCGCCTTGATGGACACCTTCATGGAGAAGTCCAGCAGCCGGCGCTGTTCGCGCGACGCGGTGCTGACGCTAGCGAGCTTGACCTCGATGAGGTCGGGCTTCTCCAGCCACTCGGAGCTGCGCGACAGGTTGCGCAGGAACTCCGACACGCGCTCGTTGGTCTGTGCGATGCCGCTGACGGTCACGGTCTTGTTGTCCTGCCGGATCGCCATCAGGTAGACGCCCTCGGGCGCCAGGCGCGCCAGGTCGTTGAGCAGGTGAACGGGCGTGTTGCGGTCGGTCTGCAGGTCCTCGACAGCACGCTGGCGCGACTTCAGCGCCTCAATCTCGGACTTCAGGTTGGCGATGTCGGAGATCTGCGCCTCCAGCCGGCTGATCTCGTTTTGGATGTACTGGTTGCGCGACTGCTGCTCGGCCGTCAGGAACTGCAGCAGCAGATAGACCGCCACGACGACGCCTGCGCCGACGAGGCCGGCCAGCCCCAGGCCAGCGAAGAAGGCCGCCTTGCGCCGCTTGCGCCGCTCCTCGCGGTAGGGCAGCAGGTTGATCAGGATCACTGGAAGAACCTCCGCATCGCGAGGCCGCAGGCAGTGAGGTAGGACGGCGCCTCACGCCGCAGCTTGGACTCCCGAACTGCAGTGCCCATGCCCATGTTCTCGAAGGGATTGACCACCATGCAGGCAAAGCCCGTCAGGTCGGTCACGCGCTCCTTCAGCCCCGGCAGCGTCGCGGTGCCGCCGGCCAGCATCACGTAGTGCACCTTGTGGTGCGGCGTGCTGGTGAAGAAGTACTGCAACGCCCGCCCGATCTCCTGCGACAGGCTGTCGACGAAGGGATTGAGCACGCTGACCTCGTAGTCCTCGGGCAGCTCGTTGGACAACTTCTTCTGCTCGGCCTCCTCGAACGAGAAACCGTACTGCCGCGAGATGAGCTGCGTCAGCTGCGAGCCGCCGAAGGACTGGTCGCGGTCGTACAGCAGTTCGTCGTCGCGCAGCACCTTGAGGCTGGTGGTGTCGGCACCGATCTCGAACAGCGCGACCAGCGCATCCTTGCCCTCGTTGGGCAGCGCCGCAACGAGGCGGCTCATGGCCATGCGCGACGCATGCGATTCGATGTCCAGCACAACGGGCCGCAGGCCGGCCGCTTCGGCCAGACCCTGACGGTCCTGCACACGATCCTTGCGCGATGCCGCGATCAACACCTCCACGTCGCCCACCGAGGTCGGACTGGGGCCGATGACGCAAAAGTCCAGGCTGACCTCGTCCAGCGAGAACGGGATGTACTGGTTGGCCTCGGCCTCGACCTGCAGTTCGAGCTCTTCCTCGCGCAGGCCCGCGGGCAACATGATCTTCTTGGTGATGACGGCCGACTGAGGCATGGCCAGCGCGGCGTCCCGGGTGCGGCTGCCGCTGCGCGCGACCACGCGGCGCACGGCATCGGCCACCTCGTCGAACTTCTCGATCTGGCCGTCGGCGATCCAGCCTTTTTCGAAGGGCTCGCTGGCGAAACGCTCGAGCACGTATTCGCCGTTCTTGTCTTGGCTCAACTCCACCAGCTTGACGCTGGAGGAACTGATATCCAGGCCAATCAGGGGTGGGTGCCTGCGACCCGAAAGTGCGTCAAGTATTCCCATGCCCTTTGTCCCCGACACGCGAGTTACGTATCGGACTATTAATAAGTTACTTGAATGCTAGCAGCA
>CBFGPX010000241.1:0-6507 GCA_965650725.1 uncultured Comamonadaceae bacterium | reverse complement strand
AAGGGCAGCGCCGACGGCAGGTTGTCGAAGATCACCGGCACCTGGCCGGCCACCGTGTCGTTCAGCGCCGGGCCCGCGCCGCGGTAGGGGATGTGCAGCACGAACACGCCGGCCAGCGTCTTGTACAGCTCCATCTGCAGGTGGCCGATGCCGCCGGTGCCGGAGCTGGCGTAGCTGTGCTTGCCGGGGTTCTTCTTCAACTCGGCGACGAAACTCTTGTAGTCCTTGGCCGGGAAGCTCGGGTGCACCGCGATGACATTGGGCGTCGCCGCGATGTTGATGACCGGCGTGAAGTCGGTCAGCGGGTTGTAGGCGATCTTCTTGTTGATGGCCGGATTGGCCGCCGTGGTGGACACGGTGGCCACGCCCAGCGTGTAGCCGTCGGCGGCCGCGCGGGCAATCTCGTTGGCGCCCACCGTGCCGCCGCCGCCGGCCTTGTTCTCGACCACCATGGTCTGACCCAGGATGGCGTTCATGCGCTCGGAAACGATGCGGGCGATGATGTCCGTCGTGCCCCCGGGCGCGAACGGCACGATCAGGCGCACGGGCTTGTTCGGGTAGGCCTGGGCGAAGGCCAGCGGGCTGATACCGGTCAGTGCAGCGGCTTGGAGGACGGTGCGGCGTTGCATGAGGACAGTCTCCTGTTGTGGGTGTGGGTGGGGTGATGCTAGCCCGGCTGACCCAGCATGCCGGCGCGCAGCCGCTGGTCTCTGTTCTTGTCGCCGAGAAAGACCTTCAGGAAGGCCGTGAAGAAGTCCTGCCCCTCGACGGGCTGGCCGCGCAGCTTGCCGTTCACGGTCAGCACCGTGCCGCCCTGGGCGGGCAGGTAGTCGATGATGAGCGTGTCGCCCTTCTTCACGCGCCCCACCTCCGCGATGGTCGCGTTGAACTGCCGCACGCGCTCGGCCACCGCCGCCAGTTCGGCATCGCTGCTGTTGCGACGCACGCCCTTGTCGATGGCCTTCACGAACTCTTGCGTGGAAACGTCCTTCACCATCGGGATGACGATGCGCAGCTCGACGCGCTTGGGGCCAGTTTGCGCATAGATGGCCTCTGGCGTGCTGGCCTTCTGCGGCAGGTAGAGCGCGGCCAGATAGGCGGAGTACTTCAAGACGAACACCTTGGCGCCGACGCCGTTGAGCTGCAGCGTGCTGCCGCCCAGCTGCAGCGTGTCGGCGAAATCCTGGCCTTCGTAGCGCAACGCCTGAGCCGGCAACGCGGCAGTGGCGGCAGCCATGGCCAGGACATCACGACGGCGAAACAGGGTCATTCAATACTCCGGAACGGAACGGGTCGCACGATAACGCGCCAGCCGCTGGCGGCGCGGACAAGGCCCATTCGATGTGCTCGGCCACCAGCGCGTCGGCGTCACGCCCCGCCCGCTGCAGCGCGGCACGCAGGTCTGCGTCGTCGCGGCGGCGCAGCGCGTTGCCGGCGGCGACGGCCAGGTTGCGCCGCCAGCGCGCGAAGCCGATGCGGCGTATCGCCGACCCCTCGGTGCGGCGCAGGAACTCGGCCTCGTCCCAGGTCAGCAGCTCGGCGATCGGCGCACCCGCCATGCCGGGGCGCACGTCAAAGTCCGCCAGCACGGCCGGCTGCGCGAACTTGTTCCACGGACAGGCCAGCTGGCAGTCGTCGCAGCCGTAGACGCGGTTGCCCAGCAGCGGGCGCAGCTCCAGCGGGATGGGCCCGTCGTGTTCGATGGTCAGATAGGAGATGCACCGCCGCGCATCGACGCGGTAGGGCGCCGTGATCGCAGCCGTGGGGCAGACATCGATGCAGGCCCGGCACTCACCGCAATGGCCCGTCACCGGCGCCGTCGTCGGCAGCGCGAGGTCGATGAAGATCTCGCCGAGGAAGAACATCGACCCGGCCTCGCGGTGCAGCGTCAGCGTGTGCTTGCCGCGCCAGCCCAGGCCCGAGCGCGCGGCCAGCTCCACCTCCAGCACCGGTGCCGAGTCGGTGAACACGCGAAAGCCCAGCGGCCCCACGTCCGCCTGCAAGCGCTCGGCCAGCTTCTGCAGCCGCTGGCGCAACACCTTGTGATAGTCCCGGCCGCGGGCGTAGATGGAAATCTGCGCCTGCTCCGGCTTGTCCAGGCCGGTCCACTCGACGGCCTGCCAGCCAGGCTCGGTGGCCTGCGGCAGATAGTCCATGCGCGCCGTGATGACGCGCAGCGTGCCCGGCACCAGCTCCGCCGGCCGTGCCCGCTTGAGGCCGTGCGCCGCCATGTAGTGCATGCGGCCGTGGTGCCCGGCATCCAGCCAGGCCTGCAGCCCGGGCTCGGCGCTGCTGAGGTCCACATCGGCCACCGCGATCTGTGAGAATCCCAGCTCACGCGCCCAGCTGCGCAAACGCGCCAACAGCGCGGCGGTATCGACAGTGGACGGGACCTCTTGCATTTGTCTGCGATTCTAGAAACCGAGTTCCTGTGGACCGACGAGTCCGCAGCCCAGGCCTCCGCGCAACGGCTCGCGGCGGCCCTGCTCCCCTCCCCCGACGCACTCATCGAACTGCATGGCCCGCTGGGCGCCGGCAAGACGACGTTCACGCGCCTGCTGCTGCGCGCGCTGGGCGTGGAGGGGCGCATCAAGAGCCCCAGCTACGCCGTCATGGAGAGCTACGAGCTGCCCGTGGGCGGCATGGCCAGTCACTTCGATTTCTACCGCTTCGGCGACCCGCGCGAGTGGGAGGACGCCGGCTTTCGCGACGTGTTCGCCGCGCCCGGCCTGAAGCTGTGCGAGTGGCCCGAGAAGGCCGCGGGCCAGCTACCGCCGGCCGACCTGCAGCTGTTCATCGAGCTCTTGCCTGACAACGGCCGCCGCGTGCGTGCCGTGGGCCGCCAGGTGCTGGTGGAGGCTTTGACGTGAAGCGCCGCGACGCCCTCGGCGCCCTCGCGCTGCTGCTGCAGGCCCCGCTGACGCTGGCGGCGGGCGGCCAGGCCAGCATCGTGGCCGTGCGCGTCTGGCCCGCGGCCGACTACACGCGCGTGACCATCGAGTCCGACCGGCCGCTGGCCGCCAAGCACTTCCTCGTCGACTCGCCACCCCGGCTGGTCATCGATGTCGAGGGCCTGCAGCTGAGCCCGGGGCTGAAGGAGCTGATCGGCAAGGTCAGGGCCGACGACCCCTACATCGCCGGCGTGCGCGTGGGCCAGAACACGCCCACCGTCGTGCGCCTCGTGCTGGACCTGAAGCAGCCCGCCGCCCCGCAGGTGTTCACGCTGGCGCCGGTGGCGGCCTACAAGCACCGGCTGGTGCTGGACCTGCATCCCAGCGTGGAGGCCGACCCGCTGGTGGCGCTGGCCGAGGAGCACAACAAGCCGCCCACCGCCGCGCGCCGGGCCGAGTCCGCAGCCAGCGCCGTCAACGATGCGCTGGAGGAGCTGATCCAGAAGATCGAGCGCCCGCCCGAGCCCTCGGCGCCGCCGCCCGCCGCCCCCCCCGTGGCCGCGGCGCCCAAGCCCGCCCCCGAACCCAAGCCTGCGACGGCGGCGATGGACCGCCTCATCGTCATCGCGCTGGACCCCGGCCACGGCGGCGAAGACCCCGGCGCCGTCGGCCCCACGGGCCTGAAGGAGAAGGACGTCGTGCTGGCGGTGGGTCTGAAGCTGCGCGACCGACTCCAGACCAACCCCAACATCCGCGTGCTGATGACGCGCGACAAGGACTTCTTCGTGCCGCTGCAGGACCGCGTGCGCAAGGCGCGGCGCGTGCAGGCCGACCTGTTCGTGTCCATCCACGCCGACGCCTTCATCAACCGCCAGGCGCGCGGCGCCTCGGTGTTCGCGCTCAGCGACGGCGCCGCCACCAGCGCCGCCGCGCGCTGGATGGCCAACAAGGAGAACGCGGCCGACATGGTGGGTGGCGTCAACGTCGGTGCGGCCACCAAGGATGCCAACGTGCTGCGCGCCCTGCTGGACATGAGCACCACCGCCCAGATCAAGGACAGCTTGAAGCTGGGCAAGGAGGTGCTGGGCCAGATCGGCAAGGTGGGCCGGCTGCACAAGCCGCGCGTGGAACAGGCCGGCTTCGCGGTGCTGAAGGCGCCCGACATCCCCAGCATCCTGGTCGAGACGGCCTTCATCTCCAACCCCGAGGAGGAGAAGAAGCTGCGCGACCCGGACTACCAGGACGAACTGGTGGATGCGCTGGCGGCCGGCATCGCGAGGTACTTTGCCAGGAACCCGCCGATGGCGAGAAAGCGCAGCACGACGCTTTAGGGCCTGCGCCCGGTCACGAGCGTGAAGGTCTGCATGTAGTGAAAGTCGGGCCGACGCAGCGCGAAGGCCGGACTGTCGGGATCGCACAGCTGCTCCAGCACGCGGAAGTCCTGCTCGGACAGCCAGGGCCTGAGCCGCTCGCCAAAGGTCGAGCGGAACTGCGCCTCCAGCACGTACTCGTGCGCCGCCGCGTCCAGCGGCGAGATGCGCTCGATGACGAAGGTGCGGACCTGCACCTCGGCGAGCCCGGCCTGCCGCAGCAGCCCGACGTTGGCCCGCACCGCCGCGAGCCGCTGCTCGTCCAGGCCGTAGCGATCGCGGTAGTAGGCCCGGACGGCGTCCACGACCGCCCGCTCCAGCCGCGAATCCCAGGCGAACAGCATCTCCGGCAGGAAGCCGCTCTGCCCCACCGCCAGCCGTCCGCCCGGGCGCAGCCAGCCCGCGAGGCGGCGCACGGCGCCCAGCGGATCGGCGAAATGGTTGACCGTGTTGGTTGACCAGATCGCATCCAGACCGGCGGCCGGCATGTCCAGCTCCATGAGGTCAGCGGCGTGCAGCTCCACCGCCGCGGGCGCCTGGCGCCGCGCGGCCTCCAGGTGCGGCTCCGACAGGTCCGCGCCGATGACCCGGCCCGCCGGCCCCACCGCCTGCGCCAGCCAGGCCAGCGCCTCGCCGCTGCCGCAGCCCGCGTCCAGCACCTGCATGCCGGGCTGCAGTGCCAGCGTGTCCAGCGCCGCGCGCAGCTCCGGCTCCGCGAAGCGCATGAACAGGCCCAGCTTGCGCGAGTAGTCGCGCTGCGCCGTGTCACCCAACAAACCCGCCATCACAAGCCTCCCTGTCCCGGTCGCTTCCTCGCATCAGGCGAGCACCATGCCAGTCCGTAGGGCAGCGTCGCTGGCCCGAACAGGAAGTGCAGCACACGCCGGCGCCCCAGGGCCTCGGTGGCCTTGGACGACGCGTGCAGCACCAGCGGCCGCATCAGCAGCGCGTCGCCTGCGCGGGCATCGGCGGCGACCTCGCCGGCCTGCTCGCGCCAGCGGCGGGCGTCGGCCTCGTCCAGCACGCCCGCACGGTGCGAGCCCGGCACGAAGCGCAGGCCACCGTCGACCTCGGTCGCGTCGTCCAGGTGCAGCCGCAGCGCCACCAGTTGCGCCAGCAGCTCGGCCGGCGCCAGCACGAAATGCTGGCCGCCCTTGACGGACCAGGCCGTCAGCGCCGGGTGCTCCACGCGCGCCGCGACCGGGATGGCCAGGTCCTGGTGCGGCGAGACCAGCCAGTTCCGCTCGGTCGACTTCTCGAACAGCGTGCATTGCACCGCCACCGCGTCGGGCGGCAGGTAGGGGCGCAGCACCGGCAACGCCAGCAGCTCGCGCGCCAGCGCCTGGCACCAGGGCTGCTGCAGCAGCTCGCGCTGGCCCGCGGTGCCGGCAGGCAGTTCGCCGAGCCGGGCGCTCAGCCGTTCGCACTGCGCCGGGGCCAGCAGGCCCGGCAGCAGCAAGTAGCCTTCAGGGAGGGCATCGTCGTTCAGAGCCGGCATGACCGGCTTTCTATCACCGAGTCAGCAACATTTCCCGACGCGCGCGCTGTAGCGCGCCGCCTGCCTCTCCCTGAAGAACTCTTCATACGTCATCGGCTCGCGGTCCGGGTGCGTGGCGCGGTGGTGGGCCAGGTAGCTGCCGTAGTCCGGCACGCCCACCATCAGGCGCAGACTCTGCGTCAGATACCGGCCCGCCTGGGCCAGATCGCGGCGCAGCTCACGCATGCTGGCCCGCCGGCAGCAGCACGAAGGCCGTCTCCTGCGCCGTGACCTTGGCCGTGCGGCGCGCGGCCACGATGGTCTTGACGCTGTAGATCAGCACGCTGATGACCACGCCCATGAACAGCGCGCACAGCGCGGCGTCCAGGCGGTCGTTGAAGACCACACGCTCCATCGCCTCCAGCGACTTGGCCGGCGCCAGCACCTCGCCGCGGGCGATGGCGCCGGCGTACTTGTCGGCATGGGCCAGGAAGCCCAGCTTGGGGTCGCTGGAGAAGATCTTCAGCCAGCCGGCCGTCATCGTGCAGACCAGCAGCCAGGCCGCCGGCAGCGCGGTGACCCAGGCGTAGCGGTCCTTCTTCATCTTGAAGAGCACGACGGTGCCGAGCATCAGCGGACCGAGCGCCTTCACCGCCTCGCCCCACACGGGATCGCCGGCCACCTGCTTGCGCACGTCGGCGCGCGCCTGCAGATCGGGGTAGCCCCACATGTGATAGACGGTGTTGAGCGCCCCGAGCTCGGAGGACCA
>CBFGPX010000240.1:0-6514 GCA_965650725.1 uncultured Comamonadaceae bacterium | reverse complement strand
CGTTGCGCGAGACGCCGTAGTCCAGGTAGGCCTTGGCGCGCCGGTGCTGCTTGCTACCGAAGTAGAAGCTGGGATCGGGGTTGAGCTGGAAGGGCTTGTTGGCGAGCCCGTAGAAAGCTTCGTACATACGGGCTCAGAAGCGCACGCCGAGCGTGGCGAAGATGGCGTTCTCGGTGTAGGGCGTGGCGACGCTGTCGAATTCGACGTGCCGCGCGCCGAAGGACACGCTGCTGCGGATGCCGAACTGGCCGGCCCAGTTCAGGCTGATGGACTTCAGGTCGCTCTGCTGGTCAGACGTTGAGCCCTGGGTGCGCTGCTGCATGAGCAGCAGGTTCAGGCTGTCGGTGGGATTGAGGCGGTGGCCCAGCGTGGCGCTGATGACCGACTGCTTCACCCGGCCAGCCCGGGCCACGTCATCGCGCGGAACTGTCTCGGGCGACTGGTCGATTCGGCGGCTGTCGCTGCGGGAGGCGGACAGCGACACGGTGGTGCGCAGGGCGCTGTAGGCGAAGCCGAATTCCTGGCGCTTGGTCAGCGTGACCGCCGATTGCAGGTAGCCGATCGACACGACGTCGTCGCGGCCGCGGCCCTCGCGACGCAACTGCTCCATCACCTTCTGATCACGCTCCACCGCGTCCGCGCCCGGGTGCTGCTGGGCATAAAGCGCGTCGTACAAGGTATAGAGCGCCACCGTGCCGGCATTCGCCAGGCTCGGCGACGAGGTGGAGATGTCCTCGCTGCTGCTGAAGCGCCAGGTGCTGCGCTTCATGCGGTGCTCGAAGGACACGGCATTCGTGTCGCCGAAGAAGCGGCGTTCGCGCTGGAGGTTGAGCCGCGTGCGCTCGCTCGGCGTCCAGTTCAGGCCCAGGCTCCAGGTGCGGCGGCCGCCGTCGTCGGGGCCCAGCAAGTCGCTCCATTCGCGGCCGGCCGAGGCGTTCAGGCCCAGTTCCGGCGTGGCGCGGTACGACAGCGTGCCCTTGGCGTGCTTCGTATCGGTGGTCCGGCCGGCATCGAAATCGCTGCGCTGCTGCACGGCGCTGAGCGACCAGCCGACGCGCGACGCGGTGGCCGAGCTCAGCGTGACCGCCACCGAATCCTCGGTGGAGTCGCCCAGTTCGCTCGCGGCGGCCGACTGCTGGGTGCGGGTCCAGCGCGCGTCGTAGCGCGCCCAGTTGCCGATCAGGCCGCGCATCGACGGCGTGATGGTGTAGCTGCGCACCTCGGTGCGGTTGCGGTCGGAGGCGGAATTCGTCGTTTGTACGCCGAAGGCGGAGACCGTCTGCTGCGCGATCGAGGCCGAACCGTCGAGGAACAGGAAGTCGTCGATCAGCACGGCGCTCATCCCGGCGCGCAGCGAGTTCGCCACGTTGTTCTCGCCGCCCTCGCGCGCGTGGACGGAACCGGTGAGCTGGTAGTCCAGGAAGCCACGCACGCGACCCCGGCTGGCCAGGCTGACCCCCACGGTCACCTCGGTGATCGCATCGCTGCGCTTGCGCGCGTCGTCGAGCAGCACGTTGTCGGTGAGGGTCTGCGTGACGGAGGCGCTCGGTGTCACCGTCAGCGCGCGGGCGCCACCGCCACCTTGCTGCGCCAGGCTCGGCCCCGCGGCGAACAGCAGCACCGCCGCCGCGGCGGCGCAGCGCGCGGGCAGCGGACAGGGACGGGGCGAAGCGAGGGATCGGAACGTCATCAGGCGTCGGCTCGCTCAGCCGGGCTGCTGCTCGGCCGAGTCGTACCCATAGCCGTAGCCATACCCATAGCCGTAGCCACCGGCGCTGCTGACCGCCTTGTTCAGCAGCATCATGCGGACGGGACAGGTTTCGATCGTCGACAGCGCATGCTGCACGTCGGCCTGCAGCGTCTTGCCCGCATGCACCACGACGACGATCTGGCCCATGTGGGACGCCAGCACGCGCGACTCGGTCGTCAGCAGCAGTGGCGGGGAATCGAAGATGATGATGCGGTCGGGATAGCGCGTGGCCATGTCGTCGAGCAGCTGGCGCATCGAATCACTGGCCAGCAGTTCGGTCGCCCGCGGGTGCGGCGAGCCGCTGGGCAGCACGGTCAGCTTGTCGACGTTGGTGCGCAGCAGCACGCTGGACATCTCGGCACGGCCTTCGAGCAGGTCGAGCAGGCCCGGGCCGGGCGGCAGGCCCAGCATGCGCAGCAGGGACGGCCGCGCCACGTCCGCATCGACCAGCATCACGGTGTGGTCGAGCTCGGCGGCGATGCTCATCGCCAGGTTCACCGAGGTGAAGCTCTTGCCCTCGCCGGACAGCGCGCTGGTGACCATGATCAGGTTGCCGTGGTTCAGGGGCACCGCCCCCTTGCCCACCACATTCAGGATCAGCGGCCGCTTGATGACGCGGTACTGGTCGCCGACGTTCGTCCGCGGCGAGATCGGCGTGATGATGCCGGCCGCCGTGAGGGCGGGCAGGTCGAGATCGACGCGGCGGGAGATCGTGTGCGGCTCTTCCTGGGACGCGGCAACGCGGGCCGCCGGAGCCGGCGAAGCGTCGGCTGGTGCTTGCGCGGCCGCGCCGGTGGCCTGCGGCCGATCCGCGACGGCGACCGTTGCCGCTGCCGCAGCGGCGGGCGCAGCGACAGGAGCAGGCGCCGGCGCCAAGGGCGGCGTGTCCTCGCCGGGGATCTCCACCCCGGCCTGGCGAAGTTGGGCCAGCCGTTGCGCGGCCTGTTCGATCAAGCTGCTCATGGCTTCAACCCACTTGGCGGCTGGCCAGCACGGTCAGCGCGATCAGACCCAGCCCGTACAGGCCGACCAAGGTACCGGTGCCGGCGGCAAAACGCCACGCGTCCATGCGGACCTTCCGTGAATCGACGTCGCTCATCACCATCGACACCACGCCGAGCACCGGCAGGCCGGTCTTGGCGCGCAATTCGTACGCCGCGTCGTACACCGGGCGCAGCTGGCTGGCCGCGAAGGCGACGAAGATGCCCGCCGCCAGCGCGGCCACCAGGGCGGCCGGGTACAGCAGGAAGCGGTTGGGCGACACCGGCTTCGGCGACACCCGCGGCGGATCGATCAGGCGGAAGTCGGCAACGCCCGAGGCGACATCGAGGTCACCCGACATCACCGCCGCCTGGCGCCGGGCCACCAGGTCTTCGTAGTTCTTCTTGATGATCGCGTAGTCGCGGTTCAGCTGCGCCGCCTCCGCCTCGATCTGGGGCGAGGTCTTCAGCTGGGCCTTGGCCTGCGCATAGCGGCTGGAATACTCGGCCACGCGAGCCCGCAGTGCCGCCACCTGCACTTCGGAACTGGCCACCAGGCGGTTCATTTCCTGGTAGGCCAGACCGCCGCCTTGGGGCGCCGCCGTGGGCGAGGTGGCTGGAGCCGCCAGCATCAGCTTGCGCTGCTCGGCGATCTCCTTCTTCTTCTGTTCCTCGAGGTCCTTGATCAGCCGGCGGGCGCCGACGATGTCGGGGTGCTGCTCGGTGAAGCGCTGCAGCAGGGCATCGAGGTTCCGCTTCTGCGCCTCGATGCGGGCATCAATGTCGGGCGTGGCGACAACGAATTTGGATTCGTCCAGCAGGCTCTGCGTGACGGAGTTGCTGCCCTGCTTCTCGGCGGCGAGCTGCTGCTTGGCTGCATCGCGTGCGTTTTCTGCTTCACGCAGCTCGAGCCGTGCCTGCTCCAGCTGGCGGCTGATTTCGCCCAGGCGCGCTGCGGAGTCGCGTCCGTCCGCAGTCTGCAACTCGATGTTGCGCATGCGGAATTCCTTCAGACGCGTCTCCGCTTCCTCGAGCTTCGCCTCGTAGTTCTTGATCTGCTCGTTCAGGAACACCTTGGCGGAGTCGGAGTCCTTGCGGCTTCCGGCCAAACTGGACTCGACGAAGATCGACACCAGCGACTGGATCACCCGCTTGGCCTTCTCGCGGTCGGAATCCCGGTAGGAGAGTGAGTAGAGGTTGTCGCGGGTGGTGCTGCGGATCTCGAGCGTCTTCATCAGGCTCTCGATCAGCGCCTCCTGCTGCGCCTTGGTGGTGTTCTTCAGGTCGAGGTCGGCCATGCGGACCAGCTTCTCGACGTTGGGACGGCTGATCAGGGTGCGGCTGAGCATGCCCACCTGCTGTTCGACGTTGGGCTGCACGGTCAGCCCCGACATCAGCGGCTTCAGGATCGACTGGGTGTCGACGAAGATCCGCGCGTTGGCCTCGTACTGGTCGGGCACCTTGAACACCACGATGGCACCGACGATACCGACGATCCACGCCGCCAGCAGCCCCGGCCAGCGGAACTTCCACATCCGGCGGAGGATGGTCGTCAATTGGCCCAACAACTCTTCCATGATGCTTCCGGATCGTTCGTGGTCGACAGCGCCAGCGGGCGCGTCAGAACAGGCTCTGCGGGATGATCAGGATGTCGCCCGGCTTCATCTCGACGTTGGCCGAGACGTCGCCGCGCTTGATCAGGTCCTTCAGGCGCACCGTGTACTGCTTGTTGCCCTCGGAGGCGCGCAGGATGGTCGCGCCATTGCCATCGGCGAAGTCCGTCAGGCCGCCGACGGCGATCATGACGTCAAGAATAGTCATCTTCTGCTTGAACGGCAGGATCTGCGGCTTCGCGGCTTCGCCGACCACGCGGATCTGCTCGCTGTAGGGGCCGACGAAACCGGTGACGATGACCGTCACGATCGGATCGCGCACGTACTTCGAAAGCGACTTCTCCACCTCGCGCGCCAGTTCGGTCGGGGTCTTGCCCTGCGCAACGATCTCGTCGATCAAGGGCGTCGCCAGCTTGCCGTCGGGTCGCACGGGCACGGCCATCGACAGCTCGGGGTTGCGCCAGACCGTGATGTTCAGGCTGTCACCCGCGCCGATGACGTAGTTGTATTCGCCGATGCCCGCCTGGGCCGGGGCCGGAGGAAGGCTCCGGGAGGCGCAGCCGCCCAGCACCAGGGCCAGCGGGATCAGCGCCCCGGCAGACCAGCGCTTGAGCAACGAAAGGACGTAAGCGACCGATGAGTTGACGACCATGGATTCCCCTTGGGCAGCCAGTTGGGATGATTGGTAGGCGCGCGCGTGAGCGGCGGCCTCGCAGGGTGGCGGCCCGCAAACTAGAGCGCCGCGATGATGACACAGCCCCTCCGCCGGTTGGGGCTGCGGCCCGCGCCAGCTCGGGCGACACGTCACTTTTTAACAGGCGGCACGCCACTCCCCCCGGGACGAGCGGGGCCTGGCGCGCGCTGATGCACGGTCTAGAAGTAAACCGAGCCGATGAGCTGCAGGACCTGCCGGTATGGGTAGGTCCCGAATTCGCTCGCGGGGCGGCCGGAGAAGCGCTGCCACTGCAATGCCGCGTCGAAGCGCTGCCAGTGGTAGCGCGCCTCGGCCCAGACCAGGCGGCTGTGGTCCACCGCGTTGGTGCGAACAAACGCCCCGAGGTCGAGGTTCTTGATCCCCGCATCCTTTTGCGAGAGGTGCACGACCCATGCGCGGCGAGAACCGATTTCCAGGCTGGACTGGGTCAGGTCGGCAAAGCGCGCCAGGGCCGCGGCGCCACTGCGCGCCAGGGCCTGCTGGCCAGCGCGGTCCAGCCCGGCACCGTTGTACTCGGCCTCGACCGTGGCCGACAAGCGAGACGCCAGGGTGTACGTGAACCCGAGGCTGGCCCGGTGCAGCCTGCGCTGCGGCCCGTTCTGCCCCAGAGCGTCCTGCAACAAATCGGTGTCACGCCCGGTGGATGCCTCACCGTAGGCAACCAGCGCATCTGACACGAGCGCGGTGGCGCTGGCCCCGAATTGCGTGCCGCGGTCGCGCTCGCCGAAAACCAGCAGCTGTCCGCTGAGCCGCTGGGAGGCCGCGCTGGACACAGTCAGCAGTGCACGGTCCGTGCGGTTCGTGCGCCCGAGGTCGGCCGACATCGGCGCGTCGCTGGGCCCGCTCTCGATCTTCGGGGCGATGGCGAGCGAAGCGCTGCCGGATTCGCCGAACACGGTGCCCTTGACCATCACCGTGCCGAGGCGGTTCTCTCGCAAGGCCACCGGATCGGCCGTCGTGATCGTGCGCAGCGCCGATTCACGGAAGTAGTCGGTCGGGTTGTAGCCGAAGGCCGGGCCGTTGCGCAGATTGATCCGTCCCACCTCGGCGGTCACCGAGTCGCCACTCCAGCCCACCAGCAACTCGCGAAGGCTGTTGCGGGTGGAGCGCTGCCCCGGCGGCACGGGATGAACGTCGTCCAGCCGATTGGAGACGGCAACGCGCCACGGCGCCCAGCTCTGCTCGTAGCGCAAGTCCAGCGCGGCACGGCGGAGGTCGCGGTGGCCGCCGCCGCGGACGTCCACCCGGCCTGCGGCCGCCTCCAGGAAGACGCGCAGCGGCTTCGGCGCGGCAGCGGGTGCGGGGGGATCTGCCTCAGGCAGACCGGGAAGCTCGTCGTCCGCGGCTCTTGCGCCGAGCGTGGCGGACAGCACGGCCCCCGCCAGCAGCCATCGGCATGCATGTGTACCAAGCGTCATTCTGCGGTGAAGCGCGGCAGGTAATCCCGCTGGAACCA
>CBFGPX010000239.1:0-6527 GCA_965650725.1 uncultured Comamonadaceae bacterium | reverse complement strand
ACCGGCACTGGGCGCCCATCGTCACGGGCGCGGCCGCCATCGCGGTCCACCACGTGCTGTTCGACCGCCTGCAGGCCGCCGGCGTGGGCGTGTACTGCCTGACCGAGCCGGGCTTCCCGCGCGTGCTGGTGCATGCCGGCTACGTGGTGGCGCAGACGGCCTTCGAGGTGCTGATCGCCATCAAGATGCACCAGCGCGCCGCCGAGCAGACCGCGTTGACCGGCCTCGTCGAGCACCTGACCGCGCAGGGGCGCATCAACCTCGACACCCGCCATGCCGGCCGCAGCGAAGGCGTGGCCGGGCTGTTGCAGGGCGCGGTGGACCGCATCCACGGCGTCGTCAGCCAGGTGCAGACGGCCGCGCGCAGCATCGACGGCGCCAGCTCCGAGATCGCCGCCGGCAACCAGGACCTGTCGGTGCGCACCGAGAAAATGGCGGCCAGCCTGCAGTCCACCGCCTCGTCCATGGACGCGCTGACCGTGGCCGTGCGCGAGACGGCCGACTCCGCGCGCCAGGCCCATGGCCTGGCCGGCGGCGCGGCCGAGGCGGCGTCGCGCGGCTCCGGCGTGGTGGGCCAGGTGGTCACCACCATGGAGGCCATCCAGGCCAGCGCCGGCCGCATCGCCGACATCACCGGCCTGATCGACTCCATCGCCTTCCAGACCAACATCCTGGCGCTGAACGCGGCCGTCGAGGCGGCGCGCGCGGGCGAGCAGGGCAAGGGCTTCGCGGTGGTCGCGTCCGAGGTGCGCAGCCTGGCCCAGCGCAGTGCCGAGGCGGCGCGTGACATCAAGGGCCTGATCGCGCAGTCCAGCGAGCAGGTGGCGGCCGGCTCCGGCTTCGTCGCGTCGGCCGGCCAGGCCATGCACGAGATCGAGACGGCCGTGCAGCAGGTCTCGGCGCTGATCGGCAGCATCGCGCGCTCGGCCGGCGAGCAGAGCGAGGGCATCGTCAAGGTCAACCAGTCGGTGGGCCAGCTGGACCAGGTCACGCAGCAGAACGCCGCGCTGGTGGAGCAGTCGGCTGCCGCCGCCGAGAGCCTGCGCGACCAGGCGCAGCGGCTGGCCGACGAAGTCAGCGTTTTCCACACACGAGACGAGCGCGCGTCCGCGGCCCGGTAAACCCTGGGCATCCGGCCGTGCGGCGCTCGCTATCCTCGCGCGCCGCATGCCGTTCCGACTCGTCATCGCCCTGTTGCTCTTGCTGCCGCTGCTGGCCGCGGCGGCCTGCGCGCGGCCCTGGCGCGTGCCCTTCGAGGACTGGCGGCCCTATGCCTTCATCGATGACCAGGGCCGCCACACCGGCCTGGAGACCGAGCTGCTGGCCGCCATTGCGAAGGAGATGGACTGCAGCGTCGAGTACGTGCCCACCGTGCCGCGCAACCGCCGCATGCCCATGCTGGTGGCGGGCGACCTGGATCTGCTGGTGGCGGCGTCCTACGACAGCCCCAACCCGCCCGAGTCCATCTGGTTCACGCGGCCTTACCGCAACGAGGAGTTCGGCGCCTTCACGCGTGCCGACGCCGGGCTGGCGCCCGGGCTGCAGACGCTGCGCGAGGTGCTGGGCGCCGGCCTGCGGCTGCTGGCGCACCGCGGCCCCGCCGTCGTGCCCATCGTGGACGAGTTCGCGGCGGTCAGCCGGCTCACCGCGTTCGAGGACTACGCCAAGGGCCTGCAGCTGCTGGCGCTGGGCCGCGGCGACGTGCTGATCGGCGACCGGCTGGCCGTGCTGTTCGCCGCCCGTGGGGCGCAGCTGGGCGTCAGGGAGCTGGCGCTGCCGGTGCGCCGCGACGTGGTGGGCTACAAGCTGAGCCGTCGGCGCTTCGACGCGGCCGATGTGGCGCGCTTCAACGAGGTCATCCTGCGGCTGGAGGCGCAGGGCGAGCTGCGGCGCATCCGCGCCCGCTGGCTGCCGGCAGGCTCACGCTGACGGCCAGCCCTCGCCCGGCGGCGCATGCAGTCGCAGCGGCGCGCCGCCGACGGGATGGGCCAGCACCAGCTCCAGCGCATGCAGCCACAGCCGCTGCCGGCCCAGGTGGGCCGCCACGGCGCGGTTCAGCGGCCCCTTGCCGTGCGTGGCGTCGCCCAGGATGGGGTGGGCGATGTGCTTCAGGTGGCGGCGGATCTGGTGGCGCCGGCCCTGCAGCGGCTCGGCCTCCAGCAGCGCCACGCGCGTGGTCGCGAAGCGCGGGTCGGTCGCGAGGGGCCACTCCAGCCGCTGCAGCACGCGCCAGCGCGTCTGTGCGTACAGCAGCGGCTGGCCGGTCGACGGCAGCTCGGGGTCGCGCGCCAGCGGGTGGTCGATGAGGCCGTGCTCGTCGGCCGGCCAGCCGCGCACCAGTGCCAGGTAGCGCTTGTCCATGCGGCCCTGCTCGAACATCGCGCCCAGCAGCGACGCGACCTCGGCCGACAGCGCGAACAGCAGCACGCCCGAGGTGCCGCGGTCCAGCCGGTGCACGGGCCACACGGGCCGGCCCAGCTGGTCGCGCAGCAGCTGCAGCGCGGCTTCGTCCTCGCCGGCGGCGAGCTGTGTGCGGTGCACCAGCAGGCCCGGGGGTTTGTCGATGGCGACGAGGTGCTCGTCGGCGTGCAGGATGGTCAGCCTCAAGAGAGATCGCCGTCCACGTAGAACCACTCGCCGTTCTCTCGCACGAAGCGGCTGACCTCGTGCAGCCGGTGGGCGCGGCCACCCAGCTTGCTGCGGGCGACGAACTCGACGGTGCCGTGCTCGGCATCCTGCTGCGCGCTGCGCCTGACCTCCAGCCCCAGCCACTTCAGCCCGGGCTCGGGCGGCTCCAAGGCGGCGGGTCGGGTGCTGGCATGCCAACTGGCCAGCAGGTAGGGCCGCAGGTCCAGCACGAAGGCGGCATAGCGCGAGCGCATCAGCGCCTCGGGCGTGGCGGCCGCCAGCCGGGCGTGGGCGGTGTGCTCGGCGTGCAGCGTGCCGCAGCAGGCGGCGTAGGCCGCGGCGCTGCCGCAGGGGCAGGGGGCGGAAGCGTTCATAGACGGCCCATGATGCCCGAAGGCATCAGGCGCCGCCGGTCAGCTTGGCCAACTGCTTCAGCAGGTCGTCGGCGCGTGCATCGTCGGGCCGCAGCAGTTGCGCGGTGGCGATGCTGGCGCGCACCTCGGCCTCCAGCTCGGCGCTGCGGCCCTGGCGCTCCATGCAGGTCAGCGCCACGGCGGCGAAGTTCAGCAGCACGCGGCCGTTGCGCGGCATGGAGGTCTTGGCGCCGCGCAGGCTGGCCAGCGCGCCGGGCAGGTCGCCCTGGGCCAGCAGGCGCACGCCGCCCTTCATCGCGTCGGTGGCCTCGCGCTTGGCGGCGGCCACCAGTTCGCCACCGGCGGCGCCCAGGCCCAGGCCGTCGAAGCTGCGCTGGGCGCGGCGCAGCAGCGCCTCGTCGTCGTAGTTGTTGCGCGTCACGTACTGCAGCAGCTGCGTGGCGCCTTCGGTCTGGCCGGTCTCCATCAGCGTCTCGGCGATGCGCAGCGCGGTCTGGGCCGACGCCGCGCTGCCGGCGTCGGCGCTCAGCGCGGCCAGCTCGGCGGCCAGCCGGGCGGCGCCGTCCGCGTCGCCGCCGGCCTGCAGCGCGCGCACTTCCTCGGCGCGCGCCAGCAGCTGCACGTCGGGGCCGTCGTAGCGCTGCGTCAGCGCGGCCATCATCTTGCGGGCCTCGTCGGGCGCGCCGGCCTCGCAGTGCAGCCGCGACAGGCCCAGGAAGGGCTCGACGTTCTCTACCGCGCTGTGCTCGGTCAGCTTGATGGAGCGTGTGAACGCGCGCTCGGCCATGTCGTGCTGGCCCTGCGCCAGCGCCACCTTGCCCAGCGCGGCCTGGCGCTGCGCGGAGTTGGGCGACAGCTTGACGGCGCGTTCCAGCAGCGTGAGCTGCTGCTGGACCTGGCCCTGCTCGGCCAGCAGGCCGGCCAGCTCGTCGTAGGCGTCCAGGTATTGCGGGTGGTCGCGCACGATGTCCACCAGCAGCGCCAGCGCGCCGGCCTGGTCGTTGCCATGCAGGCGCACCTGGGCCAGGCCCAGCTTGGCCCAGGCCAGCGGGCCGCGCTGCAGCACGGCTTCGTAGACGGCCTGGGCCTTGGGCCATTCGTCCAGCTTCTGGTAGAGCTGGGCCTGCAGCCTCAGCACCTCGGCCAGGCTCTTGGTGCCGGCGGCGATCTGCTCATTGCACAGCTGCAGCGCGCGGCGCCAGTCGTGCGCCTTCATCGCGGTGGCGATGCCGGCCAGCGCGGCCTTGCGCTCCACCAGCCTCAGCAGCCGGGTCTGCAGCAGGCCTTCGGTGATGGGCTTGAGCAGGTAGTCGTCCGGCGCGTCCTCGGCGGCGGCCGAGACCATGATGCTGGTCTTCTCGGCGGTGATCATCAGCCACACCGAGGCTGGACTGATCCAGCCCTTGAGCCGCGCCTCCTCCAGCAGTTGCTGGCCGTTCTTGCCGGGGCCGAGGTCGTAGTCGCACATGACCACGTCATAGCTCTTGGCGTGCAGCATGCGGCTGGCCTCCTGGCCGTCGCGCGCGGTGTCCACGCGCTGCGCGCCGCAGCGCAGCAGCAGGCTCTTGAGCACGTTGCGCATGGCCTCGAAGTCTTCCACCAGCAGGAAGTTCAGGCTGCGCAGGGGATCGACATCCATGGCGGGGTCCTTCAGGGCAGGATGACGACGAAACGTCCGCCGCCCAGCTCGCCGCCGTTGGCGATGCGGGTGCTGCCGACCCGGTCGCCACGCCGGTGCAGGCCGGCGGCCAGGCGCGAGAAGAACAGGCCCAGCCCGGTGCTGCCGGTGCGCACGTCGATGCCTTGCCGCGACGGGAAGCCCTGCTCCAGCATGAACTCCGGGAAGCCCTGCCCGTCGTCGGCCACCTCGATCTCCAGGCAGCCGTCCTGCACGCGCAGCGCCAGCTTCACGGCATGGCTGGCGTAGCGCACGGCGTTGAACATGGACTGCATGACGACGCTGCCGATCAGGTCGTGGTCGAACACCCAGGCCGCCAGGCCATCCTCGGCCTCGCAGCTGACGGTCAGGCCCTTGAGCTTCACCAGCGGCCGCACGCGGGCCAGCAGCTCGGCGGCGAACTCGTCCAGCGACACCTCCACGGGCTCGAAGGGGTACATGCCCTCCTCCAGCTTGTAGATCGCCATCAGTTGCACGAGGTTGCCGTTGACGCGCTGGGTCTCGTACAAGGCCTGGCAGGTGGAGATGGCCGCGGCCGACGGCTGCGCGCTTTCCATGGCGGCGAGCTGCTGCAGCGCGTCCTCCAGGTAGGCCGCGATCACGCTGACCGAGTTCTTCATGTCGTGGGCCGCGGCGGCCACGAAGGTGGAGATGTTCATCGCTCGCCTTTGCGCGCCGTGGCGCTGATGCTGGGCGACTCTACATGGCCTTGCCGTGGTGCGGGCGACCGTCGGGGAAGGCGAGGACGAGCTGGTCCAGCGGCAGCGGCCGGCCCAGCAGATAGCCCTGGCCGTAGCGGCAGCCGCAGGCGTGCAGCACGTCCAGCTGGGCGGCGTCCTCGATGCCTTCGGCGATGACCTCCAGGCGCAGGTGCTGGCCCAGGTCCACGATGGTCTGGGCGATGGCGCGGTCGCGCTCGCCGCTGGCCAGGTCGCGCACGAAGCTGCGGTCCATCTTCAGCGAGCTGATGGGCAGGCTCTTCAGCATGGCCAGCGACGAGTGGCCCATGCCGAAGTCGTCCAGCGAGATCTCGAAGCCGATCTCGCGCAGCCGGTGCATGACGCGGCTGACCTGCTCGGGCTGTCGCATCAGCATGCCCTCGGTCAGCTCCAGCACCACCTGCGAGGCGGGCAGCGCCAGCTCG
This sequence comes from uncultured Comamonadaceae bacterium, assembly GCA_965650725.1. Classification (GTDB taxonomy): domain Bacteria; phylum Pseudomonadota; class Gammaproteobacteria; order Burkholderiales; family Burkholderiaceae_C; genus Pelomonas. Next base: position 703 of record CBFGPX010000239.1, on the reverse strand, counting down.
GCGGACATGGCTTTCAGCGTGTCGGGCAGCGCGCCGTCGACGAACTCGCTGGCAGCCATGTTGACATGCACCTTGAGCCGCGCCAGCGCGCTGCCCTGCAGCGAGGCCAGGTCCAGCAGCGCCTGGCGCATGACCCAGCGGCCGATGTCGATGATGAGGTCGCTCTGCTCGGCGATGGGGATGAAGACGTCGGGCGGAACGACCTGGCCGTCCGGCTTGCGCCAGCGCACCAGCGCCTCCACGCCGTGCAGCTGGCCGGAGGTGATGTCAACGATGGGCTGGTAGGCCAGGTGCAGCTGGCCGGCCTGCAGGGCCTCGCGCAGCTCGGCCTCGATGGCCAGCCGCTGGGCCAGCTTGGCGCGCTGGGCGGCCAGCGTGTCGGGGCTGCTGGTGGAGAACACGCTGCTGCCGTTGCGGCCGTTCTGCTTCACGCGGTACATGGCCGCGTCGGCGCTGCGCAGCAGCTCGGGGCCGCTGAGGCCGTTGTCGGGGAAGCGCGCCACGCCGATGCTGGCCGACACGTTGAGCGCCACGTCCTCGTAGGCGAAGGGCTCGCTGGCGGCGGCCAGCAGCGCGTCCACCAGCGCGGCGAGCTGCGCGCCGTCGCCGCTGTCGGGCAGCAGCACGGCGAACTCGTCGCCGCCCAGCCGGCCTACGCGCGCCGGCGGCGGCGCCAGCGCGCGCAGCCGGCGCGCGACCTGCT
>CBFGPX010000238.1:0-6580 GCA_965650725.1 uncultured Comamonadaceae bacterium | reverse complement strand
CTTCTGCACCGGCTCGTCGATCATGCCGCAGAAGAAGAACCCCGACGTGCCCGAGCTGGCGCGCGGCAAGACCGGCCGGGTGGTGGGCCACCTGGTGGGCCTGGTCACGCTGATGAAGGGCCAGCCCCTGGCCTACAACAAGGACAACCAGGAGGACAAGGAGCCCTTGTTCGACACGGTGGACACCTTGAAGGACACGCTGCGCATCTTTGCCGACATGTTGGCCGGCCTGACCCCAAAGCCCGAGGCGATGCGCGCCGCGGCGCTGAAGGGCCACGCAACGGCGACCGACCTGGCCGACTACTTGGTCAAGAAGGGCCTGCCCTTCCGCGACGCGCACGAGGTCGTCGCGCATGCGGTGAAGTCCGCGACCGCCAAGGGCGTGGACCTGGCCGCGCTGTCGCTGGACGAGCTGAAGGCCTTCGACGCCCGCGTGGAGGCCGACGTGTTCGACGTGCTGTCGCTGGAAGGCTCGCTGAATGCCCGCAACGTGCTGGGCGGCACCGCGCCGGCGCAGGTGCGGGCCCAGGTGGCCCGCCACCGCGCACGCCTGGCCTGATCGACGTTTTGCGCGGCGTCAAGGCGCCGCCCCGACTGCCTGACTAGCATCACGCCATGACTACCCTCGCCTGGACCGACAAGCTCGTCCTGAACCAGCCGACGCTGGACACCACGCACCAGGAGTTCGTCGAACACCTGAACGCCTTCGGCGCCGCGCTGGATGCGGGCGTGGACGCCCTGCCCGCCTACCACGCGCTGCTGGCCCACACCGAGGCCCACTTCGCGATGGAGGAGGACTGGATGGCACGCTGCGGCTTCGAGCCGCAGAACTGCCACAGCGGCCAGCACGCGATGGTGCTGAACGTCATGCGCGAGGCGCTGCGCTACGCCACCGAGCTGAACGACCGCGAGCCGCTGAACATCCTGCGCACCGAGCTGGCGGGTTGGTTTCCACAGCACGCCGAGATGATGGACGCGGCGCTGGTGTTCACGATGGAGCAGCGCGGCTTCGACCCGGTAACCGGTGAATGCCGCGAGCCGGCGGCAGCCGCAGGCTCAAGCTGCGGCGCCAGCAGCTGCGGCCACTGAGGACCTACTTCTTCAGGTAGTCGAAGAAAGCCTGCGAGTTGGACTCGCGGCCCAGGAAGTCCTTGACCAGCTCCGGCGCCGGCTTCTGCGCGCCCTGGCCCAGCACCTTGTCGCGGTAGCGCTTGCCGACATCGGCACCCAGCTTGTCGGCCGCGAACGCCGTGCGCAGGTCCATCGCGACGACCAGGCTCCACAGGTAGCCGTAGTAGCCCGCGCCATAGCCGCCGGCGATGTGCGCGAAGCCGGCCGGGAACTTGGTGTCCTTCACATGGCCCAGCGGCGTCGCACCTTCCATGCGTGCCCACAGCGGCATCGGCTCCGGCTTGGCCTGCTGATGCAGCGTGATGTCGTAGCTCGCGTACAGGTGCTGGCGGCCGAACTGGCCGCCCTTGCCGTAGTGCTTGGCGGCCTGGGCCTGCGCCACCATCGCGTCCGGCACCGGCTTGCAGTCTGCGCAGACGGCTTGCATCAGCTTCAGCACGTTCTTGTCGTAGACCCAGTCCTCCAGCATCTGCGACGGCGCCTCGACGAAGTCATGCATGACGGCCGTGCCGGCGGTCGCGGCGTAGCGGGTCTTGGACAGGTTCACGTGCACCGCGTGCCCCAGCTCGTGCAGCAGCGTCTCGACCTCGTCCAGCGTCAGGCCTTGGCGGTCGAAGTTGACGACCAGCGCCGCGGCCGGCGTGCGGCCCGCGCGCGTGGCGCTGCCGCGCAGCGGCCACACCGCCGCGTGGTTGTACTTGCCGTCGCGCGGATACAGGTCCACATACATCTGCGCAATGGGCTGGCCCGACGCCGCGTCGCTGACGACGTAGGTCTGCACCTCGTCGTGCCACAGCTTGTTGTCCACGCGCTGGTACTTCACGCCCATCAGCTGCTCGATGATGCGCATCGAGAACTCCAGGCTGGCCTGCGGCGGGAAGTAGGGCCGGAACGCGTTCTGGTCCACGCTGAACTTCTCGCGCTTCACGCGCTCGCTGTAGAAGGTGGCGTCCCAGCGCTGCACGGTCGTGTCCGCGAGCGCCGCGCCCACCTGCTGGGCCTTGGCGGCACGCAGCTCCTGCAACTCGGCCTTCTCGCGTGCATTGACCGCGCCGGTCACCGAATCGAGGAAGCGGGTGGCCGTCGCGCCGTCCTTGGCCATGCGGCGGCGCAGGTTGAAGTCCACGTAGTTGTCGAAGCCGAACAGCCTGGCGTACTCACCGCGCAGCGTGACGATCCGGGCCAGCAGGTCCAGGTTGGCCTGGCCGCCCTCGTTGGTCTTGGCCAGCCACATGCGCTGGCGCGCGGCCTCGCTCTCGGCGCTGCGCATCACCGGCACGTAGCTGGGGTAGTCCACACCCAGCACGATGCGGCCCTGGTCGTCGCGCTTGGCCTTGTCCCACACGCTGGCGGGCACGCCCTTCAGCTCGGCCTCGGTGAAGGCCACGCGGGTGCCGGCGTCGCGGATGTTCTTGTTGAACTGCTGGTCCAACTCGGTCAGCTTGTCCAGGATCTGCTTGGCGCGTGCGCGCTTGTCCTTGGGCAGCGCGACGCCGCTGTCCTCGAACTGGGCCGAGGCCAGGCGCACGAACTCGGCGTCGATGCCATCCACCTTGGGCGCCTTCTGCAGCGCGCGGTACAGCTTCTCGTTCTGGCCCAGGCTGGAGTTGAAGTCGGCCCAGCGCAGCGAACAGGCCTGGGCCGCATCGCGGATGGCCTTGTCCGGATGCACATTGAGGATGAAATCGTTGGGGTACTGGTGGTCCTCGAAGAAGACCGTCAGGTCGTCCAGCGCGGCCAGCCAGCCGGCATCGACCTTGCGCTGCTCCAGCTGCGCGACGCGCTGCTTGGCGCCCTTCAGGCCCGCGTCGCAGCGGGTCTGCACGTCGGCAACGCCGCTGTAGGCGGGGAAGTTGGGGCCGGGCAGCTTGGGTGCGGCCTGCGCGGCGGCGCTCAGGGCCAGCGCCGCAAGCGTTGTCGTCAACACGGGTTTCATCGAGAGCTCCTTGTGGGAAGGCGGCCATTCTGGCCCGCGTTGCCGAACCTGCCGTTCGACACACCCCGGCCGCGGCGATTGACGTCAATGCCCCGTGCCCGGCAGCATGCAGCCCAGCAGCTTGGGAGGGCCAAGGATGAAGACCCAGATGTCCACGGTGAGCGCGAGGTTGGCCTTGCTGCTGCTGGCTGTCCTGCCCTGGCTGGCAGCCCCTTTCCTGCCACAACTGCCCTCGCCATTGCCGGCCGGCAGTACCTGGCTCTGCATCACGCTGATCGTCGCGCTCGGTCTGCTGCTCGGCTACGAATGGGTGATCGTCTGGGCAGGCAAGGTCTGCGTCGGCCAGCAGACGCCGGCCGAGCGCTTCGACATCGCGGCCTTGGAATCCAAGCTGACCTCGGCCCAAAGCCTGCGCGAGGAGATCGGCAAGGTGCGCGCCTTGTTGCAGGCCGCGATGAACGAGGAGTTCAACAACATCGGGCAGCGTGTGGGGTGGTCCTTCGCTGGACAAGCCTTCTTGCTGGGCACCCTCGGCGCGCTGCTGCTGGCGCCGATGCCGCAGCATCCCGTTGTACCCATCGCCCTGCTGCTGGTGTGCATGCTGGGCATCCTGGTGTCCTACATCGTGGTGGTGGGCGTATGCCTGGGCCACGGCTACATCTGGCAGCTGCGACAGGCCCGTGATGCAGCGGAGGACGAGCTGCTGCAACGCTTCGCCATCCCGAGAACGGGACTGGCCGAGGACTCGCCGCTGGTGATGCTCAAGCACTCGGCATCCCGCGGCCTGCCGGCGGTCACCTATGCGTTCTGGGTGATGCTGTGCCTGCACGTGGTGCTGCCGCGGCTGCAGTCCATCGACAACCCGCCCAAGCCACCCACAGCACCCGCCAGCAGCCGCGCCTGGGTGCTGCATCCGGAGCCCAGTCCCGCCTTTGCCAGCGGCGACCACCTGTGGAGCCCCGCGCCTGCAGCGGTCTCGGACGCCTGCGCCGGCACGGGCGCGGCCTGGGCTGGGGGCGTACTCAGGTACTGGCAGGACAGACCCGACCCGCGCGCCAGCGACGTCATGCGACTGGTGGCCGGCGCCGACCGCCAGCCGCTGGGCCCGCGCCAGCGCGCCGCCATGGAGACCAGCTTGTCGCTGGCGCGCGGCCGCGCCCACACGGCGCTGGCAATGCTGCAGGCCTGCTCGCGCGAGCTGCCTGCGCTGCATCGGCTGACCCCGGAGCGCGTGATGGTCGATACGCTCGCACCACGCCCCGGCCCACGGACCGGGCAGACGCGCGGGCAGCCCGCCTGCGGCAACGACTGCGAGGACGACCGCCGCGTCACGGTCTGGTACGAGTCCGGCAGCCGCTGAGGCTAACCCTGCAGGCGCTCGCGCACCTGGGCCAGCGCGGCGGGGTCGTCCAGCGTCGTCAGGTCGCCCGGGTCGCGGCCTTCGGCCACCGCCTGCAGCGCACGACGCAGCAGCTTGCCGGAGCGGGTCTTGGGCAGCAGGGTCACGAACAGCACGCGCGCTGGCCGTGCGACCGCGCCCAGCTGGGCGTCCACATGCTTCATCAAGGCCCCCTCCAGCGCGGGCGATGCCAGCGACGGGTCACGCAGCACGGCGAAGGCGATGGCGACCTGGCCCTTCAGCTGATCGGCCACGCCCACCACGGCCACCTCGGCCACGGCCGCATGGCCGGAGATGCACTCCTCGATCTCGCGCGTGCCCAGCCGGTGGCCGGCCACGTTGATGACGTCGTCGGTGCGCCCAAGGATGAAGGTGTAGCCGTCGGCATCGCGCGTGGCCCAGTCGAAGGTGGAGTACACCTCGCGGCCCGGCACACTGCGCCAGTAGGTGTTGACGAAGCGCGCGTCGTCGCCCCACACGGTCTGCAGCGTCCCCGGCGGCAGCGGATGGGCGATGGCCAGCACGCCCTTTCGGTCAGGTCCGGCCAGCTCCGCGCCGGTCTGCTCGTCCAGCAGCTTCACGTCGTAGCCGTACATGGGCACGCCGGGGGAGCCCAGTCGCGTCGGCACGGCCTGCACACCGGGGATGTGGTGGGCCACGGTCAGCAGCGGCCAGCCGGTCTCGGTCTGCCAGTAGTTGTCGACGATGGGCACGCCCAGACCCTCGGCGATCCAGCGCGCGGTGGGCTCGTCCAGCGGCTCGCCGGCCAGAAACAGCGCGCGCAAGGACGACAGGTCGTGGCGCTTCAGCAGCGCCGCGTCATGTTTCTTCAGCACGCGCACGGCGGTGGGGGCGCTGAACATTACCGTCACGCGGTACTTCTCCACCAGGCTCCACAGCACCGCGGCGTCGGGGTTGACCGGCGTGCCCTCGTACATCAGCGTGGCCATGCCGTGGATCAGCGGGCCGTAGACGATGTAGCTGTGGCCCACCACCCAGCCGATGTCGCTGGTGGAGAAGTAGGTCTCGCCCGGCCTGCCACCGAAGATCCAGTCCATGCTGGTGGCCAGCGCCACCGCGTAGCCGCCCACGTCGCGCTGCACGCCCTTCGGCTTGCCGGTGGTGCCGCTGGTGTAGAGCGTGTAGCTGACGCTGTTGGACTCCAGCCAGACGCAGGGCACGCACGCGCCGTCGTGGCGGCGACGCAGTTCGGCGTAGTCCAGGTCGCGACCGGCCACGCGCTCGAAGGGCACGAGGCCGCGGTCCACCATCAGCACCGCGGCGGGCTTGTGCTCGCACAGCGCGAGGGCCTCGTCCAGCAGCGGCTTGTACGCAATGCGCTTGCCGGCGCGGCTGCCGGCGTCGGCGCTGATGATGAGCGTGGGCACGGCGTCGTCGATGCGGCTGGCCAGGCTGACCGAAGCGAAGCCGCCGAACACCACCGAATGGATGGCGCCGATGCGCGCGCAGGCCAGCATTGCGAACGCGGCCTCGGGGATCATGGGCATGTAGATCAGCACGCGGTCGCCTGCGCCCACGCCCTGCTCCACCAGCATGGCGGCCATGGCCTCGACCTCGCGCTGCAACTCGGCAAAGCTGTAGACCCGCTCCTCACCGACCTCGGTGGACACCCAGATCAGCGCGCGCTCGTTCGGCCGTGCGGCGGCATGGCGGTCCACCGCGTTGTGGCACAGGTTGGTCGTGCCGCCGACGAACCAGCGCGCGAACGGCGGGTGGCTGGCGTCGCAGACCTGCTGCGGCGGCGTCTGCCAGTCGATGCGGCGGGCCTGCTCGGCCCAGAAGGCGTCACGCTCGGCGAGCGAGCGGGCATGGAAGTCGGCGTAGGCAATCGGCGTCATGCGGCCAGTGTGGACCTCGGGCACTGACGTCAGTCTGACCTCGCGCAAGCTGTTGCCGTGACGCATTTCAGGGTTTTTACGAACTGCAACGCCAGGCCGGCCGGGGTTTGCCCTGAGAATCGCGCGCTTTACCTCCGCTTCGGTTGACGGTGCCGGGTGCGCCGCCTACCCTGCGCGCCGCCGTACCCGCTCCGCTATCCGGCCCCTGCGGCCCGTTCCCGGCTTCCTTCGTCCCGAATGTCCCTGGCCTCCCTA
>CBFGPX010000237.1:0-6634 GCA_965650725.1 uncultured Comamonadaceae bacterium | reverse complement strand
GCTGCCGCTGGCCATGGCCGGCCTGCTGGTGGGCTGCGGCCTGCCGCTGCTGCCACAGTGGGGCAGCAAGCCGGCCGTGTTGCTGGCCTCCGTGCCGCTGTTGAGCGTGCTGTCCCTGCCCGTGCTGGCGCTGCTGCTGCGCCGCAGCCTGCTGCGCCGACTGGGGTTGAACGGCCAACTGGCACGCCGCCGCGAGATCGTCAGCTTCGGCCTGCTGGCCGGCGTCGCCGCGCCGCTGCTGGCGGCCCTGCCGGCCGCGGCCGTGTTGCAAAGCCTGGGACAGGGCTGGCGCGGCGCGGTGCCGCTGGCCATCGCCTGGGGGCTGGGCCTGCTGGCCACCGGCACCGCGCTGCAGGCCAGTGCGCAGCGCCCCAGGCGCAGCGACCGCTGGCTGGGGCGCGGGCTGGCCGCCGCCGCGGCAGCGGCCCAGCTATCGCAGGCTTGGCCGAGCGCCGGCGGCCTGCTGCTGCTGCCGCACCTGCTGCTGTGCCTGCACGCACTACAGGCCGCCCCGCGCGACAACGCCCGACTGGGCACGGGCCTGCTGGTGTTGTGGGCCGGCATGGCGACCGGCACCACGCTGGACTTCGCCAGCGGCGCGCTGCTGGCCCTGCTGCCGCTGACCATCATCGGCGTCAGCCGGCACCAACTGCGCGAACGCGACGCCTGGCGCGGCGCGCTGGATGCCCAGGGCCTGGCCCTGGCCGAGTGGCGGCTGCCCGAAGGGCGGCGCCAGGCCTCAGCCCGCTGGCTGTCGCTGACCACGCCGCTGGAACCCGCGACGGCGACCGGCAACGGCCCGCTGGACTGGATACGCATCGCCCACCCACGCGACCGCGAGGCCACCCGCGCCGCGCTGCGCGAGCTGCTGGGCGACAACGGGCGCAACCAGCTGAGCCTGTCGCTGCGGCTGGCCGCCGACGGGGGCGACTGGCGCTGGCACGAGCTGCAGGCGCATGTGCCGCAACGCGACCGACGCGGCCGCGCGCGCAACCTCATCCTGACGCTGGCCGACATCAGCTGGCGCCACACCGCCGAGGAGCGCGAGCGCATGTCGGCCACGCTGTTCCAGCAGTCGGGCGAAGGCCTGGCCGTCATCGACTCACAATGGCGCATCGTGGAGGTGAACCCGGCCTATTGCGAGATCCTGCACGCGTCTCGCGAGACACTGGTGGGGCGCATCGCGGCGCCGCTGGCCGGCGCCAACCTGAAGCGCAGCGGCCTGGACATCGGCGAGCTGCAGGCCCACCTCAGCGGCGGCGAGCCCTGGAACGGCCGCCTGCAGGTGGAGCTGGACGATGGCGGCCAGCATGTATTCCAGGTCCGGCTCAGTGCCGTGCCCGAGCCGGACGGCATGGCGCCGCGCTGGCGGCTGCTGAGCCTCACCGACCTGGGCGAGAGCCTGCGCCAACAAGAGCTGCTGCGCCGCAGCCAGCGCTACGACGTCGCCACCGGCCTGCCCAACCGCGACGAGTTCATGCGCCTGCTGCCCCAGGCCATGGCCGCCGCCACCCGGGACGACTTCAAGCTGGTGGTGGGCATCGTCGACCTGGACGACTTTGCCCGCGTCAACGCCGAGCACGGCCAGCTGGTGGCCGACGCCATCATCCGCCAGCTCAGCGAACGCCTGCAGGCCACGCTGCGCGGCGCGCGCGGTGCCTGGCCCGACACGGCCGACCACCTGGCCCGCCTGCATGGCGACGAGTTCGCCGTGCTGCTGCGCGTGCAGACCCCCGAGGAAGCCCAGCGCGCCATCGACCGCCTGCTGGCCGTGCTGTCCACGCCCGTGGCCATTCGGGAAAGCCGCATCGGCGACGGCATGGCGCTGGAGATCGGCGCCAGCGTGGGCGCCACGCTCTACCCGCAGGACGACGCCGCGCCCGAGACGCTGCTGCGCCACGCCGGCCACGCGCTGTTCCGGGCCAAGCGCTCGGGGCGCGGATCGGTGCACTTCCACGACCCGACCGTGGACCAGCGCGACGAGGTCGGCCTGATCGCCGTGGCGCGGCTGCAGCGCGCGCTGGACAGCGAGGAGCTGCTGCTGCACTACCAGCCGCAAGTCGACCTGCGCACAGGCCAGGTCATGGGCGTCGAAGCGCTGCTGCGCTGGCAGCACCCGGAGCGCGGGCTGCTGACGCCAGCGCTGTTCCTGCCGGCCGTCGGCCACACCGGTCTGGCCGTGCAGATCGGCGACTGGGTCATCGAACGCGCGCTGGCCCAGGCGGCCCTCTGGCAGCGCGTGGGCGTCAACGAGGGCCGCGCGTTGCAGGTCAGCGTCAACGTGGGCGCCCGCCAGCTCGGCCAGCCCGACTTTCCGCAGCGGCTGCAGGAGCTGATACAGCGCCAGCCGCCGGAGCTGGCGCATCTGCTGCACCTGGACGTGCTCGAGGCCGACGCGCTGGCCGAGACCACCGCCACGCAGGCCCTGATCCAGCGCTGCCTGAGCCTGGGCGTGGGCATTGCGCTGGACGACTTCGGCGCCGGCTACTCGCGGCTCACCTCGCTGAAGCAGTTGCCTGTCGACACCCTCAAGATGGACCGCAGCTACGTGCAAGGCATGCTGGGTGATGCGCAGGACCTGTCGCTGGTGGAAGGCGTGATCGGCCTGGCCCGCAACATCGGCTGCTCGGTGCTGGCCAAGGGCGTGGAGAGCCGCGCCCACGCCCGCGAGCTGCTGCGCCTGGGCTGCCGGCTGGGCCAGGGCAACGGCATCGCGGCGGCGATGCCGGCGGCGGCCGTGCCCGGCTGGATAGAAGCCTTCGGCCGCAGCGGCTGGAGCCACCAGTTGCGGCTGCCCACCCAGGCGCGTACTTAAACTCCCGGGGTGATCCCCCAAGGCTTCATCCATGACCTGCTGACCCGCGTCGACATCGTCGAGGTGGTGGGCCGCCACGTCGATCTGAAGAAGGCCGGCATCAACCACAAGGGGCTGTGCCCCTTCCACGGCGAAAAATCGCCCAGCTTCATCGTCAGCCCCAGCCGCCAGACCTACCATTGTTTCGGCTGCGGCGTGCACGGCAACGCCATCGGCTTCCTGATGGAACACACGGCGGCGACCTTCGTCGAAGCCGTGGAGGACCTGGCCCAGCAAGTCGGCATGCAGGTGCCGCAGGACGAGCGCAGCCCCGAGCAGCGAGAGAAGGCCAAGGCCGAGAAGGCCAAGCAGCAGAGCCTGACCGACGTGCTGGCCCGCGCAGCGGACTTCTACAAGGCCCAACTGCGCAAGGCGCCGCGCGCCATCGAGTACCTGAAGGGCCGCGGCCTGACGGGCCAGATCGCTGCCCGTTTCGGCCTGGGCTTTGCGCCCGAGGGCTGGCGCTCGCTGGCCAGCGGCTTTCCGTCCTACGACGACCCGCAGCTGGTCGAATCGGGCCTGGTCATCACGCCCGACGTCGAGCCGGGCGAGGACGCGAAGCGCTACGACCGCTTCCGCGATCGCATCATGTTCCCCATCCGCAACGTGCAGGGCGAGGTCATTGGCTTCGGCGGCCGTGTGCTGGACAAGGGCGAGCCCAAGTACCTGAACTCGCCCGAGACGCCGGTCTTCCACAAGGGTCGCGAGCTGTACGGCCTGTTCGAAGGCCGCCAGGCCATGCGCCAGCGGGGCTATGCGCTGGTCGTCGAGGGCTACATGGACGTCGTGGCCTTGGCCCAGCACGACTTCGGCAATGCCGTCGCCACGCTGGGCACGGCCTGCACCGCCGAGCATGTGCACAAGCTGTTCCGCTTCACCGAGTCGGTCGTGTTCAGCTTCGACGGCGACGCCGCCGGCCGCCGTGCCGCCGTGCGGGCGCTGGAGGCCGCGCTGCCGCACGCGACCGAGACGCGCACGGTCAAGTTCCTGTTCCTGCCCACCGAGCACGACCCCGACTCCTACGTGCGCGACTTGGGTGCCGACGCCTTCGAGCGCTGCGTGGAAGGCGCCGTCCCGCTGTCGCGCCAACTGATCGCCGTCGCCGGCGACGGCTGCGACCTCGGGACCCCCGAAGGCCGCGCGCGCATGCTCAACCAGGCCCGGCCGCTGTGGGCCCTGCTGCCGGAGGGTCTGCTGCGCCGCCAACTGCTGGGCGAGATCGCCCGCCAGGGCCAGATGCCCGAGGCCGAGCTGCAGTCGCTTTGGCTGGGTCAGGCCGCCGCGCCAGGCCCGCCGGCGGGAGAGCCCACCGACGGGCCCACCGAGAAGCCGCGCTGGAAACCCAAGGGGGAATGGAAGCCCAAGGGCGACTGGAAGCGCAAGGGCCGAGACGAGGAGCGCCCGGCCGGCCCGCGCGCCGCGCCCTCGACACCCACCGACAACGCCGTGCGCCTGCTGCTGCAGCACAGTGATCTTTGGGAGACGCTGGCCGAAGAAGACCGAGGCCTGCTCCACGATCTGCCCGGCATGCACGGCGAGCTGATCCACTGGCTGGAACGCCAGTTGACCCACCACGGCGCAACGCCCTGGGCGGCCGTCGAGGCCGGCTTGGCCGACGCGGGACTGGCCGGCGCCGCAGCCCAGGTCATGCGCTCGGCTCGCGAACTGGGCACGGAGGCCGAGCCCGCCCAGGAACTCGCCGCCCTGCTGTGCAAGCTCTGGATCGCGCAGATCGAGGCCGAGATCACCGATCTGCTGGCACGGCCGCCGCTCGGCGATGCCGAGTTGCTGCGCTACCGGCAGCTGCGCGCGCGTGCTGACGAGCTCAAAGGGCGCGGCGGCGCCAAGGCGGCCTGAACGACCGCCTTCGTCCGGGATTTTGACCTGTGGGTGAAATTGGCCGATAATTCAACGTTTTCCGCGCGCGTCAACAAGAGTGACGGCAGAGCGATGCCGGGCCCGGCCACCTTGCGAAACAAGGCACCTGCGAGTTTTAAAGGCCACCTCATCCGCCACCTCTGCACTCCAAACGATCACGCCAGCTTGTTCGCGCCACGCCAGGGTCCCTCACCGAAACCTTGACGACGAAAGCCACCGCCCCCTGCCCCGCCGGTTTTGATGACCAGCCCGGGCCGGCCGCGGTGGCTGCTGCATTTCTGAATTGACCGCGCAAACCCCTCGAAGGACCTGCATGACCGCCAAGAAGCCCGCGACCAAGGCCAGCCCCGCCCCCGCCGAAGAGACCAAGAAGAAGACGGCCGTCAAGGCAGCGGCTGAAGCGCCCGCCAAGACTGCGAAGGCGGCGGCCAAGCCTGCAGCGAAGGCTGCTGCGGCGGACGAGGACAAGCCCAAGCGCGGTCGCAAGCCCAAGGCTGAAACCACCTCGAAGAAGGCTGGCAAGAAGGATGCCGAGGATGACGAGGACTTCTCCGACATCGACGCGGAGTTGGAAGGCGAAGAGGCCGAGACGGAAGAACCGGCTGCGGCCGTCGAAGAAGAGACCGTCAAGGCCAAGCCGCTGCGCATGAAGGTCAGCCGCGCCAAGGAGCGCGCACTGATGCGCGAGTTCGGCCTGGAAGAGACCGCCCTGACCGAAGAGGAAGCCCTGAAGCGCCGCACGGAGCTGAAGACCCTCATCAAGATGGGCAAGACGCGTGGCTTCCTGACGCACCAGGAAATCAACGACCACTTGCCCGAGAAGCTGGTCAGCGAGGAAATCCTCGAGGCCATCATCTCGATGCTGAACGACATGGGCATCGCGGTGTACGAGCAGGCGCCCGACGCCGCCACGCTGCTGATCCAGGGCAACACCACCGCCACATCGACCGAAGAAGAAGCCGAAGAGGCCGCAGAAGCCGCGCTGTCGACGGTGGACTCCGAGTTCGGCCGCACGACCGACCCGGTGCGCATGTACATGCGCGAAATGGGCACGGTGGAACTGCTGACGCGTGAAGGCGAAATCGAGATCGCCAAGCGCATCGAAGGCGGCCTGCAGGCCATGATGCTGGCGATCTCGGCCTCCCCGACGACCATCGCCCACATCCTGGAATACGCGACCAAGATCCGCGCCGGCGAGATGCAGATCTCCGACGTCGTCGACGGCTTCGTGGCCGAGGACGAGGCCGACGACTATGTGGCCGAGGAAGACTTCGACGAGTTCGACGAGGAAGACGACGACGACGGCAACGGCGGCTCCAAGGCACTGACCAAGAAGCTGGAAGAGCTGAAGAACGCCGCGCTGGTGAAGCTGGACTCCATGTCCGTCGCCTTCGACAAGATGCGCAAGGCCTTCGAGAAGGAAGGCTACAAGTCCGTCTCGTACAACAAGGCCCAGCAGGCCATCAGCGCCGAGCTGATGACCATCCGCTTCACGGTCAAGACGATTGAAAAGCTGTGCGACATCCTGCGCTCGCAGGTGGACGACGTGCGCCGCTACGAGCGCGAGCTGCGCAAGATCGTGGTCGACAAGTGCGGCATGCCCCAGGAACACTTCATCAAGACCTTCCCGCCCAACGCGCTGAATCTGAAGTGGGCCGAGAAGGAAGTGGCCGCCGGCAAGAACTACAGCACCATCCTGAGCCGCAACCTGCCGCCGGTGCAGGAGTTGCAGCAGAAGCTCATCGACATCCAGGCCAAGGCCGTCGTGCCGCTGGACGACCTGAAGGACATCAACAAGAAGATGAACGAGGGCGAAAAGGCCTCTCGTGACGCGAAGAAGGAAATGATCGAGGCCAACCTGCGCCTCGTGATCTCGATCGCCAAGAAGTACACCAACCGCGG
>CBFGPX010000236.1:0-6643 GCA_965650725.1 uncultured Comamonadaceae bacterium | reverse complement strand
GGCTCATGCCGAGGGTATTGGACAGCTCCACCCATTCCACCGCGTCCACGTAGACGCTCAGGTACCAGGCGTGCAGCTGGCGGGGCTCGACGCCGTAGAGCAGCGCGAACAGGCCGGTCACCATCAGCCGCTGGATGTGGTGGGCATAGCCGTGCTCCAGCGTCTGCGTCAGCGCATCGCGCAGGCAGGCCATGTCGGTGTCGCCGCTCCAGTACCACGGGGGCAGGTCGTGCCGGGCGCCCAGCGCGTTGGCGTCGGCATAGGCCGGCATGCGGGTCCAGTAGATGCCGCGCACGTACTCGCGCCAGCCCAGGATCTGGCGGATGAAGCCCTCGCCGCTGGCCACTGCCACGCGGCCCGCGCGCACCTCGCGCTCGGCGGCGGCCACCACCTCCTGCGGCGTCAGCAGCTTGAGGTTGAGCGCGGCGGACAGCTGGGCGTGGTACAGCCAGGGCTCGCCGGGCCAGATGGCGTCCTGGTAGGGGCCGAACAGCGGCAGCCGCTCGCGGATGAAGGCGGCCAGTGCCTGCAGTGCCTGGGCGCGCGTCAGCGGCCAGGCGAAGCTGTCCAGCCGGCCGGGGTGGCTGGCGAAGCGCTCGCGTACCAGTGCAAAGACCTCGCGGGTGACGGCGTCGGGCTCGAAGCGCGGCGGCTGCGGCAGGTCGAAGCCGGGGCCTTGCGCGCCGAAGGACTCGCGGTTCTCGGCGTCGTAGTTCCACGCGCCGCCCAGCGGCTGGTCGCCGTCCATCAGGATGCCGAAGCGCTGGCGCTGCTCGCGGTAGAAGTACTCCATGCGCAAGCCCTTGCGGCCGCGCTCATGGGCTTCGAAGTCGGCGGGCGTGGTGAAGAAGTGGCGGTCCTCGCGCAGGGCCAGCCGCAGACCGGCCTCGGCCGCGACGGTCTGCAGCGCCTGCAGCACCCGCCAGTCGCCGGGGCGGGTCAGCACCAGGCGCTGCGGTCGCAGCGCGGTGATGTCGGCGGCCAGCTGGGCGGCCAGGCTCGCGCGCGTGGCCGGGTCGTCCAGCCGCCGGTAGTGCAGCGGCCGGCCGGCGTCGCGCAGTGCCTGCGCGAAATGCCGCATGCCGGCCAGGAACAGCGCGATGCGTGGCTGGCTGCTCCATACCTGCGTGGATTCCTCGGCCACCTCGGCCATCCAGACGGCGTCCTGCGCGGCATCGAAGCCGTCGAAGGCGGACGAGGCCAGGTCCAGCTGGTCGCCCAGCACCAGCACCAGGTCACGCATGGGCGCTGCCCTTGCTGCGGCGGCAGCGTTCGCTGCAGAACTTCACCTCGTCCCAGTTCTTGGCCCAGGCCTTGCGCCAGCTCATGGGCCGGCCACAGGCCAGGCAGGGTTTGCTGGGCAGGGCAGACTTGTTGCCCTTGAAGGCGGGGGAGGCTGGCATGTGCGCGCAGCATAGGCAGGCTGCCAAGGCCCCGTGGCCCGCTCGGCTTCAGCGTGCGAGGTAGCCGCCGTCCACGGGGTAGTACGCCCCGGTCACGAAGGACGCTGCCTGGCTGCTCAGCCACAGCACCAGCTCGGCCACCTCGGCGGGCTCGCCCAGCCGGCCGATGGGGTGCAGATCGCGCAGCGCCTGCGCACCGGCGGGATCGGCCTCCAGGCCGGCGATCATGGGCGTGTGGATGAAGGCCGGGCCCACCGCGTTGACGCGCACGCCCTGGCTGCCGTACTCCATCCCGGCCACCTTGGTCAGGCCCACCACACCGTGCTTGGCCGCCGTGTAGGCCGGCGCGTTGGCAAAGCCGACCTGGCCCAGGATGGACGCGACATTGACGATGGCGCCACCCTGGCCCTGGGCCAGCATCTGCCTGATCTGCGCCCTCATGCCATAGAACACGCCGGACAGGTTGACCGCGATGACCTGCTGCCAGGCCGCATCGGGATAGTCCGCCGTGGGCGCCAGCTCGCCGCCGACGCCGGCGTTGTTGCAGGCGATGTCCAGCCGGCCGAAGGCCAGCACGGCGCGCTGCACCAGGGCCGCGCCGCTGGCCGGATCGGCCACGTCGGCGGCGGCGAACATCGCCTCGCCGCCGGCCGCGCGGATGAGCGCGACGGTCTCCTCGCCGCCGGCTGCGTGCAGGTCGGACACCACGACCTTGGCGCCCTCGCGGGCATAGGCCAGCGCCACCGCCCGGCCGATGCCGGAGGCCGCGCCGGTCACCAGGGCCACCTTGTCTTTCAGCATGATCGTCTCCTGTCGTGAACGACCAGCTTAGGCCTTGCAGACCGGCCTGGGTTTGCGCCAGGTCAGAGCTCGGCCACGCCCTTGACCCGCATGGGCAGCGCCACCGGCTGCGGCGCCACCTCGGCCGCGCGGCCGTGGAAGCGGTCCAGCAGGCGCGCCCATTGCTGCCTCACCGCGACGACGTTGGCCTGCTTCACGTGGCCGTAGCCGCGGATCCTCTCGGGCAGGCGGGCCAGTTCGACGGCGGTGTTCAGGTTGTCGGCGGTCAGCGAGGTCAGGATCTCGTCGATCAGCTTTTCGTAGTCCACGATCAACTGGCGCTCCATGCGGCGCTCATCGGTCCTGCCGAAGAGGTCCAGCGCCGTGCCGCGCAGGCCCTTGAACTTCGCCAGCCACTTGAAGGCCGTGAAGGTCCAGGAGCCCAGCTCGATCTTCTTCGCGCGGCCATCGGGTCCGGGGCGTGACAGCAGCGGTGGCGCGAGGTGGAAGCTCAGGCGAGACCAGTTCTCGAACTGCGCCTTCATGGCCGCCTCGAAACGACCGTCGGTGTAGAGCCGCGCCACCTCGTACTCGTCCTTGATGGCCAGCAGCTTGGCGTGGTAGCGGGCGACGGCCTGCGTCAGGCGCTGGCCCTTGCCCAGCGGCGCTTCCGCGGCGCGCACGCGCTCCACCAGTGCGCGGTAGCGCTGGGCGAAGGCGGCGTCCTGGTAGTCGGTCAGGAACTGCGCTCGCCGCTCGATGAGGCCGTCAGGCCCGTCGAGCTGGTCGAAGTTGAAGAACTTCACGACGTTGACCTTGCCGGCCAGCCTCGGAATCGCGTCGGGCGCGGCGATGGCCAGGCGGCCCAGCGCAAAGGCGGTCTTGTTGGCCTCGACGGCCACGCCGTTCAGTTCGATGGCGCGCATCAGCGCCGCCTCGCTCACCGGCACCAGCCCGCGCTGCCAGCAGGCGCCCAGCATGACGATGTTGCTGGGCAGCGTGTCGCCCATCAGGCGCTGGGCGATGTCCTGCGCGTCGATGCGGTCCAGCAGCGCGTCATCGCCGACGGCGTGGCGCATCTTGTCCAGCAGGGAGGGTGCCTGCAGCGAGGCGTCGGGGTTGCGCACGAAGCCGGCGGTGGGCAGCTCGTGCGTGTTGGCGAGGATGACGGTGCGGCCGGCCTTCACCGTGCCTAGAGCATCGGGCGAGGCACCCACCACCATGTCGCAGGCCAGCAGCACGTCAGCCTGCTGGGTGTCGATGCGGACCTGGTTGAGCAGGTCCAGCGTGGGCGCCACGCGCACGAAGCTCAGTACCGCGCCGCCCTTCTGCGCAAAGCCCATGAAGTCCAGCACCGAGGCCTGCTTGCCCTCCAGGTGCGCAGCCATCGTGACCAGTGCGCCCACGGTCACGACACCCGTGCCGCCGACGCCGGTGACCAGCATGTCGAACGGGCCCGTCCAGTTCCAGGCCGCGGGTGGCCGGATGGCGGCGATCTCGCGGGCCAGGTCTTGCGCGGTGTAGCTGGCGCCGGCCTTCTTCTTCAGCACGGGCTCGTGCACCGACACGAAGCTGGGGCAGAAGCCGTTCACGCAGGAGAAGTCCTTGTTGCAGCTCGATTGCTCGATGGCTCGCTTGCGGCCCCAGTCGGTCTCGACCGGCACGACGGACAGGCAGTTCGACGCGACGCCGCAGTCGCCGCAGCCTTCGCAGACGGCCTCGTTGATGAAGATGCGCTTGGGCGGGTCGGCGAACTCGCCCTTCTTGCGGCGGCGGCGCTTCTCGGCGGCGCAGGTCTGGTCGTAGATCAGCACCGTCACGCCTTCGATGTCGCGCAGCGCGCGCTGCACGGCGTCCAGCTCGCTGCGGTCGTGGAAGCTGGTGCCGGCCGGGAACAGGCTGTGGTGGCCGTCATACTTGGCGATGTCGTCGGACACCACCACCAGCTTCTTCACACCCTCGGCTTCCACCTGCCTTGCGATCTGCGGCACGCTGGTCTGACCGTCCACCGGCTGGCCTCCCGTCATCGCGACGGCGTCGTTGTAGAGGATCTTGTAGGTGATGTTGGCGCGGGCCGCGATGGCCTGGCGGATGGCCAGATAGCCCGAGTGGTAGTAGGTGCCGTCGCCGAGGTTCTGGAAGACGTGCTTCTCCTTCGTGAAGCGCGAGTGCGCCGCCCAGTCCACGCCCTCGGCGCCCATCTGGATGAGGCCCGAGGTGCCACGCTCCATCCAGCTGGCCATGAAGTGGCAGCCGATGCCGGCCAGCGCCCGCGAGCCGTCGGGCAGCTTGGTCGAGGTGTTGTGCGGACAGCCCGAGCAGAAATAGGGCTGGCGGCGCACGCCGTCGGCCGCATTGCTCAGCAGGCAGGGCGTCAGGAAGTCCACCACCAGGTGGCGACGGTCCAGCGCCGGGTTCAGCCGCGCCAGCCAGTCGGCCACCGTGCCCATGATGCGGCTGGGGCGCAGCTCGCCGAGGGCGCTCAGCACCGGTGCACCGTGCTCGTCGGTCTTGCCGACGACGCGCGGGCGCTGGAACTCGGGCAGGTGGTAGAGCAGCTCCTTGATCTGGCGCTCCACCACCGGGCCTTTCTCCTCGATGACCAGCACGTCGGTCAGGTTGCTGCAGAACTCGGTGATGCGCGTCGGCTCCAGCGGGAACACCAGGCCCACCTTGTAGACGCGCACGCCGGCCGCGGCCAAGGCGTTCGGGTCCAGGTCCAGGCGGCGCAGCACTTCCATGAAGTCGTAGTGCGCCTTGCCCACCGTCACGATGCCCAGCGTGGCGGCGGGGCTGGTGACGATGTGCTTGTCGATGCTGTTGATCCGGGCGAAGGCGCGCACCGCGTCCAGCTTGTGCGCCAGGCGCGACTCAAGCTCCAGCGAGGGCAGGTCCACCGCGCGGATGTGCAGGTCGGTCGGCGGCGTGTGGTCCAGCGCATGCTCGAAGTCCAGCGGCACGGCGTCCAGGTCCACCGTCATGCCGCTCTCGACGACCTCCGAGATGGCCTTGAAGCCCACCCAGGCACCCGAGAAGCGCGACAGCGCCCAGCCGTACAGGCCGAACTCCAGGTACTCGGCCACGTTGGCCGGGTGGACCAGCGGCATGCTCCAGGCCTGCAACGCCTGGTCGCTCTGGTGCGGCGTGCTGCTGGACACGCAGCCATGGTCGTCGCCGCAGACCACCAGCACGCCGCCCTGCGCGGAGGTGCCGTAGACATTGCCGTGCTTGAGCGCGTCGCCCGAGCGGTCCACGCCGGGCCCCTTGCCGTACCACATGGCAAACACGCCATCGACGGTGCGCTGCGGGTCCAGCGCGACGCGCTGCACGCCCAGGCAGGCCGTGGCGGCCAGGTCCTCGTTGATGGCGGGGAGGAACTCGATGTGGGCCGCGTCCAGGAACGTCTTGGCCTTCCACAGCTGCTGGTCCACCATGCCCAGCGGCGAGCCGCGGTAGCCGGACACGAAGCCAGCGGTGTTCAGGCCATTGCTTTCGTCGAGCTGCTTTTGCGCCAGCAGCAGCCGCACCAGCGCCTGCGTGCCGGTCAGGAAGACGGCGCCGTGCCCGGCCGCCAGGTTGTCGCTGAGCTGGTAGGGGCGCAGGGCGGTCGTGTCGGCCATGGTGTCTCCTTTGGGCGGGAGATTCTTCCGCCGCAAGGCCGGAAGAACTTGCCTCAATGCCGGGTTGTGGCCGGTCTGATGAGATGATTCTTCTCCAAGAAGGCGGATCATGGAAACAAACGAACTCGACCGTGCCAGCCTGCAGATCCTGGAGCTGCTGCAGGCGGACGCGCGGCTGTCCACGCAGGCGCTGGCCGAGAAGGTGGGGCTGTCGGCCACGCCGGTGTGGCGGCGTGTGCGCGAGCTGGAGGAGCGCGGCGTCATTCGCGCCCAGGTGGCGCTGGTGGACCGCGAAAAGATCGGCCTGTCCATCCTCGTGCTGGCCCATGTGAGCCTGGTGCGGCACAGCGAGGGCGCGGTGGAGCAGTTCGAGCGGCTCACGGCCACGCGGCGCGAGATCATCGAATGCCATGCCATCACCGGCGAGGCCGACTACGTCATCAAGGTCGTCGCGGCCGACATGAAGGCCTACGACCAGTTCCTGCAGCAGCACATCTTCAGGCTGCCCGGCGTGGCCAGCGTGCGCAGCAATGTGGTGCTGCGGGAGGTGAAGTACGAGACGGCCCTGCCGGTGGGCTAACCTTCAGCTGCCCACCACTCAACGCAGCCCATGGATTCCTTCTTCGCCCAGCTTTCCGATTCGGTCCAGAAGGCCCGCACGCTGGAGGACCTGACACGCCCGCTGCTGGAGATGCTGGAGGCCGTCACGGGCCTGGAGTCCACCTATCTGACGACGGTCGACCTGGCCGAGGGCATGCAGCATGTCATCTACGCGCGCAACTCGCAGGGCCTGCAGATCCCGGAGGGGCTCTCGGTGCCCTGGGGGGACACGCTGTGCAA
>CBFGPX010000235.1:0-6652 GCA_965650725.1 uncultured Comamonadaceae bacterium | reverse complement strand
ACGGCGGCCAGGATGCGGCCCAGGTTGGGGTCGCTGGCGAAGAACGCGGTCTTGACCAGCGGCGAGTGGGCGATGGCGTAGGCCGCCAGCTTGCACTCGGCCTCGTCGCGGCCACCCTCGATGGTGATGGTGATGAACTTGGTCGCGCCCTCGCCGTCGCGCACGATGGCCTGGGCCAGTTCCTGGCTCAGCGAGACCAGCGCGTCGCGCAGCGTCTTCGCGTCGGCACTGTCCAGCGACGTGATCTCGGCGTGCTGCGCCTGGCGGCTGGCGATCAGCAGGAAGCAGTCGTTGGTGGACGTGTCGCCGTCGATGGTGATGCGGTTGAAGGACGCGTCGGCGGCTTCCTTCACCAGCGGTTGCAGCAGGGCGGGCGCGATGTTGGCGTCGGTCGCGACGAAGCCCAGCATGGTCGCCATGTTGGGCCGGATCATGCCGGCGCCCTTGGAGACACCCGACAGCGTGACCGGCACGCCGCCGAGCGTGATGCGGCGCGAGGCGGCCTTGGGCAGCGTGTCCGTGGTCATGATGCCGGCGGCGGCCTCGCCCCAGTTGTCGGCCTTCAAGGCAGCCAGCGCGCCGGGCAGGCCGGCGGTGATGCGGTCCACCGGCAGCGTCTCCATGATGACGCCGGTGGAGAACGGCAGCACCTGCTGCGGCTGGCAACCGATCAGGCCGGCCAGCGCCTCGCAGGTCTGGCGCGCACGGGCCAGACCGTCGGCACCGGTGCCGGCGTTGGCGTTGCCGGTGTTGATGACCAGCGCCCGGATGGCGCTGCCGCCGGCCAGGTGCTCGCGGCACACCTGCACCGGCGCGGCGCAGAAGCGGTTGGTCGTGAACACGCCGGCCACGGCGGCGCCCTCGTCCAGCGCGATGACGGTCAGGTCGCGCCGGTTGGCCTTGCGCACGCCGGCCATGGTCACGCCAAGGCGCACGCCCGGCACGGGCAACAGGGTGGCGGGATCGGGGGCGGAGAGATTGACGGGCATGGCGCGCTCGGTGGGAGTCAGGAAAGCGGGCGAATTCTAAGAAGCGAAAAAGGCTCCCGAAGGAGCCTTTGCAAGAAGCCGTGCGGCGATCAGCGCGGCAGGCGGCGGCGCGCGACCAGACCCACGACACCCAGGCCGGCCAGGAACAGCGCGTAGGTCTCGGGCTCGGGTACGGGGGCGATGGCAGTGGCCACGAGCAGATCTTGATAGTCCCCGTTGGTCAGCTTGTAGACCGAGTAGGTGCTGGTGCCGGTGAAGCTGAGCGCATTGGTCAGGAAAGTCGACGCCAGCGCCGTCACACCGGAGGCACCGGTCACGGTGAAGTTGCCCGAGGTGATGCCATACGTCGTCACGCCACTGACGGGCTTTTCCTGGGTCAGCTCCCAGATGGCTGTCTGAAAGGCCGCCTGAGCCGTCGCGTCCCAGGTGGCGCCGGCCCCGGTCTTGTAGGAGGTCGTGTACAGCGCGGCCAGCAGGTTGCCCTGGGTGCCGCCGAACGCGGACTTTTCGTAGGTCGTGGTCAGCTTGGAGTTGGACTGCGTCGGCTCGATGCAAAAGGCCTCGAAGCTGTCCACGGCGACACCCGCCACGACCTGCTTGTAGCTCAGTTCGTGGGCCAGGCCACCCCTGGAGCCACCATAGGTCTGGGCGCCGTCAGCAAAAGCCTTCATGCGCTCGCCGAACAGTGCGCTGTTGCCGTTCCAGGCCACATCGATCTGTTGGGTCGCGGACATCGCGAGCGGGCTTCCAGCGAGCACCACCAGCGCCGCCGCAAACTTGGAAACTTGGGAAATCATTGGTTGTTCCTACTGGGCAAGCGTTGGTCTCAGGCCTTGCGGCGACGGGTGGCCCACAGGGCGCCGACGATCGCCACGGCGGCCAGCAGTCCGGCGTCCGGCTCGGGAAGCTCAAGGCTGGCACGGAAGCCCTGGTCGTCCTTGTCGCCGTAGGCGACACCCGCCACGTCCAGCGTCCAGACGCCGGCGCTCAGTTGGCGGGGGGCGAAGCCCCAGTCTTCGAAACCCACGCGGGTGACGCTCCAGTCGACGCCCAGCCATTCAGCCCAGCTGAAGCTCTCGCCGGTCGTCAGGTTGTGCAGCGAGACGCTGCCAATGTCGATCGAAGGCTTGACGCCGGCCGCAGCGATGGTGCCCAGCGAGCCCGACACCCAGGTCGTGGCGTCCAGCGTGAACAGCGGCAGCCCGGTCTCGGAGAACGGCGTGCCGTCACCGGTGTCGTCCATGTAGTCGGCGCGGGTGACGGTCACCGTGCCGGCGAAGGCAGCGGATGCCATGCTCAGGAGGGCTGCAACAACCAGGGCTTTCATTCTGGACTTTCTGATACTTCTATCGGGGAAACCCTTGACGGGTGGCTTGGGATGCACTCTAGGGGGGTGCGGCCGACGCAGGCACCCCCCATGCGTGTGGCCCAGGGGTCTCTCTGTGCTCAAACGCACGCTTTTCCCCCCACTTGGGTGGGGCGCTCCCTGCCGCCGCTGCAATGGAAACGGGCCGGCAAGGCCGGCCCGTGAGGGATTCAGGTCTGAAGGATCAGGCCAGCTTGCCGTGGCAGAGCTTGAACTTCTTGCCGCTGCCACAGGGGCAGGGGTCGTTGCGACCGATGTGGCCGTACTGCTCCAGCAGCGTGGCGGGGTCGACCTCCTGGGACACCGAGCCGTCCTCGTTGGGATGCTGGTAGGTCACGTTGGCGACGGATTCGGCGCGGCGTTCCATCGCCTCGGCGGCCTGGCTGGCCTCTTCCTGCGACTGGATGCGCACGTTCATCAGCGTGCGGGTGACTTCCATCTTCACGACGTCCAGCAGCTGCGAGAACAGCTCGAAGGCTTCGCGTTTGTACTCCTGCTTCGGGTTCTTCTGGGCATAGCCGCGCAGGTGGATGCCCTGGCGCAGGTAGTCCAGCGCGGCCAGGTGCTCGCGCCAGCGCTGGTCGATGCTCTGCAGCAGCACCATGCGCATGAAGGGGTTGAACTGCTCGATGCCGACGCGGTCCAGCTTGGTCTGGAACAGCTCGTCGCCAGACTTGATGACCAGCTCCAGCACGTCCTCGTCGGTGATGGAGTCGCTCTTCTTGACCAGCTCCGACAACGCGATGTCGAGCTGCCACTCGTCCTTCAGCACCTGCTCCAGGCCGGGCAGGTCCCACTGCTCCTCGACGCTTTCGGCCGGCACGTAGGTGCGGACCACATCGGTCAGCGTGGACGCGCGCAGAGACGCGATCTGCGCCACCAGCTGCTCGGCTTCGAGGATGTCGTTGCGCTGCTGGTAGATGACCTTGCGCTGGTCGTTCGACACGTCGTCGTACTCCAGCAACTGCTTGCGGATGTCGAAGTTGCGCGCCTCGACCTTGCGCTGCGCGCCTTCGATGCTGCGCGTGACGATGCCGGCCTCGATGGCCTCACCTTCGGGCATCTTCAGCCGGTCCATGATGGCGCGCACGCGCTCGCCGGCGAAGATGCGCATCAGCTGGTCGTCCAGCGACAGGTAGAAGCGCGAGGAGCCCGGGTCGCCCTGGCGGCCGGCGCGGCCGCGCAACTGGTTGTCGATGCGGCGGCTCTCGTGGCGCTCGGTCGCGATGATGCGCAGGCCGCCCTCGGCCTTGACCTTGTCGTGCAGGCCCTGCCACTCGTCCTTGAGCTGCTGGATGCGCGCGGCCTTGTCGGCCTCGGCGATGGACTCGTCGGCCTCGATGAACTGGATCTGCTTCTCGACGTTGCCGCCCAGCACGATGTCGGTGCCGCGACCGGCCATGTTGGTCGCGATGGTGATGACGCCCGGACGGCCGGCCTGGGCGACGATCTGCGCTTCCTTCTCGTGCTGCTTGGCGTTCAGCACGTTGTGCGGCAGCTTGGCCTGGTTCAGCAGCTTGGAGATCAGCTCCGAGTTCTCGATGGACGTCGTGCCCACCAGCACCGGCTGGCCACGCGTGTGGCAGGCGCGGATGTCCTCGATGACGGCGTTGTACTTTTCCTTGTCGGTCTTGTAGACCAGGTCCAGCTCGTCCTTGCGGATGGTCGGGCGGTTCGGCGGGATGACGACCGTCTCCAGGCCGTAGATCTCCTGGAACTCGTAGGCCTCGGTGTCGGCCGTGCCGGTCATGCCGGCCAGCTTGCCGTACATGCGGAAGTAGTTCTGGAAGGTGATCGAGGCCAGCGTCTGGTTCTCGGCCTGGATCTGCACGCCTTCCTTGGCCTCGACGGCCTGGTGCAGGCCGTCGCTCCAACGGCGGCCACTCATCAGGCGGCCGGTGAACTCGTCGACGATGATGACCTCGCCGTTCTGCACGACGTAGCTCTGGTCCTTGTGATAGACGTGGTGGGCCCGCAGCGCTGCATTCAGGTGATGCATCAGCGTGATGTTGGCCGCGTCGTACAGGCTGGCGCCCTCGGCGATCAGGCCGGCCTGCGTCAGCAGCCGCTCGGCGTTCTCGTGGCCGTCCTCGGTCAGGTGGATCTGGTGGCTCTTCTCGTCCACCGTGAAGTCGCCCGGCTCGACGACGCCCTCGCCCGTGCGCGGGTCCAGCTCGCCGATCTGCTTCTTCAGGCCGGGGACGATGCTGTTGATCTTCAGATAGACGTCGGTGTGGTCGTCGGCCTGGCCCGAGATGATCAGCGGCGTGCGCGCCTCGTCGATGAGGATGGAGTCCACCTCGTCGACGATGGCATAGGCCAGGCCGCGCTGCACGCGGTCGGCCGTCTCGTAGACCATGTTGTCGCGCAGGTAGTCGAAGCCGTACTCGTTGTTCGTGCCGTAGGTGACGTCGGCCGCGTAGGCGGCCTGCTTCTGCTCGCGCGGCATCTGCGGCAGGTTGATGCCCACCGACAGGCCCAGGAAGTTGTACAGCTTGGCCATCCACTCGGCGTCGCGGCGCGCGAGGTAGTCGTTCACCGTGACGACGTGGACGCCCTTGCCCGTCAGCGCGTTCAGGTAGACCGGCAGCGTCGCCATCAGCGTCTTGCCTTCGCCGGTGCGCATTTCGGCCACCTTGCCGGCGTTCAGCACCATGCCGCCGATCAGCTGCACATCGAAATGGCGCATCTTCAGCGCGCGCTTGCTGCCTTCGCGGCAGACGGCGAAGGCCTCGGGCAGGATGTCGTCTACGGTTTCGCCGGCAGCGATGCGCTGCTTGAAGGACTCGGTCTGCGCACGCAGCTCGTCGTCGCTCAGCGCCTCGTACTTCGGCTCCAGCGCATTGATCTGCGCCACGGTGCGGCGGTACTGCTTGAGCAGGCGCTCGTTGCGGCTACCGAAAATCGACGTGAGAAGCTTGGGCAACATGCTGGATGGGGGCTCTGGGCGAGGGGCGGCGGGGCCGACCCGGGTCGGCGGAAGGCGCGAAACTGGGGGCGCGAGAGCGCAATGCAAGCAGGGCTTGCCTGGGCCGCGCAAAAGCGATGCAGTTTAGCAGCGGCCCTGCCGCAGGCCGGACGCCTGACTACACTGCCACCATGCCCCCACCCCGCTATCTCGCGCCCCAAAGACTGCGCGCCAGCGTGCCCGATCCCATGCCGGTCGCGCAGGCCCTGAGCACGCACGAGAGCCTGATCCGGCTGGGAGAACGGCTGGAGGCGTCGCGGCGCCGGCTGCGCCTCATTGCGCCGGCGCTGCCGGGCAACCTGCTGCCCAACCTCCAGCCCGGCCCTTTGGACGAGGACGGCTGGAGCCTGCTGGTCGCCAACGCCGCCGTCGCGGCCAAGCTGCGCCACCTGCTGCCACGGCTGGAGGCCTTGCTGGCCCAGGCCGGCCTGCCCGGTCGCATCCGCATCAAGCTGGCCCAGAAATGAAGAAACCCACGCCCGCGAAGGCATGGGTTTCGTTATTGGTGCCGGCTATCGGATTCGAACTGATGACCTACCGCTTACAAGGCGGTTGCTCTACCAACTGAGCTAAGCCGGCAAAAACAGAAACCGGATTCTAGACCGTCACTTCACCCGCTTGAGGGTAGGCCGCGGCCCACCACCCGGGGTGTCGGGCGACGGTGGCGTGTCGTCGCCCTCGTCGTCACCCGTCTCGCTGGCCAGTCGCAGGCCGCTGCGGCGCTGCTCGGGTGCCACGGGCGCCGGCGGCGCGGCAACAGCGCCTTCGGCCAGGGGCTCCGGCGCCGGGAAGGCCATGCCCTGACCGTTCTCGCGTGCATAGATCGCGACCACGTGGTCCACCGGCACGATGATCTCCCGCGCGACGCCACCAAAGCGGGCCTTGAACTGGATGTGCTCGTTGCCGAGGTCCAGACCGCTGGTCGCATCGAAACCGATGTTCAGCACGATCTCGTTGTTGGACACGTACTCCATCGGCACCTGCACCGAGCGGTCAACGTGCACCGCGATGTAGGGCGTGAAGCCGTTGTCCGTGCACCAGTCGTGCAGCGCGCGGATCAGGTAGGGGCGGGTGGACGTGCCATTGCTCTGGCCGGAACCCGCACCGGAAGCGGGGGTCTGGTCCATCAGCGGCGCATGACCTTTTCCGAGGGCGTCAGCGCCTCGATATAGGCCGGGCGGCTGAAGATGCGCTCGGCGTACTTCAGCAGCGGCAACGCGTTCTTGGACATGTCGATGCCGTAGTAGTCCAGGCGCCACAGCAGCGGGGCGATGGCCACGTCGAGCATCGAGAAGTCGTCGCCCAGCATGTACTTGTTCTTCAGGAAGA
>CBFGPX010000234.1:0-6678 GCA_965650725.1 uncultured Comamonadaceae bacterium | reverse complement strand
CGGTCGGCGCGGCGGGCGCCGGTGTCGGGCGCCAGCGCCGTGGCCAGCGTGGCCATGACGCTGACGAGGCGCTGCAGCCCGTTGCCGGCCAGGCGCATGGAGATCTGGCCGTGCAGCCGGCTGGCGGTGGCCGTGTAGAGCTGGCCGTGGGCTTCGGCATGCGGCGCCGGTGGCGCGTCGGGCTGCAGCTGGGCCAGCGGGATGTTGATGGTGGTCACGTCCACCAGTGCCGTCACGTCGTAGCGCGCCGCGAGCTTGCCCAGCGGCGACTCGCCGCCGATCACGTCGCCCAGCCACAGCGCCGCCACCGCCACGCGCGTGCCCGGCGCCACCTGCGACACGAGGTAGGCCGCGCCGCGGCTGATGGCGACCCATTCGTCCTGCGGGCTGCCGGCTTCGATGATGCGTTGTCCGCGGCGGTAGGTCTTGAGCTTGCCGTGCGCCAGCCACGGTTCGGTGGGAGGTGGCGGCGCTGGGTTGCGTCTGTTTTTCATCAACGAGTCTCTGGTCGTGTCCGCCCTCGGACGGCCGGGCCGCGGAGGGTCAGGTTTTTAGGTCCGATCGCCCGAGGTCGATCGCCCGAGTAGCGCGGTTGCCGGCGCCCTAAAGGGCTTGACGCTCACCAGATCGACAGGCTGCGCGACAGCACGCGCTGCAGCCAGGTGCGCGAGTTGGCATCGGAGACATCGCCGCGGGCGACGTTTTCCAGGTGGGCGTTGACGACGTTGCGCGACGCCACGACGTTGCCCGGGCCGATGTCGCGCGGGTCGACGACGCCCGAGAAGCGCAGCGTGCTGACGCTGCCGTTCAGCCCCATGCTGCGTTCGCCCGCCACGAGCAGGTGGCCGTTGGGCAGCACGTTGATGACGCTCACGGCGAGCTGGGCGTTGAAGCTGTGGGTCGTCTCGGTGTTGCCCGAGCCCTTGAACGAATTGCTGCCCGAGGCGGTCGCGTCGCTGTTGATGAGCGGGGCCAGCGCGGTGCCGGTGCGGGCGCCACCGGGGCCCTTGGTGGAGACCTTGCTCTCGCGGCTGGTCTCGCCCGTCTGCTTCTGTGCGGCCTGGATGTTCTCGGCGATGTCGATCTTCATCGTGTCGCCGATGGCGCGCGGGCGGCGTTCGCCGGAGAACAGCGTCGTGTTGCCCATGTGGGCCTGGAAGATGGCGCCGTTGCTGGGCTGCTCCAGGAACATGGGCGCGGGGGTGGGCGCGGCCACCAGGGGCACGGTGACGAGGCTGGGCGGCGTGGAGGCGCAGGCGGCCAGCGCGGCGCAGATCGCGGCCACGGCGATGCGGGGTGTCGATGCGGGCATGTCGATGTCCGAATGGGGTGGTGGTGGCGGCTCAGGTCTCGAAGCCGGTGATCAGCGCCTTGACGACCGGTGCGATCTTTTTGCGGGTGCTGGCCCAGCGGGTGGCCGTCGAGTCGCCGACGTAGGCGCTGCTGGCCATCAGCCGGCCGTCGGCGCGGTGTAGGCTGAGTGCGGCGGCGCTGAGGTAGCTGCGGTGCTCCTGCCCCAGCGGCGGAATGCCCCAGGCGATGCTGCCGGCATAACGCAGCCAGTAGCTGCAGGCGCGCGGCGCGGTGCCGGCGTCGTAGACGCGGCTGTCGACGCCCTGGGTCTTCAGCTCGGCCTGCAGCGCCGGCACCAGTTCGTCCAGCGGCATCTCGCGGTTGTATTCGACGCAGACGGCCTTCACCGGCGCGTCGCCGTGGTGCACGGTGTTGACCGGCCGGGGCGACTGCGCCGCCGTGAGCGCCGCCAGGCCGCCGGCCTTCGCCAGCTCCCAGGTGGCCATGGGCAGCAGCGTGGAGCAGCCGGCCAGGCCGCCCAGGGCGGCGAGCAGGACGGGCTTGAGCAGGGCTTGCATCGGCGCTCCTTAGGCCAGCACGCCGACCAGCGCGGCGCCGACCACGCCGGCCATGACGCCCTTCTCCAGCACCTCGCCGGCGATGTCGGCCGTGGCCTTGGCGGCGTCTCCCACCAGCTCCACGCCTTCGCTGCCCAGCTTGACGGCCGAATGGGCCAGCCCGGCGACCGTCGCCAGCGAACGGGCGCTGAAGTTGACCGTGACGCCGATGCTGTTGCCGCCGCTGCCGATCTTGGCCTGGGCGGTGCAGGTACCCGGCCGCCGCTGGGCGGGGGCGGTCTGAGAGGCGTTCTGCGCCTTGCGGCGCGTGCGCGCGTCGTCCGTCTGGCTGCTGCAGCGCAGCGTCACCGAGGCCATGGCCTCAGCTCCGCGCCGGGGCCGGCGTGGCCGTGGCAGCCTCGGCCTGCGAGGCCTTCAGCAACTGTGCGAAATCGCCGGGCTTGTCGCCGGCGGCGGGCTTGGCCGGCGGCGGCGCGGCAACGGGCTTGGCGGCGTGGTGCGAGGTGGGCTTGATCTGCATGGCTGGATCTCCTGTGAACGTGAGGAAATTCTTGGCCGCGGCGGCCCGGCCGGTTTGGCCGACAACGCCGGGGATGGCGCGGCTGATGCCGTGCTCGGTGAACTGCATCACCCAGCGGCACATTTGTCGCTATCGCCACCATTGGCAGGATTGTTTTGATCCCCTTGCGGCCCGCTCCTAGACTTTCCAGGCCCCCAAACCAGGAGACCCCCGATGTCCACGACCGAAGCCAAGTGCCCCTTCGCCAGCGCCCATGCCAACCATGCGACCGCCGGTGCGCGCGGCAACCGCAACTGGTGGCCCCAGCAGCTCAATGTCGGCACGCTGCACCAGCAGCCGGCCCGCGGCAACCCGATGGGCGAGTCCTTCGACTACGCCGCCGAATTCAAGAAGCTGGACCTGAACGCCGTCATCCGGGACCTGCACGCGCTGATGACCGACTCGCAGGACTGGTGGCCGGCCGACTACGGCCACTACGGCCCCTTCTTCATCCGCATGACCTGGCATGCGGCCGGCACCTACCGCATCTCCGACGGCCGTGGCGGCGCCGGCACCGGCGCGCAGCGCTTTGCACCGCTGAACAGCTGGCCCGACAACGGCAACCTCGACAAGGCCCGCCGGCTGCTGTGGCCCATCAAGCAGAAATACGGCAACAAGCTGTCCTGGGCCGACCTGCTGGTGCTGGCCGGCAACGTCGCGCTGGAGTCCATGGGCTTCAAGACCTTCGGCTTCGGTGGCGGCCGCGTGGACATCTGGGAACCCGAGGACATCGACTGGGGCGCCGAGACCGAGTGGCTGGCCACCAGCGACAAGCCCAACAGCCGTTACAGCGGCGACCGCGAGCTGGCCAATCCGCTGGCCGCCGTGCAGATGGGCCTGATCTACGTGAACCCCGAGGGCCCGGACGGCAACCCCGACCCGCTGGCCTCGGCGCGTGACATCCGCGTGACCTTCGGCCGCATGGCCATGGACGACGAAGAGACCGTCGCGCTGGTGGCCGGCGGCCACACCTTCGGCAAGGCCCATGGCGCCGGCGACGCCAAGCTGCTGGCCCCCGAACCCGAGGGCGCCGACATCCTGGAGCAGGGCCTGGGCTGGCGCAGCAGCTTCCAGAGCGGCGTCGGGCCGCACGCCATCACCAGCGGCATCGAGGGCGCCTGGAAGCCCAACCCCACCACCTGGGACAACGGCTATTTCGAGACGCTGTTCAAGTACGACTGGGAGCTGACCAAGAGCCCCGCCGGCGCCCACCAGTGGCGGCCCAAGGGCGGCGCGGGCAGCGACACCGTCGTCGACGCGCACAACCCCAACAAGTTCCACGCGCCCATGATGACCACCGCCGACCTGGCGCTGCGCATGGACCCGGCCTACGAGAAGATCTCGCGCCGCTTCCTGAACGACCCGGCGGCCTTTGCCGACGCGTTCGCGCGTGCCTGGTTCAAGCTGACGCACCGTGACATGGGCCCCGTGGCCCGCTACCTGGGCCCGCTGGTACCCAAGGAAGAGCTGATCTGGCAGGACCCGGTGCCCGCCGCGAGCGGCGAGCCCATCAACGCCGCCGACCAGGCCGCGCTGAAGGCGGCCGTGCTGGCCTCGGGCCTGAGCACCGCGCAGCTGGTGCAGACCGCCTGGGCCTCGGCCGCCAGCTACCGTGGCAGCGACAAGCGCGGCGGCGCCAACGGCGCGCGCATCCGCCTGGCGCCGCAGAAGGACTGGGCCGTGAACCAGCCCGCCGAGCTGGCCGAGGTGCTGGCGACGCTGGAGCGTGTGCGCCAGGACTTCAACGCCAAGGGCGGCCGCCAGGTGTCGCTGGCCGACCTCATCGTGCTGGCCGGCGGTGCTGCGGTCGAGGCTGCGGCGAAGGCCGCCGGTGTCAGCGTGAGCGTGCCGTTCGCCCCGGGCCGCACGGACGCTTCGCAGGCGCAGACCGACGTGGCTTCCTTCGCCGTGCTGGAGCCGGCGGCCGACGGCTTCCGCAACTACGCGGCACCCGGCTTCGGCGCCCAGGCGGCCGAGCGCCTCATCGACAAGGCCCAACTGCTCAACCTCAGCGCGCCCGAGATGACGGCGCTGCTGGGCGGCCTGCGCGTGCTGGGCGCCAACACCGGCCACACGCCGCACGGCGTGTTCACCAAGCGCCCGGGCGTGCTCAGCAACGACTTCTTCGTCAACCTGCTGGACATGGGCACCGTCTGGCGCAAGGGCGCGACGGAGGGCGTGCTGGAAGGCGTGGACCGCAAGACCGGCGCGCCGAAGTGGACCGCCACGGTGGTGGACCTGGTGTTCGGCTCCAATGCGCAGCTGCGCGCGCTGGCCGAGGTCTATGGCGCCAGCGACGGCCAGGCGAAGTTCGTCGGTGACTTCGTCGCGGCCTGGGCCAAGGTCATGAACAACGACCGGTTCGATCTGTAACCCCTCGTCTGGTCTCGCCCCGCTGAACGCGGGCGAGTCCAGCCGGGACCGCTCTGCGGCCAGTGGCCGCAGAGCTTCGGCAGGCACAGGCCGTCCACTGGACGCCCTGTGTCCGGTCTCAGCCCCCGAGGGGACGGCGATGCTTGCGGCATCGAGCCGCAAGCACATCGCCTGACGGGCCGGCTTGGGGCGGCCCGGCGCTCGGCCCGAGCTCAGGGGAGGCGGGCCAGAATGCCGTCTCCCCGACCCGGCCAAGGCCTCCCATGACCACCACCCATCAAGGCAGCTGCCACTGCGGCCGCGTCAAGTTCGAGGTTGACGGCGTCATCGACTCAGGCCTGGCCTGCAACTGCTCCATCTGCGAGCGCAAGGGCTCGCTGCTGTGGTTCGTGCCGCGCACCAGGCTGCGCCTGCTGACGCCCGAGAGCGACCTGGCCAGCTACACCTTCAACAAGCACGTCATCCAGCACCGCTTCTGCCCGGCCTGCGGCATCCACCCCTACGGCGAGGGCCAGGCGCCCAACGGCGACGCGGTGGCGGCGGTCAACATCCGCTGCATCGAGGGCATCGACCTTGCGGCCGTGCCGGTGCACCGCTACGACGGCCGCGCGAAGTAGTCAGTTCCATTTCCAGGTCCAGATCAGGTCCAGCGCGTTGTCGTCGCCGCTCTGCGCGCGCAGCGTGAAGCGCTGGGCGATGCGGTAGATCAGCTGCCAACTGCCGGTGGTCGCGTTCAGGCTGCGTTCATAGCCCACGTACCAGCGCCGCGAGATCTGCTTGCCCAGGCGCACGATGGTGGCCCGCGTGTCGCCGTCGGTCTGCGACAGCGACAGCTCGTCCAGTCCCAGCTGGCGCAGTGCGCGGCCGGTGGCGCCTTCGCCCTCGCCGCTGAGCAGCGCCACGGCGGCACGCTGCAGCAGCGCGGTATCGGTGCGGCCCAGGCCGTCCGGCGCGCGGCCGAGCAGCAGCCAGGACAGCTTGTCGGTGTCGCTCATCTCGGGCTCGGAGTACAGGTTCACGCGCGGCGACTGCGCCGTGCCGCCCACGTAGACGCCCACACGCACGTCCAGGTTGGGCCGCACGGCCAGCAGGTCCAGCGCAGGGTTGTCCAGCGAGCCGGTGAACGAGATGTCGCCGCGCTCGATGTCCAGCTTCTGGCCGTAGGCGGCGTACTGGCCGCCGTCGGCATCGAGCTTGCCGGTCACGCGCAGTGCGTTGCCGTCCTTCTGCGTGATGGCGAGCTGGCCGCGCAGCGTGGTCGCCAGGCCGCGGCCGCGCACCTTGAAGTCGCGGCCGAAGTCCAGCGCGACGTTGACCGTGGAATTGCGCGCGGCCTTGGGGGCCGGGGGGGCGACCGGGACGGGGTCGCGCGCGCCGCGCACCACCGTCACGTCGTCGGCCAGCGCGGGCGCGTCGCCGCGCGTGAAATCGATCAGGCCCTCGTCGGCGCGCAGCTTGCCGGCCAGGTTCAAGCCCTGGTCGTCCAGGTCCAGCGTGGCGTCGCCGCTGGCGACGATGCGGCGGTCCACGCGCGACAGCACGCGCAGCTTGTCGGCCTTGAACTCGACGTGGGCGGCCGGCTTGGCGCCCAGCTCGGCACGGCCGCTGGCACGCACCCAGCCGTCGCCGCCCTTGGCTTCCAGCTGCGTCAGCTCGGCCTGCTGGCCCTTCAGGTCCAGCGCGAAGCGGCCGTCGGTGAAGTCCACGCCGTACAGCAGGTGGCGCAGCGCCAGGCCGTCGCCCTCGATGCGGCCGTGCAGCTCGGGGGCGCCCAGCCGGCCTTCGACCCGCATCGTCGCTGCGGCGCGGCCGGCCAGCCGCCAGCCCGCCGGCACCCAACTGCCCCAACTGGCCAGTTGCGCCACGTTGGCCTGC
>CBFGPX010000233.1:0-6748 GCA_965650725.1 uncultured Comamonadaceae bacterium | reverse complement strand
CCTGCAGCAGGTACTCGAACAGCGCGATGCCCCAGCTGATCAGCGCCGCGATCCACCAGGGTTTGGTTGCCAGGCCCTTCAGGTGGCCGTACCAGGCAAAGGTCATGAAGACGTTGGACAGCAGCAACAGGCCCACGGTCTGCCAGCCGGCGAGAGTGGAGAACATCATCGAAGCTCCGGTTCAGAAGGGAATGGGGCCCTGGCGCTCGATGCGCTGTGACTGCCAGTCGCCAGGCGTGGCCAGGTGGAGCAGCTCGGGTGCGATCTCCAGCAGCGGCCTCAGCACGAAAGCGCGCTCGTGAAGGCGGGGGTGCGGCAGCACCAGGCGCGGCGTGTCCAGCCGCGCGTCGCCATGCATCAGCAGGTCCAGGTCCAGCGTGCGCGGTGCGTTGCGGTAGGAACGCTCGCGGCCGTGCGCTGTTTCGACGGCCTGCAGGGCGTCCAGCAACGCCAGCGGCGCCAGCTCCGTGTCCAGCGCCACGACGGCATTCAGGAAGTCCGGACCGCCGGCATCGACGGGAGCGCTGCGCCAGGCGCTGGACAGCGCTGCGACCCGCGTGCGGGGCAGCGCGGCCAAAGCGGCGGCGGCACGGCCCAGCGTGGCGAGCAGATCGGCGCCCAGATTGGCACCCAGGCCGACGTAGGCGCGCTCGCTCACTCGGCGGCGGGCGCTGGCGCTACGGACTCGCCGCCGCCAGAGGGCTTGCGACGACGGCGACGGCGCTTCTTGGCGGGCGCGGATTCGACGTCGGCCTCGGCTTCGTCGGTGGATGGTGCCGGTGTCACGGGGCGCGGTGCGCGGACGACGCGCGGCGTCTTTTGCTGGCTGGCCCGCACATCGGCCAGCAGGGCCTGGCGGTCATCGTCGCTACCCAGCGCAAAGTCTTCCCACCAGTCGGCCAACGCGGGGTCGATCTCGCCGGCGTCGGCGCGCAAGCGAAGGAAGTCGAAGCCGGCGCGGTAACGCGGCTGCTCGACGAGGCTGAACACGCCCGAGCCGCTGCGGCGCTCGAAGCGGGTCTGCATCATCCAGATCTCGCGCATGTCGCCCGCCAGCTTGCCGCGGCCGGAGATGTCGCCGATGCGGGCATCGAACACCGCGTCGATGGCCTGGGCCAGCGCCGGCACGGGGGCTTCGCCGCCATTGCGGATCTTGGTCCAGCGGTCCAGCACTTCGTGCCACAGCATGCAGGCCAGCATGAAGCTGGGGCTGACACCGCGGCCTTCGTTGACGCGGCGGTCGGTGTCCTCGAAAGCCTGGCGCACGAACTTGCCGCGCACGCCATCAGGCAGGTCACCGGCGTCGGTCAGCATGGCGTCCAGCACAGCGAACACCTTGCCGCCCTGCCCCACCAGGCCCAGCTTCTTCAACTGCACCAGGCTGGCCAGCGAGTGGCCGGTCTGCAGCAGCTTGATCATCTCGTCGAACAAGCGCGAGGCGGGCACGTTGGCCAGCAGCGGGATGCAGGCCGCGACCGGCGCCAGCGTCTTCTTCTCCAGCTCGAAGCCCAGCTTGGCCGCGAAGCGCACGGCGCGGACGATGCGAACCGGGTCTTCGCGGTAGCGCGTGTCGGGGTCGCCGATCATGCGCAGCAGCTTGGCCTTGGCGTCGGCAAGGCCACCGTGATAGTCCACAACCAGGCGGCGCTGCGGGTCGTAATACATCGCGTTGACCGTGAAGTCGCGACGCGCGGCATCCTCGATCTGCGGGCCCCAGACGTTGTCGCGCAGCACCCGACCACTGGCATCCACGGCGTGGTGCTTGCCTTCCAGTTCGCTCTTGGACGTCTTCTCGTTGCCCGCCACGGCCTCCGACTCGGTCGGCAGCGCGCGGAAGGTCGAGACCTCGATGACCTCGTGCTCACGGCCTCGACCGTAGACGACGTGGACGATGCGGAAGCGCCGGCCGATGATGAAGGCGCGGCGGAACAGGCCCTTGACCTGTTCGGGCGTCGCGTTGGTGGCGACGTCGAAGTCCTTGGGGCGCATGCCCAGCAGCAGGTCGCGCACGGCGCCGCCAACGATGTAGGCCTCGAAGCCGGCGTCGGTCAGCGTCTTGACGACCTTGACCGCGCGGTCGTCCAGCAAATCAGGGTTGATGCCGTGCACGTCGGCCGGGACCTCGACGCGCTTGCCCAGCGGCGTGGTCTTGGGAGCCGCGGTGCCGGACTTGCTGAACAGCTTGTCGATGAACTTCTTGATCATGCGAAGAGTTGGAGCTGGGGCCAGCCGCGCTCGGCAGCAATCTGGGCGAGCGAGGCACTCGGATTGGTCGCCACCGGGTGGCTGACGCGTTCGAGCAGGGGAAGGTCGTTGGTCGAGTCGCTGTAGAAGGTCACGCGCTCGAAATCACGCGATTGTGCCCCCAGCCCTCGCAGCCAGTCGTCAACGCGAGCGATCTTGCCTTCGCGGAAGCTGGGCACGCCGCGGATGGCGCCGGTGTAGCCCCCCTGCGCGTCGCGCTCCAGCTGCACGGCGATCAGGTGCGCTATGCCGAAGGCCTCGGCAAACGGCGCGGTGACGAACTCGTTGGTGGCCGTGACCAGTGCGATCAGGTCGCCGGCCGCACGATGCTTCTCCACAAGCGCCAGGGCCTGCGGCCTCAGCGCCGGCTTGCCGATCTGGGCCATGAAGCGCTCGCGCATCGCCAGTGCCTCGTCCAGCGGTCGGCTGCGCCAGGCCGAGGTGGCGAACTCGACATAGGCCGGCAGGTCCAGCGTTCCGGCGTTGTACTGCGCGAAGAACTCGTCGTTGCGCGCGCCCCAGGCGGCACCGTCGGCCCAACCGACCTCCACCATGAAGGCGCCAAAGGAGTGGTCGGAATCCACCGGGATCAGCGTCCCATCGAGGTCAAACAGCGTCAAATTCATAAAATGGGGTCAGAGTCTATTTTTCGTCGGCCAGCATGGTCTTCAACAGCGGCAGCGTCAGTGCGCGCTTGGTGGACATGGCGAATTCGTCCAGCCGCTCCAGCAGGTCCATCAGGCCCTTGAGATTGCGCTCGAAGCGGGTCAGCAGGTAGTCCAGCACCTCGTCACCCAGCAGCAGGCCGCGACGGTCGGCCTCGCGGCGCAGCACGGCGCGCATCTCGGCTTCCCGCAGCGGGGTCAGCTGGAAGCTGGGGCCCCAGCCCAGGCGGGTGCGCAGGTCTTCGCGCACGGGAAGGTCCACCGCGGGCGCGTCGGCCGTAGCGACGACGGTGTAGCCCTGCCCCGCAGACGCGACGAACAGCGCGAAGGCGGCATGCTGCTGGCCGGCGTCGAAGCGCTGACAGTCGTCCAGCAGCAGCAGGCTCTCGTGAGCGGGCAGCTCCCAGGGCAGCGGCGTGTCGGCGTCGTACCAGGCGACCCGCTGGCCGGCCTCCTGCCAGCGCTCGGCCAGCGCCTGCAACAGATGGGTCTTGCCGGAGCCGGTCGGCCCCCACAGCAGCACGGGCGGGTCGGCCGGCATCAGCCCCAGCAGATAGGCCAGCGCCTCGGCATTGGCGCCGGGCAGGAAGTTGTCGAAGCTGTGCGTCGGTGGCGCCAGCAGCGAGAGGGGAATTTGCCGCATCAACGAAAAAGGGAGCTCGCCAGATAGGCTTCGTGCACCCGGCGCACCGCCACGACGGCCACCGCCGAAAGCGGCAGCGCGATCAGCACGCCCACGAAGCCCAGCAGGTGGCCGAAGGCCAGCAGCGCGAAGATGACCATCAGCGGGCTCATGCCTATGCGTTCGCCGACGAAGCGCGGCGTCAGCACGAAGCTCTCCAGCAACTGGCCGATGCCGAACACCACGGCCACCGCGGCCAGGCCATAGAAGCTCGCGAACTGCAGCAGTCCGGCCAGCAGCGCCAGCACCAGGCCCAGACCAAAGCCAAGGTAAGGAATGAAGACCGCGAGGCCGGTGAACACGCCGATGGGCAGCGCCAGCTCGAAGCCGGCGATGGCCAGGCCGGCGCTGTAGAAGATGGCCAGCGCGCCCATGACCAGCAGCTGGCCGCGCAGGTACTGGCCCAACGTCGCATCGCATTCGTCCAGGAAGCCGCCCACCGACTCGCGCGCCGACGGCGGCACCAGGCCGCGCACGCGCTGCACGAGGTGAGGCCAGTCGTCCAGCAGGTAGAACAGCACCACCGGCAGCAGCACCGCGTTGCCCACAACGGCCAGCAGGAAGCTGCCACCGATGCGCGCCGAGCTGAGCACGGTGGCCAGCCATTCTTCGAGGTTGGCATCCAGATACTTCAGCACGAAGGCCTTGATGCTGGTCGGATCCAGCTGCAGGTGCACGCCGTGCTGTGCCAACCAGGGCGACAGCTTGTCATTGGCCAGCGTCGCCAGCGCGGGAATCTGCTCGCGCAGCGCCGGCAGCTCCTTGCTGAGGATGGGCAGCACCAGCAGCAGCAAGGCCAGCAGCGCCAGCACGAAGACCAGCTCCACCAACAGCACCGCCAGCGCGCGCGGCAGGCGTCGGTTCACCAGCGCCTGCACGACCGGCGACAGCGCATAGGCCAACACAAGCGCGGCGATGAAGGGGGCGAGCACAGGCGACAGCAGCCACAGCATCAGGATGCCGGCGAGCGCGACGCCGCCCCAGGCCAGGGCGGTGCGTTGAGGCTTGTTGAGCTTCATCATCTTGGGTGGGCGCGAGGGCGCGGATTGTCACTGAAGCGGCCGCGAGCGGCCTTCGAGCAGGTGGGCCAGGCGGCGGCGCAGTTCCGGCGCATCGGGCGCGCTGCCGCGCTCTGCGAGGTAGAAAGCCAGGTCTTCGGCGGCCGCCGGGTCGCCCAGAGCGTCCAGCATCAGGCCGCGGTCGCGGCGCTCGATGGCGTCGCCGGGCAGCAGCACCACCAGCCGGTGCTGCACGGCCAGCAGCCGGCGCGCGTCGGCCGCCGAACGATGCACCTCCCTCAGGTTGCGCAGCATGCGGGCCAGGATCTGGCGCGGCGTCGCGGCCTGCAGGAAGAAGTCCAGCGGCAGTTCCAGGTCGCGCGGCAGCTCGCTGCCCTGGCGGTAGACGGCCAGCCGCTCCTCCAGCCGGCTGGGCGACAAGGCCTCGCCGGTGAAGGGGTCCAGGATGACGTCGCTCAGTCCCGCGCGGCACTTGACCAGGAAGTGGCCCGGAAAGGCGACGCCCGCCATGCGCAACCCGGCTTGTTCACCCAGCTCCAGCAGCAGCACGGCCAGCGTGATGGGGATCCCGCGCCGCAGCTCCAGCACGCGGTGGACGTAGCTGTTGTCCGCCGCGTAGTAGTTGTTCAGGTTGCCGGCAAAGCCCAGCTCGCCATGAAAGAAGCGGGTCAGCAACTGCAGGCGCTCGGCGGGCCCCATCTGCAGGGAGATGCGCCCGCGCAGCCGCCGCGCCAGGGCGTCCACGTCGGCCAGCACGGCCTGCACGTCCAGAGTCGGGTACTCGTCCTGGGCCAGGCTGACGGCCGCCTCCAGCAGGTTCAGACTCCGGTCCTCAGCCACCAGGCTGGCGAAGTAATCCAGGGGGGTCAGCGGCGCGTAACGCATCGCAGGCCTCAGAGCGGGCGGCCCAGCGCCCGCGGCCTCAGGCCGGCCAGCAGCAGCACACCGAAATAGACCACCGCGCTGCCGCCCAGGCTGGCGGCCATCACCAGGGCCCGCTGCAGTTCGTGGGCGCCAAGGTCTATCCAGTCCAGCCGCGTCGCCAGCTGCCATTGCAGCAAGCCCATGGCGAGGCAGCCCAGGCCCACGCGCAGGCCGAAGCCCCACCAGCCTGGCTCGGGGCGGTAGCTGCCCAGCCTCTTCAAGCCCCACAGCAGCCAGCCGGCATTCACCAGCGCGCCCAGACCGATGGACAGCGCCAGGCCCGCCACGCCGATCCACGGGACGAAGGCGACGTTGAACAGCTGGGTCAGCACCAGCACGGCGATGGCGATCTTGGCCGGCGTGCCCGTGTCCTGCCGGGCATAGAAGCCCGGCGCCAGCACCTTGACCGCGATCAGCCCCAGCAGGCCGACACCCCAGCCCATGACGGATTGGGCCGTGTTGGCCACGTCTGACGCGAGGAACTTGCCGCGGTGGTACAGCACGGCCGTCAGCGGCTCGGCGAACACCAGCAGCGCGACGGCACAGGGCAGCGCCAGCAGCAGCACCATGCGCAGGCCCCAGTCCAGCAGGCGGCTGTAGCGCTCGCCCTGCCCCGATGCCTGCGCCGCCGCCAACTGCGGCGTCAACACCGCGGCCAGCGCCACGCCCAGCAGCCCGATGGGGAACTCCATGAGCCGGTCGGCGTAGTTCAGCCAGGAGGTGGCGCCCTCGGCGATGTGGCTGGAGATCTGCGTGTTGATCATCAGCGACAACTGGGCCACGCCCACGCCCAGCAAGGCCGGCCCCATCTGCACGAGCACACGCCCCACGCCCGGGTGCTCGTGCGATGCTTTGAAGCCGCCCCAGCTCAGCCGCATGCGCGGCATCGCGCCCACGGCGCGCAGCGCCGGCCATTGCACCAGCAGTTGCAGCACGCCGCCCAGCATGACGCCGAAAGCCATCGCGTAGATGCCCGGATAGCCCGCGCGCTCCAGCGGCCCCACCAGCGACCAGCCCACCACGATGACGCTGAGGTTCAGCAGCACGGGCGTCGCCGCCGGCACGACGAAGCGCTTCCAGGTGTTCAGGATGCCGGCCGCCAGCGCTACCAGTGACATGCAGGTGATGTAGGGGAACATGAAGCGCGTCATCGCCACCGACGCATCAAAGGCCTGGTCCGGCAGCCCCGCGCCCAGCAGCCACACCAGCAGCGG
>CBFGPX010000232.1:0-6877 GCA_965650725.1 uncultured Comamonadaceae bacterium | reverse complement strand
TGACGAAGGCGCCCAGGCCCGGGATGCCGAAGAAGCTCTCGAACACCAGGCTGCCGAGGAAGACATAGGGCAGGTAGCTGCCGGCGCTGGTGATGATGGGGATCAGCGCGTTGCGCAGCACATGGCGGCGCAGCACGCGGCCTTCGCTGAGGCCCTTGGCGCGCGCGGTGCGCACGTAGTCCTTGCCCATCTCTTCCAGAAACATCGCGCGGTACAGCCGCGCTTCGCCGCCCAGCCGGGACAGCAGCGACAAGAGGATGGGCAGCGCCAGAAAGCGCACCACGTCCAGCCCCGGCGCGAAGCCGTTCATCGGCACCAGCTTCAGCACGCGGGCGAACAGGTACTGGCCCACGATGATGTAGAACAGGCTGCTGATGGACAGCATCAGCACGCACAGCACCACGCCCCAGAAATCGATGCGCGTGTGCCGGAAGAACACCAGCAGCAGCGAGAACGCCACGCTGACGATGACCTGCAGGATGAACAGTGGCAGCGCCAGCTGCAGGCTCACGCCCATGCGCACCTTGACCTCGTGGCCGATGTTGACCGCCTGGCGCGCGTCGCTCTTGCCGAAGTCCAGCGCGAACAGGCTGACCGAGCGTTCCCACAGGATGGTGTGCGTCAGCTGCTCGGCACCCTGCTTGGTCGCATCGAAATACAGCGGCTTGTCGTAGCCGCGCTCGCGCTTCCAGACCTCGATCTGCTCCTGCGTGACGCGCTTGCCGCCGATGTTCAGCCGCGCCATGTCGTCCGGCGTGTTGACGGAGAAGAACAGGAAGAAGGTAAACAGGTTGACGCCGACGAGGATGGCCAGGCCGTAGCCCAGGCGGCGCATGACGAAGCCCAGCATCAGCGCGTGCCTCCCAGTGCGGTGGCCGACTCGCGCTTGGCCCAGGCACGGCGCGTCGCGATGAAGATGGCCAGCCCGCCGACCGCAAACGCCAGCAGCGGCCACCAGACCGGCTGATTCCACGCGGCGATGCTGCGCGTGCGCTCCTCGGTGTCCACGCGCAGGTAACGCGCGCGGTCACGCACGACGACGCCGGGCTTGCCGTTGTGCACCCAGCGCTGGAAGGCCACGCCCGAATAGCTCCAGTAGCCCCAGGCCCACGGCGCGTCCTGGCGGACGATGTCGTTCATCTTCGCCATCACGTCGGCCTTCTCGGGCCCGTCCTCCAGCGACTGCAGCTTGCGGTACAGCCGGTCGAACTCGGGGTTCAGGTAGTTGGCGGTGTTCTCGCCCTCGTGCTGGCTCTTGCTGTTGGGGCCGTAGAGCAGGAACAGAAAGTTCTCGGCGTCCGGGTAGTCGGCGAACCAGCCCCACCAGAAGATCTGGTGCTTGCCCTTCAACACCTTCTCCTGGAACTGGTTGTAGTCCGTCGCGCGGATGTCCAGCTGTATGCCCAGCTTGGCGAACTGGCGGATCAGCCAGTCGTTCTCGGCCTTCAGCTCCGGCGTGACGACGCGCTGGAAGTCGTAGTTCAGCACCAGCGGCTTGCCGGTCGTCGCGTCGCGGCCGCCGGGGTAGCCGGCCTGCTCCATCAACTGGTGAGCGTCCGCTATGGGCCGGCGCTCGACCTTGCCATTCACCAACCGGTGCGTGACCGGGTTGAACTCGCCCGGTTGCCCTTCCCTGGACCCGAACACGCCCGGCGGGATGGGCCCGTGCGCCGCGTCGCCGCCCTTGTCGCGGAAGATGCGGCCATAGCCCTCCTCCCAGTCGATGGCGATGGAGATGGCCTGGCGCAGCGCACGGTTGCGCTTGCGCTGCTCGGGCGTATCGCCCTGGCCGACGACCGGGTCCATCCAGTTGAAGCCCAGATACCAGTTGGAAATGTCCACCGTCATCGGCAGCTGGAAGCCGCGTTGCTCGAAGAAGGCGCGCACCTCGTCCGAGTCGTCCCGGTCCACGGCCAGATTCACACCCCAGTCGGCGCGGTCCATCTCGGGCAGGTCCAGGTAGCCCTGCTTGAACAGCTCCTTGATGGGCACCTTCTCCTTGACGTTGATCGCGACCACCTTGTCGACGAAGGGCACGCGCTTGCCGCAGTCGGCCAGGCGCCCCGCCTCGGCATCGCCGGGCTCGCCTTCGCAGGGATAGGTGTCGGGCCGGTAGTGGGGGTTGCGGCTCATCACATGCCGGCGGTCCTGCACGTACTCGGTCATCATGAACGGCCCCGTGCCCACCGGCCAGCGGTTCCAGCCCATCGAGTTGGCCGCCATGCCGGGCTGGGCGTAGAAGGCGTCCACCTCCCAGGGAATGGGTGCGGTGAAGTTGGTGGCCAGCCAGTACTGCCACTGCGGGTAGCGGCCCTTGAGGCGGATGCGCAGCAGGTGGTCGTTGACGGCCACCGCGCCCGCCATCGGCCACTGGCGCAGGTCCAGGAAGGGCTTGTCGGCCAGACTCTCCGGCAAGCCGGCCAGTTGCTTTTCGCTCTCGCGCCGCAGCAGCGCCATGTAGTCCTTCAGCCCCAGCACGTGCTCCGAGAACACCGCCGCCACCGGCGCCTCCAGCCGCGGGCTGGCATGGCGCTTGAGCGCGTAGACGAAGTCCTCAGCCACCACCTCGCGCGTCGCCAGCTGCTGGAACTCGAACGGGCTGCGCTTGCCGCCCAGCTCACCCGGCTTCAGGTGGTGATAGAGGTAGTTCCCCTGCCCATCCTTGGCGAACGCCGGGTGCGGCGACCACTTCAGCCCGGGCCGGATCTCGATGTCGTAGACGGCCTCGGCGATCAACTCGTCCGGTGCGTCGTCCGGCAGCCGCTGGCCCTGCTTGTCCAGGAAATAGGGCTTGGTGATGCTGGCCGCCGCGCGCGGGATCAGCGTGTACGGCCGCTTCAGGTGGTGGTAGCCGTAGGGCGGCTCACTGATCTCGTAGACGTAGGTGCTCTCGGGCGCCGCATACGAGGAGGTCGGGTCCAGGTAGCGCGGCGAGCGTTCGGCGAAGGCCATGTACAGCGTGTTCTCGCGCTCGGCGCCGCGCGGGAAGGGGCTGTTGTTGCAGGCGGCCAGCAGCGCCAGCGCCAGCGCGCCCATGCCTGCCTTGATCCAACCCGC
Organism: uncultured Comamonadaceae bacterium; assembly: GCA_965650725.1. GTDB lineage: Bacteria > Pseudomonadota > Gammaproteobacteria > Burkholderiales > Burkholderiaceae_C > Pelomonas. The sequence continues at coordinate 3,820 of CBFGPX010000232.1, read as the reverse complement.
TCGACCTGCCACGTCCCGACTCCCGAAAAAGCGAAGCCCCGGCAAAGCCGAGGCGACGGGCGGAATCATAGTGGCGCGCCGCGTGCCGGCCACACCGGAAACCCGGGGTGTCTTCAGTGATGGCGGTGGTCGTGCCCGCAGTCGTCGCCGCACTCCGGGCCATGGTCGTGATGCGCCGCATGGGCCAGCCGCGGGTCGGACTGCCAGCCCACGATGGCCTCGCGGCCCTGCACGTACAACTCCACGGTGCCGCCCACCGGCAGGCAGACCTTGGTGCGCACGTGGCCGAACGGCAGGCCGGTCAGCACCGGCGTCTTCGTGCGGGCGCGCAGCGCGGCCACTGCATCCTTGATGCCGTAGCCGCGGTCCAGCGGCGACTTCGCCGCGCCGCTGAAGTCACCCAGCAGCACGGCCACCTGGTTGTCGATGACGCCGGCCTGCTGCAGCTGCAACAGCTGGCGCTCGACGCGGTACGGGTGCTCGTTGACGTCTTCCAGGAACAGGATGCCGCCCTTGATCTTGGGCCAGTGCGGCGTGCCCAGCAGCGAGCACAGCACCGTCAGGTTGCCCCCCCACAGCCGGCCGCGCGCCTCCAGGCCGTCGAACTCGGGCGTCGGCGCGCGGAAACCCACCGCCTCCAGCGCGCCGCTCATGGCTTCGAGAAAGCAGTCCTGCGTCACCTCGTCCACGCCGCCCTCGGCATCGCTGCGGCCGAAGTCGTCGCAGGCCAGCGGCCCGGACCACATCGCCAGCCCCTTGTGGCGGGCGATGAAGCCGTTCTGCAGCGCCGTCAGGTCGCTGTAGCCGACCCAGCGCGTGCCGTGCTCCACGCTCTTGGCGATGCGGCCCCAGTCCAGCTGGTCCAGCAGGCGCGTCAGGCCATAGCCGCCGCGCGTGGCCAGGGCGATGGACGGCGCCGCATCGGCGATGCGATGGATGGCCGCCAGCCGCGTCGCGTCGTCGCCGGCAAAGCGCTGGTGGCGCGCCAGCGCATCGGCGTCGATCTCGACCTCGAAGCCCAGCTTCGTCAGCCGCCGGGCAGCACGCGTCAGGTTGGCGGCCTTGGCCAAGGCGCCCGCAGGCGTGAACAGCGTCAGAGAGGTCATCAGTGGTCGTCCAGATGGGTGGCTTCGCCGGTGGGGATGAGCCCCTGCCGCTCGGCGCGGCGTGCGCGTGCGGCCTCGCGGCGCTCGGCGAAGAAGTCGCGCAGCAACTGGGCCGACGCATCCGCCATCAGCCCGCGCTCGATGCGCGTGTGGTGATTGAGCTGCGGCAGCGCGAACAGGTCGGTCACCGAGCCGGCCACGCCGGTCTTGGGGTCGGTCGCGGCGAACACCACGCGCTTGAAGCGCGCATGCATCAGCGCCATCGCGCACATCGCGCAGGGCTCCAGCGTGACGAACAGCTCGCACTCCGGCAGCCGGTAGTTCTCCAGCAGCGTGGCCGCGTGGCGCAGCGCGACGATCTCGGCATGCGCGGTCGGGTCGTGCGTCGTGATCGGGCGGTTGTAGCCGGTCGCGATGACCTGGCCGCCCCGCGTGATGACGGCGCCCACCGGCACCTCGCCCACCAGCCAGGCGTTGTGCGCCTGGTCCAGCGCGAGGCGCATCGCGTACTCGTCGGCGGGCGTGAAAAGGGGTTCGGTCATGGGCGGCGGGAGTTTACGACCGCGATACTCGCGGCACATGGACAAGCCGCCTGAGCCCACGGAGTTGCTGATCCGCCCGCTGGGCGAGGCGGCGCTGTGCTGCGCGGTGGGCGGGCCCATCACGCTGGAACACCAGCAGCGCGTCTGGCAGCTGGCCGCCGCGCTGGCGCAGAACGGCAGCGTGCTGAGCGTCATTCCCGGCATGAACAACCTGACGCTGAGCTTCGACCCGCTGCGCACCGAGGCCGAAGCACTGGCCCAGGCCGCCCTGGCGCTGTGGAAGCAGCCGCTGCGCAAACAGGCCGCTGGCCGGCTCGTCGAGATCCCGGTCCGCTACGACGGTCCCGACCTCGGCGACGTCGCCGACCACTGTGAGCTGAGCGCCGATGAAGTCGTGCGCCGCCACGCGGCGGCCGAATACGTCGTCTACTTCATCGGCTTCCAGCCCGGCTTCGCCTACCTGGGCGGACTGGACGAGTCGCTGCACACGCCGCGCCGGGCCGAGCCGCGCACCGCGGTGCCGGCCGGCAGCGTCGGCATCGGCGGCGCGCAGACCGGCATCTACCCGCTGGCCACGCCGGGCGGCTGGCAGCTGATCGGCCGCACCGCGCTGCCGCTGTTCGACCCGCAGGCCGAGCCACCCACGCTGCTGGCGTCGGGCGACCGCGTGCGCTTCGTGCCGACATGATCGAGATCGTCCGCGCCGGCCCGCTGGCCACCGTGCAGGACCTCGGCCGCCACGCCTGGCGCGACCGCGGCGTCAGCCGCTGCGGCGCGCTGGACGACGTCGCGCTGGCGGCCGGCAACCTGCTGCTGGGCAACGCGGCCGACGCCGCCGGCCTGGAGTTCACGCTGGGCGGCGCCACGCTGCGCTTTCATGCCGATGGCTGGATCGCGCTGACCGGCACCGACGCGGAGGCCAGCCTGGACGGCCGCCCGCTGCGCCCCGGTTGGCGCTGCGCCGTGCGCGCCGGCCAGCAACTCCAGCTGGCCGCGCCGCGCGAGCGCATGCGCAGCTACGTCTGCATGTCCGGCGGCATCGCCACTCCCGCCGCATTGGGCTCGCGCAGCACCGACCTGAAAGCGCGCTTCGGCGGCCTGGACGGCCGCGCGCTGCGCGACGGCGACCGGCTGCCCCTGGGCCCGCCCGCCCGCTTGCCGCTGAAGCCGGCGGGCCTGCGCCTGCCCGACTGGACGCCAACCGTGCGCGTGCTGCCCGGCCCCGAGTACGCCGAGTTCGACACCGCGTCGCGCGAGGCCTTGCTGGCCAGCGGCTGGACCGTCACGCCGCAAAGCAACCGCATGGGCTACCGGCTGGCCGGCCCGGTACTCACGCGCGAACGCGGCGGGGAGCTGCCCTCGCACGGCGTGCTGCCGGGCGTCGTGCAGGTGCCGCCGTCGGGCCAGCCCATCGTGTTGCTGGCCGATGCACAGACCACCGGCGGCTACCCGAAGATTGCCGTCGTCATCCGCGCCGACCTGTGGAAGCTCGCGCAACTGCGCCTGGGCGCGACGCTGCGCTTCGTGCCCTGCTCGCCCGAGGAGGCGCTGGCCGCGCTGCGCGAGCGCCAGCGCGACCTGCATCAATGGAGCTACGCGCCATGAACCTTCATGTGGACCTGAACGCCGACCTCGGCGAAGGCGCGCCCGACGACGCCGAACTGCTGGCACTGGTCAGCGCCGCCAACATCGCCTGCGGCTGGCATGCCGGCGACGCCCGGCTGATGCAGGCGACGGTGGCCGCGGCGCTGGCGCGCGGCGTCGCCATCGGCGCCCACCCCAGCTACCCCGACCGCGACAACTTCGGCCGCAGCGAGATGCAGCTGTCGCCCGCCGACGTGCGCGCCGACCTGATCTACCAGATCGGCGCACTGGACGCGCTGGTACGCGCGCAGGGCGGCGAGTTGCACCACGTGAAGCCGCATGGCGCGCTCTACAACCAGGCCGCGCGCGACCCGGCGCTGGCCGATGCCGTCGCCGCGGCGGTGCTCGACGTGAATCCCGGCCTCGCGGTCTACGGCCTGGCCGGCAGCGAACTGCTGCGCGCCGCCGAGCGCGCCGGCCTGCGCGCCGTGTCCGAGGTGTTCGCCGACCGCGGCTACCGCGCCGACGGCAGCCTGGTGCCGCGCAGCCAGCCCGGCGCCTTCATCAGCGACGTGGACGAAGCCGTCG
>CBFGPX010000231.1:0-6905 GCA_965650725.1 uncultured Comamonadaceae bacterium | reverse complement strand
TCGACCGCAGCTGGTACAACCGCGCCGGCGTCGAGCGTGTCATGGGCTTCTGCACCGACGAGCAGTACGAGGAGTTCTTCCGCTCCGCGCCCGAGTTCGAGCGCATGCTGCAGCGCTCGGGCATCCAGCTCATCAAGTACTGGTTCTCGATCAGCGACGACGAACAGCGCATCCGCTTCCTCGGCCGCATCCACGACCCGCTGAAGCAGTGGAAGCTCAGCCCCATGGACCTGGAATCGCGCCGCCGCTGGGAGGAGTACACCAAGGCCAAGGAGGTGATGCTGGAGCGCACCCACACGCCTGAGTCGCCATGGTGGGTGGTGCGCGCCGACGACAAGAAGCGCGCGCGGCTGAACTGCATCAGCCACCTGCTGGGCCAGATGCCCTACCAGGACGTGCCGCACGCCGACATCGAGCTGCCGGCCCGCGAGCGGCGTGAGGACTACATCCGCAGTCCGGTGCCAGACAACCTCTTCGTGCCCGACGTTTACTGAAGCCCTAGCATCGGGGCATGAACCTGCCCCCACGTTCCCTGCTCGTCGTCATCGCGCTGGCCGCCGCCGCCTCCTGGGCCTGGCGCAGCCATGTGAAGGCGGAGGACGGCGAGCTGCTGGCCCAGCGCGTGAAGCCGGGCGACATCCGCATGATCTCGTCCGAGACCTGTGGCTGGTGCACGGCGGCGCGGCGCTGGATGCAGGACGAGGGCGTCGCGTTCGACGAGTGCTTCATCGAGCGCGATGCGCAATGCCGCGCCGACTACCAGGCGCTGGGCGGCATGGGCACGCCCACGCTGATCGTGCGCGGCCAGACGGTGCTGGGCTTCGACCGGTCACGCATCATCGACATCATCAAATAGGCCGAGCCGAATCGGCAGCGCTGGCTCGGCAGCGCTGGCGGTTCGGCTCGGCGGTGGTGGAAAAAGGCGTCATTCGCATGTCGTCGGACGCCGGGCTCAGACGCGCTGGGTGGTGGTCTTGGCAGCGGCCAGCGTCATCTGGCGCAGCAGCGTGGCGTCGCTGTAGCCGACCACGGTCACGCGCGGCAGCTGAGCCACTTCACGCTGGGCATAGCCGGTCACGACGACGCGGGGCAGCTGGGTCACCACTTGAGCATCAGCACGGGTGGCCTTGCCGGTGACGACGACGCGTTCCAGCTTGACGACGTCCTGGGGTGCCGCCTGTGCGACGACGGAGAAGGTGAGGCCGGCAACGGCGGCGATGACGGCGGTGAAGAGGCGGTCTTGCAGGTTCATGATGGACTCCGTTCGGTGGGTTTCGAACCGCGTGATTGCTTGTTCGATGGAGTCAGTTTCGTCATCGCGCCCACCCGCTTCCACAGGCCTGCGATCAAGCGCCGGCCGCGCCGGATGAACTGCAAAAAAGATGGATGAGCTGCGGGACGGCGCGCGATCAGTCGAGCTGTAGCCCCAGCCGCGCCAGATCGCCCCGCCCCTGGCGCACCAGCACGGGCTCGTCGCCCTGGCTCAGGTCCAGCACCGTGGTGGGCTGGGCCGGGCAGGCGCCGGCGTCGAGGATGAACTGCAACTGGCGGTCCAGGCGCTCGGCCACCTCGCCGGCATCGTTCATCGGCTCGCTCTCGCCGGGCGGGATCAGCGTGGTGGACAGCAGCGGCTCGCCGAACAGCGCCAGCAGCTCCTGCGTGACGCGGTGCTCCGGCACGCGCAGGCCGATGGTGCGGCGGCTGGGGTGGGAGAGCCGCCGCGGCACTTCCTTGGTGGCCGGCAGGATGAAGGTGTAGGCGCCCGGCGTGGCCAGCTTCAGCAGGCGGTACTGCCGGTTGTCCACCATCGCGTAGGTGGCCAGCTCCGACAGGTCGCGGCACAGCAGCGTCAGGTGGTGCTTGTCGTCCACTCCGCGCACGCGCCGCAGCGCCTCGGCGGCGGCCTTGTCGTTCAGGTGGCAGACGAAGGCATAGCTGGAGTCCGTCGGGATCGCCCCGATGCCGCCCGCCTGCAGCATCTGCGCGCACTGGCGCAGGAAGCGCGGCTGCGGGTTGTCGGGGTGGACTTCGAAGAGCTGGGCCATCAGCGATGAATCCGATCAGCGAGTTCGGCCCACACCGGCGTCAGCCTGCCCGCCAGCGGCGGCAGCGCGCCCAGGTCCACGCGGCTTTCCTCGGGGCTGTGGAAGTCCGAGCCGCGCGAGGCCAGCAGGCCGAATTCCTCGGCGGTGTCGGCGTACTGCTGGAACTCGGCCGGCGTGTGGCTGCCGGTGACCACCTCGATGCCGCGACCGCCGTGGGCCATGAACTCGGTGATCAGCGCGTACTCCTCGGTGGGCGTGAAGTCGTAGCGGCCCGGGTGGGCGATGACGGCCACGCCGCCGGCGCGCGTGATCCAGCCCACCGCGTCCTTCAAGCTGGCCCACTTGTGCGGCACGAAGCCGGGCTTGCCTTCGGTCAGGAAGCGGCGGAACACGTCCGGCACGTCGGTGCAGTGGCCCGCGTCGACGAGGAAGCGCGCGAAATGCGTGCGCGAGATCAGGTCGGGGTTGCCCACGTACTTCAGCGCGCCCTCGAAGGCGCCGGCGATGCCGGCTTGCGCCAGCAGGCCGGCCGCCATCTCGCGGGCGCGGGCCTCGCGGCCGCCGCGGGTGGCGCGCAGGCCCTCCACCATCTCGGGCGACTCGTGGTCGAAGCCCAGGCCCACGATGTGCACCACGCGGCCGGCAAAGGTCACCGAGATCTCGGTGCCGGTCAGGTAGGCCATGTCGTGGGCCTTGGCCGCCGCGATGGCGCGGGCCTGGCCGCCGATCTCGTCATGGTCGGTCAGCGACCACAGCCGCACGCCGCGCTCCGCGGCCCGCTCGGCCAGCTCCTCGGGTGTCAGCGTGCCGTCCGAGACGACGGAGTGGCAGTGCAGGTCGGCGTTGAGCGTGGCATCGAGATTCACGCCCCGATTGTAGGAAGCCCCTGCCTCCGTCGGCTCACAGACGGAATCCGTTCACCGTCGCGTCCATGTGCTGGGCCTGGGCGCGCAGGCTGTCGGCCGACGCGGCGGCCTGCTCCACCAGCGCGGCGTTCTGCTGCGTCATCGCGTCGATGGCCTGCACGGCCTGGCCGACCTCGGTGGCCTGCTGCGCCTCGGCGCGGGTCTGCTGGGCCATGGTGTGGATCAGCGCGCTCATGTCGCGCACCTTGCCCAGGATGGCGGTCACCGCGCCGCCGGCCTCGGCGGCCTGGGCCGTGCCGGCCTCCACGCGTTCGGCGGACTGCTGTATCAGCGTCTTGATCTCGCGGGCGGCCGTGGCGCTGCGCTGCGCCAGCGCGCGCACCTCGGCGGCCACGACGGCGAAGCCGCGCCCTTGCTCGCCGGCGCGCGCCGCCTCGACGGCGGCGTTGAGCGCGAGGATGTTGGTCTGGAAGGCGAGGCCGTCGATGAGGCCGGTGATGTCGGCGATGCGCCGGCTGGCATCGGCGATGCCGTGCATGGTGCCGACCACGTCGCCCACCACGCGGCTGCCCTGCGAGGCCACGTCGGCGGCCGAGCCGGCCAGGCCCTCGGCGTCCAGCGCGGCCTCGCTGCTGTGCCGCACGGCCACGGCCAGCAGCTGCACGTGGCCGGCGGTCTGCTGCAGGCGCGCGGCGGCGGCCTCGGTGCGGCGGGCCAGATCCTGGTTGCCGGTGGCGATCTCGCGGGCCGCCAGGCGGATGCCGCCGGCGTCCTCATGGATGCGCTCCACCAGCCCGCGCAGGCGCTGCTGCATGTCGCCCAGCGCCGCCAGCACGCGGCCCAGTTCGTCGCGGCGGCCCTGCGGCACCGGCTGGCTGAGGTCGCCGGCGGCGATGCGCTCGGTGGCCTCCAGCATCTGGTGCACCGGCCCCAGCAGCTGCCGTATGGCGCGCATCATCAGCCACAGCATGCAGGCCAATGCCGTGGGCAGCAGCACCAGCAGCGCGTTGCGGCGCAGCGCGGCGGCCTCGGCGCGCGCCGCCAGGCGGTTGTCCAGCGCCTGCATGACCTGGGCGCTGAGCTGGGCCTGCAGCGCGCCGGCCTCGGCCAGCCGCGCGGCCAGCTGGTCCAGCGGGAAGTTGAGGTCGCTTGCGGCGGCGTCCAGCGTCTGGTCCACCTGGGCGCGCTGGGCCTGGGCGGCCTGCAGCAGCGGCGCCAGGCGCGGGTCGGCGTCGCGGGCCTGCAGCGCGAGCTGCAGCTGCAACTGCATCTGTGCCGCCTGCTCGCGGTAGCGGGTGTGGGCGGTGGCCATGCGTGCGGGGTCGTCCACGGCCGCAGCGCGGGCCAGCGCCGCCAGCTCCGACAGCGCGTCCTGCACGCGCGGCGCGGCCTGCAGGCCGGCGTCGATGGCGAAGCGCGAGGCGGCGTCGGCGTCCAACAGCAGGCCGGTGCCGGCGTTCAGCCGGGCCAGCGCGTCGAAGGCCGTGTCGGCCAGCGCGGCCTGGGCGGCCAGCAGACGGGGCAGGTCCAGCGGGCCGTCGGCGATGGCGCGAGCCAGCTCGGCCTGCCGCTCGCGCAGCGCCGCCACTTGTTCGCGCTGAGAGGCCGCGAGCGTCGGCTCCAGCCCGCGGTCCAGCGCCGCATCCAGGGCCTGCAGCGCGGCCTGGACCGCCTGTGCCGCGGCGATGGCCTGGGGGCGGGCGTCGGGCTGGGTGGACAGGCCGGCGGCGGCCAGGCCGCGCTGCTGCTGCAGCTGCGCCAGCAGCGCCTGCCAGGCGCGGTTGGCGGGCAGGGCCCGGTGCTGGCGGGCCGCGTTGTCCAGCTGTTCGGCATAGCCGCGCAGCAGTAGCGCGCCGGGCAGGGCGCCGAGCAGAAGAGACAGGCAGGCGATGACGGCGAGCCGCGTGCGCAGGCTCAGGGGCTGGGTGGTTTTCATGGCGGTGAGGGGGTGGTGCCGCGACCTTGCGGCTCACGACCGAATGCGATCAGGCGGCGGCGAGCAGGGCGCGCTGGGACGGCTGGCGACGGTCGACGAAGAAGCGGCTGCCGCCGGCGCGGCCCTTGGCGACGCGCTTGGGCTCGGTCAGCGCGGCGCTGAGTGCGCGCGCGCCGTCGAAATGACCCGGCAGGTGCAGCACGGCGCCGGCCGAGATGGTGGGCAGCGGGTGGAAGCTGGGCTGGTTCTGGCGGTTCAACGTGATGTAGCCGCCGGCGGCCAGGTGCTCGGCCGAGAAGAAGCTGCGCACGCCGGCATCGAAGGCCGTGCAGATGCGCGCCAGCCGCGCTTCCCAGTCCGCGCTGCCCAGCACCATGACGAAGTCGTCGCCGCCGATGTGGCCGACGAAGTCCAGCTGCGGGTCGGCGGCCTGCGTCAGCACGCGCGCGGCGAGGCGGATGATGTCGTCGCCCACGCGGTAGCCGTAGACGTCGTTGAAGGGCTTGAAGTGGTCGATGTCCCAGACCACCGCGGCGAAGGTCTCGCCGGCCTCGATGAGGCGGTCCAGGTGGTGGTCGATGGGCACGTTGCCGGGCAGCAGGGTCAGCGGGTTGGCGTAGCGCGCGGCGTGCACCTGCAGGTCGGACACGGCCTTCAGCAGGTCGGAGCTGCGGCCCGAGCCGAAATAGCTGCCGTCGCGCGTGACGATGAAGCCGTCGATCAGCAGGCGTTCGTCCAGGCTGGCCAGCGCCTCGCTCATCGCCCGCAGCGGCGTGGCGACGTCGAACACCAGCGGGTGCGGGTCCATCAGCTCCACGCAGCTGCGCTTGTCGAAGATGTCCATGAAGTAGCGCTCCGTGCCACGCTTGAGCACGTGCAGCGAGCGCAGCACGCCGATGGGGCGCTGCTGCTCGTCCAGCACGGGGATGGCCAGCAGCTGCTCGTCCCGGTGGAACAGGTCCACCACGCTGCGGCAGTTGGCCGCCGCCGTGACGGTCAGGCCGCGGCGCGCCAGCTGTGCGGCGCTGGTGATGGCGCCCTGGGCCAGCGGCAGCGCCAGGTCGTTCTGCAGCAGGCGCGGTTGGGCGTCGGCGGCCAGCCGCCCGCTCCACTGCGCGCTCAGGGACGCACGCGGGGTGGCGCTGGGGCGCGCGAACAGATAGCCCTGGCAGATGGTCAGGCCCAGGCGGCGCAGCACGTCCAGGTCGGGCTCCTGCTCCAGGCCTTCGGCGACGACCTCGCAGCCGCTGGTGGCGGCCATCTCGACGATGGAGCGCACGAACTGCTGTTTCAGCGGCTCCTGCGCGATGCCGTCGATGAAGTGGCGGTCGATCTTGACGAAGTCGGGCCGCATCTCCATCCAGCGGCGCAGCGAGGCGAAGCCCTCGCCCAGGTCGTCCAGCGCGATGCGAAAGCCCCGCTCGCGCAGCGCCTGCAGCGCGTCGTCCAGCTGCACCAGGTCGGCGATGGGTCGGGTCTCGGTCAGCTCGATGACGACGCGCGAGGTCGGCAGGCCCAGCTCGGCCAGCTCGGTCGTCAGCAGCCCGGCGTGCTCGCGCGCGCCCAGCAGCGTGTCGGCCGTGACGTTGAGGAACAGCTGGCCCGGCAGGCTTAGGCCCTTGAAGCGCTGCAGGGCGCGCTGCACGATGAGGTGCTCCAGCTCCACCAGGCGGCCCAGCCGCGCGGCGGTGTCGAACAGCACCAGCGGTGAATGCAGCGGCCCGTCGGCCGGTGCGCGGGTCAGCGCCTCGAAGCCGTAGATCTCGGCACGGTCGATGGCGACCAGCGGCTGGAAGTGGATGTCGAACGTGCGCTGCTCGATGAGGCGGTGCAGCGCGTCGGCGAGGGGATCGGGCGCGTGGTCGCGCATGGGGGGCTCCGGGTCGGCGGGCGGCACCGAGACAGCCGGCACCGCTTGCGACACGGATTCTTGAAAGCGCCCGTGACAGTCAGGTGACCAGGGGGTGTCCCCCTCCATGGTCTGCCAACTTCGTCACGTCTTTGGGCCGAGCGCCGGGCCGCTCCCAAGCCGGCCCGTCTGGCGATGTGCTTGCCGGT
>CBFGPX010000230.1:0-6914 GCA_965650725.1 uncultured Comamonadaceae bacterium | reverse complement strand
GCAGCAAAGCCGTTGACGCCGAACGGAAATCCGGCGCGAGCTGGTAACGCCACGTTGCTAAACATACACGAATCAACGAGCTTGCAAGCTCCTGAAAAACCTCCGGGAAGCGGTTGTATGACACACCGTTTCGTAACCCGCCTGACGTAGAAGCAGGGGGCATCCGCCTTCCTATAATCCGCCGCCACGTCTTTGTGCGCCCGTGGCGCCTTTTGCCGGCCCCATGAACGACAAGTCTCGATCCGCTGCGCCCCGCTCCGACACCGCAGCCACTGCCGGCCACTCCCCCTCCTCCCGATTCGGCACCTCGCTGGGCTCTCACTTGGGCCGGCTGCTGCTGTGGTGCCTGGGCCTGGCGGCGGGAGGCACGCTCGCCGTCGCGCTGCTGCTGGCCCTGGGCCTGGCGCTGGCCTACCCCAACCTGCCGGACATCAGCGGCCTGACCGACTACCGGCCCAAGCTGCCGATGCGGGTGCTGTCCAGCGACGGCGCCCTGCTGGGCGAGTTCGGCGAGGAACGCCGCAGCTACCGCTCCATCCAGCAGATTCCCAAGGTCATGCAGGAGGCGGTGCTGGCCATCGAGGACGCGCGCTTCTATCAGCATGGCGGCGTGGACTACCTGGGCGTCATCCGCGCCGGCCTGGCCAACGTCAGCGAATCGCGCAGCCAGGGCGCCTCGACGATCACCATGCAGGTGGCGCGCAACTTCTACCTGTCCACGGAGAAGACCTTCACGCGCAAGATCTACGAGATCCTGCTGGCGCTGAAGATCGAGGCCGCGCTGCCCAAGGAAAAGATCCTCGAGATCTATATGAACCAGATCTTCCTGGGCCACCGCGCACACGGCTTCGCGGCGGCCAGCGAGGTCTACTTCGGCAAGCCGCTGGACAAGATCAGCATCGCCGAGGCCGCGATGCTGGCCGGCCTGCCCAAGGCGCCGTCGGCCTACAACCCGATCAACAACCCCAAGCGCGCCACCATCCGCCAGCAGTACATCATCGAGCGGATGTACGAGACCGGCTACATCACCGAGGAACAGCGCGACGAGGCCAAGGCCGAGAAGCTGCGTCTGCGGCCTGTCAGCGAATCAGCCTCGCATGCCGAGTTCGTCGCCGAGGCGGCGCGCCAGCTGATCTACAGCCAGTACGGCGACGAGGCCTATTCGCGCGGCCTCAACGTCTACCTGACGCTGAACAGCGCCGAGCAGAACGCCGCCTATCGCGCGCTGCGCCGCGGCATCCTGGACTACGAAAAGCGGCAGCTCTACCGCGGCCCCGAGGCCTACGCAGACCTGCCCGGCGACGCCAAGGCACTGGACACGCGCATCGCCGAAGCGCTGGCCGACCACCCAGCGAATGACGAGCTGCTGGCCGCGGTCGTACTGGCCGCCGACCCCAAGAAGGTCAACGCCGTGCTGCAGAGCGGCGACGCCATCAGCATTACCGGCGATGGCCTGAAGCCGGCGGCGTCGGGCCTGTCCGACAAGGGCAACCCCAAGACCCGCATCCGCCGCGGCGCGGTGATCCGCGTCGTCAAGGGCATCAAGCAGAAGGACGGCAACGAGTGGACCATCACGCAGTTGCCCGAGGTCGAGGGCGCCTTTGTGTCCATGGACCCACGCAACGGCCAGGTGCGCGCCATGGTGGGCGGCTTCGACTACAACAAGAACAAGTTCAACCACGTGACGCAGGCCTGGCGCCAACCGGGCTCCAGCTTCAAGCCCTTCATCTACTCGGCGGCGCTGGAGAAGGGCTTCACGCCCACCACGGTGGTCAACGACGCGCCGCTGTTCTTCGATGCCGGCACCACGGGCAGCCAGCCCTGGGAGCCCAAGAACTACGACGGCAAGTTCGAAGGCCCGATGCCGCTGCGCACCGCGCTGGCCAAGTCCAAGAACATGGTGTCCATCCGCGTGCTGCACTCGGTGGGCGTGAAGTACGCACAGGAATGGATCACGCGCTTCGGTTTCGAGGCCGAGAAGCACCCCGCCTATCTGACGATGGCGCTGGGCGCCGGCTCGGTCACGCCCATGCAGATGGCGCAGGGCTACGCGGTGTTCGCCAACGGCGGCTACCGGGTCAATCCGCAGCTGATCGCGCGCATCACCGACAACAACGGCCGCCAGCTCTACGAAGCGCAGCCGGCACCGCTGGCCGAGGAGTCACGCGGCATCGAAGCCCGCAACGCCTTCCTGATGAGCAGCCTGCTGCAGGAGGTCACGCGCAGCGGCACGGCCGCGCGCGCGCAGGCCACGCTGAAGCGCCCCGACATCTACGGCAAGACCGGCACCACGAACGATTCCATGGACGCCTGGTTCGCCGGCTACCAGAAGGAGCTGGTCGCGGTCGTCTGGATAGGCTACGACCAGCCGCGCAAGCTGGGCGACCGCGAGACCGGCGGGGGCCTGAGCCTGCCGGTCTGGATCGAGTACATGCAGACCGCGCTGAAGAACAAGGCCGTTGACGAGATCACGCCGCCGGAGGGCGTCATCAACGTGAACGGTGAATGGTTCTACGAGGAGTTCACATCGGGCAACGCCGTGCGCGAGCTGTCGGCCGAGCCGCCTGTGCCGGGCGCCGCGACGGACGACGAGAAGAAGTCCATCCTGGACCTCTTCAAGCGCTGATCGGGCTCAGGCGCTGAACGTCAACGCCTGGGCGGCCTGCTCGCTGGCGCTGCGCGACAGCCGGGTCAGCAACTCCTGACCCTCGCGATCCACCCACTGCGCGCCGTCCCACTTGAAGTGGTAGCCGCCCGAACGCGCCGCCAGCCAGATCTCCTGCAGCGGCGGCTGGGTGTTGATGACGATCTTGCTGCCGCCGGGCAGGCTCAGCTCCAGCAGGCCGCCGGTGCGGTGCGTGTCGATGTCGACCACGTCGTCGTCCAGCCAGGCATCGATCTGCTCCTCGATGCGGGCGAGCAGTGCGTGGGACTTGGCGTGGTAATCGGCGTCGGACAGGGACATAAACTGCGGCAATGAAGAGAACTGCCGTCAGTGTAGGTGGGCGGATCATCGCCCTGGCCATCACCCTTACCGCCCTCGCGGGTTGTGGGCAGAAGGGGCCGCTGACCCTGCCCACGCCGGCCGACGCCGCCTCGGCGCCCGCCTCGCCCCCAGCCCGCTAAGCCGCCCTTCCCTCTTGCACCGCGTGGCAGGCCACGCGCACGCCGGCGATCTCCAGCAGAGCCGGCCGCTCGGCCTTGCAGCGCTCGTGGGCCAGCGGGCAGCGCGGGTGGAAGCTACAACCGCTGGGGGGCTGAAGCGGGTTGGGCACCTCACCCTGAACCGGCGTGCGCGCGCGTCCGCTCATATGGATGTCCGGGATCGCATCCAGCAGCATTCGCGTGTACGGGTGCTTGGGCCGCGCAAACAGCTCGGCCTTGTCCGCCACCTCGACCAGGCGACCCAGGTACATGACGCCGATCTGGTCGGCCATGTGGCGCACGACGGCCAGGTTGTGCGAGATGAAGAGGTAGGTCAGGCCCCGCTTGCGCTGCAGATCCTTCATGATGTTGAGCACCTGGGCCTGCACCGACACGTCCAGCGCCGAGGTCGGCTCGTCGCAGACCAGGAACTCCGGCTGCGTGGCCAGCGCGCGCGCGATGGAGATGCGCTGGCGCTGGCCGCCCGAGAACTGGTGCGGGAACTTTTGCGCATCGGCCGGGTTCAGGCCCACCGACGCCAGCAGCTGGCCGACCTGCTGCATGGCCTCGGCATCGGTCTTCACCAGGCCGTGCTCGCGCAGCGGCTCGGCAACGATGTCGAGCACCTTCCAGCGCGGATTCAGCGACGCATACGGATCCTGGAAGATCATCTGCATGCGCCGGCGCAGTTTCAGCGCGCCGGAGCCTGACAGCGTCTTGGCGATGTCCTCACCGTCAAAACGCACCGCGCCGCGCGTGGTGCCGTACAAACCCACCAGCAGCCGTGCAACGGTGCTCTTGCCGCAGCCGCTTTCGCCCACCAACGCCAGCGTCTTGCCACGGGCTATGCTGAAGGACACACCGTCGACCGCGTGCACGAAGGCCTTGGGCTTGCGCTCGACGACACGGTTCAACCACGGTGGCGACACGTCGAAGACCTTGGCGAGGTCGTCGACCTCCACGAGCGGCCGGCTCATCGCGGCACCTCCTCGGTGATCGGAACCCAGCAGGCGGCCTGCGTGGCGCCAACGGCGGCCAGTTCGGGCCGCTCGATGCGGCAGCGCTCGGCCACACGGCCGCAGCGCGGGTTGAAGGCGCAGCCGGGCGGAATGGCGGTCAATCGAGGCATCGCACCGTCGATCTGCAGCAGGCGCTCGCGGTCCTCATCCATGGCCGGGATCGAACCCATCAGGCCAGCCGTGTACGGATGCGCGGGGCGATGGATGACGTCGGCCACCGGGCCGATCTCGGCGACGCGGCCGGCATACATGACGGCCACGCGGTCGCAGGTCTCGGCGATGACGCCCATGTCATGCGTGACCAGCATGACGGCCGCGCCCTGCTCTTTGCAGACCTTCTTCAGCAGCGCAATGATCTGGGCCTGGATGGACACGTCCAGCGCCGTCGTCGGCTCGTCGGCCACGATGAGCTTGGGGTTGGCCGCCAACGCCAGCGCGATGACGACGCGCTGGCGCATGCCGCCGGAGAACTGGTGCGGGTAGTGATCGACCCGCGCCTCGGGCGCCGGAATGCCGGTGGAGGCCAGCAGCTCGATAGCACGTGCGCGCGCCTGCGCGGCCGACAGGCCCAGGTGGGTCGTGATGGTCTCCGTCAGCTGGCGGCCCACGGTGTACAGCGGGTTCAGCGAAGTCAGCGGGTCCTGGAACACGGCGCCGATCTCGCGACCGCGCACGCGGCGCATCTGCTCGTAGGGCAGGTTGTCGATGCGCCGGCCGGCCAGCTTGATCTCGCCGGCGGCGATGCGGCCCGGCGGATCCAGCAGGCCGATGATGGCCGCGCCGGTCAGCGACTTGCCGGCACCAGACTCGCCGACGACGCCGAGGATTTCGCCCGGAGCAATGGCAAAGGAGATGTCATCCAGCGCCAGCAGCGTGCCGTGGCGGGTCGGGAATTCCACCCGCAGGTGGTTGACTTCAAGCAGCGGTGCAGTCATCGCAGGCGGGGATTCAAGGCATCGCGCAGCCAGTCGCCCAGCAGGTTCACGCTGAGGGTGATCAGCACCAGCGTCAGGCTGGGAAAGGCGGTGATCCACCATTCGCCCGAGAACAGGTAGTCGTTGCCGTTGCGGATCAGCGTGCCCAGGCTGGGGCTGGTGGGCGGCACGCCGACACCCAGGAAGGACAGCGTGGCCTCGGTGATGATGGCCGATGCGACCTGGATGGTGGCCAGTACCAGCACCGGCCCCAGCACGTTGGGCAACACATGGCGGCGCATGATGGTCAGCGACCCGACGCCGATGACGCGGGCCGCCTGCACGTACTCCTTGTTGCGCTCCACCAGCGTGGAGCCACGGACCGTGCGGGCGTACTGCACCCAGCCTGTCAGCGCGATGGCCAGCACCAGCACGATGAAGGACAGCATGTCGGGCGCGTGCGGAAACATGCTACGGGCGACGCCGCTGATCATCAGCGCGACCAGGATGGAAGGGAAGGACAGCATCACGTCGCAGATGCGCATGATGAGGGCATCCACGCGGCCGCCGACGAAGCCCGCCAGCAGCCCCAGACCCACGCCGATCAGGATGGACAGCAGCACGGACGCGACGCCCACCAGCAGCGAGATGCGCGTGCCATACATCAGCGCCGACAGGATGTCGCGGCCCTGGCCATCTGTGCCCAGCGCGTACTTGGCCTCGCCCCCTTCCACCCAGGCGGGCGGCTTCAGCGAGTCCATCAGCTCCAGCGTCGCCAGGTCGAAGGGGTTGTGCGGCGCCACCCAACCGGCGAACAACGCACAAGTCAGCAGGACCGCGGCGATGGCGGCTGCCAGCATCGCCACCGGCGACGTGCGGAAGGAATGCCATACGTCGCCGTCGAAGAAGCGACGCAGCGCCGAGGGAGAGGCGGAGCTCATGGAGGTCAGTGCGCCTTGCCTTCGACGCGCAGGCGCGGATCGACGGCGAAATAGAGCAGATCGACGCCCAGATTGATGACGACGAAGATCAGCGAGATCAGACACAGGTAGGCCGCCATCACGGGGATGTCGGCGAACTGCACGGCCTGGATGAACAGCAGCCCCATGCCGGGCCACTGGAAGACCTGCTCGGTGATGATGGCGAACGCGATCAGCGAGCCGAGTTGCAGGCCGGTGATGGTGATGACAGGCACCAGCGTGTTCTTCAGCGCATGGCCGAAGTAGACGCTGCGATCCGTCAGGCCGCGCGCACGGGCGAAGCGAATGTAGTCGGTGCGCAGCACCTCGAGCATCTCGGCGCGTACCAGCCGCATGATCAGCGTCAGCTGGAAGGCCGACAGCGTGAACGCCGGCAGGATCAGGTGCAGCAGGCCGTCACGCGTCAGCAGACCCGAGGTCCACGAGCCGAAGGCGACAACCTCGCCACGACCGAAGCTGGGCAGCCATTTCAACTCCACCGCAAAAATCCAGATCAGCACGATGCCGATGACGAAGTTGGGCAGGCTGACGCCGAACAGCGTGCCTGTCATCAGGATCTGTGCACTGGCCTTGCCGCGCCGCAGCGCCGCATAGACGCCCAGCGGGATGCCCAACGACAGCGCGATGAGCCCGGCGACCAGCGCCAGTTCCAGCGTCGCCGGGAAGCGCTCGACGATCAGCGACGAGACCTTGCGCCCCTGGCGCAGGCTGATGCCGAACTCGCCCTGCACGGCATTGCCGACAAAGCGTGCGAACTGCACCGGGAAGGGCTGGTCCAGGCCCAGATCCTTGCGCAGCGCGATGCGCTGCTCTTCCGTCGCATCCTGGCCCAGCAGGTTGTTGACCGGGTCGCCCAC
>CBFGPX010000229.1:0-6943 GCA_965650725.1 uncultured Comamonadaceae bacterium | reverse complement strand
AAATCAAGCACTTAGTTGAGCTGTTTATTCATACAGCCTGAAGATCGAATTCTCTTTCCAAATAAGGACTTGGCGGAATATTGCGAAGTTCTTCTTGAACTACCGCGCGCTTGATGTACCGTGTTTGTCCGCATGCAAGCAGCACCATCCTCAACCCGAGCCCCCTGGCCCGCCCCCAGCAGAGCAACAGGGCGGCGGCGCAACGCCGGGCGCATGCCTCTCGTGGTTTTGCCGCACAAGTCACGGCCGCGCCCGGCGCAGCGTCCGGCGGAGGCGATGAATCCACGGGTTTCTGCTGAAATTTCGGGCGGTTTCAGCCCTTTGGGTTGGGCAGGCCCGGTCATCATGGGGTGGACCGAACGCACCGCCCACGAGACCGCACCATGAAACTCCCGCCATGCCTGCGCCGCAGCGGGCCCTGCATGACCGCATCTTGAGCCGCAAACCCTCCTCTTCCCTGTTCGCCGTGCTGGCCCTGGGCGCCAGCATCGGGCTGCTGGTGCCGGCACTGGCCGTGGGCGGCCTGTTCATCGGGCTGCGCGAGGCCAAGGTGGCCGAGCAGGCCTTGCAGCGCGACCTCGACGCCAAGCTGGACGTGCTGGCCAGCAGCCTGCCCGAGCTGTTGTGGAACCTGGACACCGTGGCCGCGCGCGAGGTGGTGTCGGCCATCGTCAAGTCGCCCGAGGTGGTGCGCGTCAGCGTCAGCGACGCGTCGCAGGGCGTGCCCTTCATCGAAAACCATCTGGCCGAGCGGCGCATGGGCCGCACCCTGGTAGGCGAGCGCGAGATCCTGCGCGGCACCACGCGCATCGGCCACATCCAGATCGAGATCGACGACCACCTCAGCACCCAGGCCGTCGTGCGCCAGCGCTGGCTGTACGGCGCCACGGTGGGCGGCCAGCTGCTGGTGTCGCTGGCGGTGGTGCTGTGGCTGCTGAACGCGCGGCTGTTCCGGCCGCTGCGCGAGCTGGGCAACTTCGCCAACGACCTGGCACAAGGCCGCTTCAGCGCCAAGCTGGAGCACCGCCGCCAGGACGAGATCGGTCTGCTGGGCGGCGACCTGGAGCACATGCGCGACGCGCTGCAGCAGCAGTTCGACGCCCAGCGCGCCCTCATCGAGCGGCTGCGAGGCATGGCCGAGACCGTGCCGGGCGTGGTGTACCAGCTGCGCCTGCCGGTCAACGGCGAGTTCAGCTTTGCCTACATCAGCGAGGCGGCGCGCGAGTATTTCCTGCTGGGCAGCACCGAGCTGAGCCGCAGCGCGGCACCGTGGTTCGAGCGCATCCACCCCGACGACCGCGCCGCCGTGCGCGACAGCCTGCTGGCGTCGGCGCGCAACCTCAGCCCCTGGCAGCAGGAATTCCGCACGCCGCAGGCCGATGGCAGCGAGCGCTGGATGTACGGCAACGCCATCGCGCAGCGCGAGGCCGACGGCAGCGTGCTGTGGCACGGCTTCCTGACCGACATCTCGCGCCAGCGCCGCGACGCGCTGGAGCTGGAGCGCTACCGCCACCACCTGGAAGAGCTGGTCGAGGCGCGCACCGCCGAACTGGCCGAGGCCACGCAGGCGGCGCAGGCAGCCAGCCTGGCCAAGAGCGCCTTCCTGGCCAACATGAGCCACGAGATCCGCACGCCGATGAACGCCATCATCGGCCTGACCTACCTGGCCCAGAGCGACACCGTGGAGCCGCAGCAGCAGCAGCGGTTGCAGAAGGTGGCCAATGCGGCCGAGCACCTGCTCAGCGTCATCAACAACGTGCTGGACTTCTCCAAGATCGAGGCCGGCAAGGTGCAACTGGAGCACCGCCCCTTCACCGTGGACGAGGTGCTGGACAACATCGCCAACATGACCACGCAGGCCGCAGCCGCCAAGCGGCTGCGCGTCGAAACCGATATCGCGCCCGAACTGCGCGGACGCCTGCTGCTGGGCGACCCGCAGCGCATCTCCGAGGTGCTGCTGAACTTTGCCGGCAATGCCGTCAAGTTCACGGACCGCGGCTTCGTGCGCCTGGGCGCCCGGCCGGCCGGCGACGCCACCGGCCCGCGCGTGTCGCTGCGCTTCGAGGTGCAGGACAGCGGCATCGGCATCGACAGCCAAGCCCAGACCCGGCTGTTCCGCGATTTCGAGCAGGCCGACAGCTCCACCACGCGGCGCTACGGCGGCACCGGCCTGGGCCTGGCCATCTGCCGCCGCCTCGCCGAGCTGATGGGCGGCCGCGTGGGCGTGGACAGCACGCCCGGCCAGGGCAGCACCTTCTGGTTCGCCATCGACATGGAGGTCGCCGCACAAGCCCAGGCCGCGCCCGCACCCATGCCCACCGCAACGCCGCGTTCGCACTCGGCCCGCGAGCGGCTGGCCGAGCTGGCGGCCAGCCGGCGCCAGCGCCTGCTGCTGGCCGAGGACAACCCGGTGAACCAGGAGGTCGCGGTCGCGCTGATCGGCAGCGCCGGACTGACCGTGGACGTCGCCGAGAACGGCCAGCAGGCCGTCGACATGGTGCAGGCCGGCGACTACGCGCTGGTGCTGATGGACGTGCAGATGCCGGTCATGGACGGCCTGGACGCGACCCGCGCGATACGCCGCCTGCCACAGGGTGCCGCGCTGCCCATCCTGGCGATGACGGCCAACGCCTTCGACGACGAACGCCAGCGCTGCCTGGACGCCGGCATGGACGACCACGTCGCCAAGCCGGTGGTGGCCGAGCAGCTGTTCGCGACGCTGCACGACTGGCTGTCCGGCGCAAGGAAGCGCTAGCCCCTCGCCCAGTCTTGCTCCGGCTGAACGCCGGCAAGCCTGGTCGGTCCCCCGAGGGGACGGCTTGGGAGCGGCCCGGCGCTCGTCCCGAACGCTCAGCTACTGCGATTGTTTGATCAAGCGCCCCGAACCGGCCTGCAGCGGCCGCGCGTTCATCGGGTACAGGCGCGCGAACACGTCGATCTGCTGCGCGGTCAGCAGCACCGGCTGGCGCATGACCATCCACAGCACACCCTCGGTGCAGGGCGGCGTCGTCAGCGAGCCCATGTAGGTGTAGTAGCCACGCTCGGCCGGCAACAGCTGGTTCAGGTCCAGCTGGCCCTGGCCCTGCAAGGCCTCACCGCGCTCCAGCGGCAGGTTGCCCCACACCTGGGCCAGCAGCGGCTGCGGGTCCGGGCCGCGCGCCAGCAGCACGGCCACGACGGCCTGGCGGCCCTGGGCGTCGCGGTGCATCAGATGCACCACCATCTCGAACTGCCGCCCCTCCACACGCTCCTCGCTGGGGCGGTGGAAATGGAAATCCACCAGCTCGTAGCGCCGACCCATGATGGTCAGACCGTTGCCAGCCGCGACCTGCACCTGCACGGTGTGGCCGTTGTCCAGCACCGAGAAGCCGCTGGGCTTGTAGTCGAACGCGATGGGCTCCAGCGCCACGGCGATGCCGTCGCGGATGTCGATGGGGCTTTGCCGCGTCCCGATGCCGCATTGCCGGAACTCGGGCGCCAGTTCGGCCCAGCGGTCGGGTGCGATGTCGCCCGCGTAGCCCCAGCGCACCGGCGGCCTGGGCGCGGCCTTCACACCCGCCCGGGTCTTGGGCACCGGCTTGGGCGCACCGACCGCACCCGGCGTCGCCAGCCGCTCCGACAGGCGCTGGCGCAGCACCTCCACGGGCTCCTTGGCATCCTCGGCATGGGCGACGCAGGCCAACGACAGCAGCGCAGCGATGAGCCTGGACTTTGGAATCCTCATGCCGGTTTCTTCGGCAACTGAGCGGCGTGCTTGAGGGCTGAAACTCACGACACGATCGAGCGCCTGACGCCATACCAGGCCACCAGGCCCACCAGCATCAAGGCGCCCGACGTGAGCGCCAGCGTCACCGTCGAGTGCATGACCAGCGGCACCAGCAGGCCAGCCACCAGCCCGTTGGCCGCCGATCCTATGCAGGCCTGCAGCGACGAGGCCATGCCGCGTCGCTCGGGCACCTGGTCCAGCACCAGCAGCGTGACCACCGGCACCATCAGCGCCCAGCCGAACGAGAACAGGCCGATCAGCGGCAGCGCCCAGTACGCGCTCAGCGGCGCGAACAGGTTCAGAGCGATGTTGGCGACGGAGACCGCCACCATGATGCGGAAGCCCCGCATGATCTGGCGCTTGGACGACATCTTGCCGGCCAGCCGGCCGCTGACCGCGGCGCCGGCCATGATGCCGCCGATGGTGCACAGGAAGAACCAGAAGAACTGCGTCGGCGCGAACTGCAGGTGCTCGCCCAGGAACACCGGCGTCGCCAGCACGTAGAGAAACATGCCGTTGAAGGGGATGCCGCTGGCCAACACCAGCAGCATGAACTTGGGGCTACGGCACAGCCGCCAGTACTCGCGCATCAGCGCGCCGACATGGAAGGGCTGGACCAGGTCCTTGTGCAGCGTCTCGGGCAGCAGCCGCCAGTTGGAGACAAACAGCACGGCACCCACGAAGGTCAGGAACCAGAAGATGGAGTGCCAGTCAGCGTGCACGAACAAAAAGCCGCCGACGATGGGCGCGATGGCTGGCGCGACGCCGAAGAACAGCGTCACCTGCGACATCACGCGCTGCGCGTCCGCCGGCGGGAACATGTCCCGGATGATGGCGCGCGACACGACGATGCCGGCGCCGGCCGACATGCCCTGCACCGTGCGCCAGAACACCAGCTGGCCGATGGAGCCCGCCACCGCGCAGCCCAGGCTGGCCAGCGTGAAGACGCCCAGGCCGATCAGCACGACCGGCCGGCGGCCGAAGCAGTCGGACAGCGCGCCGTGGAACAGATTCATCACCGCAAAGCCCAGCAGATAGGCCGACAACGTCTGCTGCATCTGCACCGGCGTGGCATCCAATGCCGCCGCAATGCCGGAGAAGGCCGGCAGGTAGGTGTCGATGGAGAAGGGCCCCACCATGGCCAGGCAGGCCAACAGCACGGACAAGGCCCAGCGGGGCGCGCGCCACAGGCGGCTGGCGTCAGGATTCATCGGAGGGGAGCGGTCGGGTGGACGTGCAGGGCAGCCGCGGGTTGCAGCCGCCGGGCAGTGTATCGACCCGCCCCAACCCCGTGCGTCGCGGGGTTGACGCCGATCAGCCGCGCCGCGGGGCGGTCTTGAACTGGGCGATGACTTCCAGCAGCCCCGTCGCCTGGCTCTGCAGGCTCTCGGCCGCCGCGGCGCTCTGCTCCACCAGCGCCGCGTTCTGCTGCGTGCCCTGGTCGATGGACGCAACCGCCAGGTTGACCTGACCGATGCCACTGCTCTGCTCGTTGGCGGAGGCGTTGATCTCGCTCATCAGATCGGTCATGCGACGCACCTGGCCCACGATGTCACCCATCGTCGTGCCCGCCTCGCCCACCAGGCGGCTGCCGGCCTCGACCTTCTCGACGCTGGCGCCGATCAGCGACTTGATCTCGCGCGCCGCCTGCGCGCTGCGCTGGGCCAGTGCCCGCACCTCGCCGGCGACGACGGCGAAGCCGCGCCCCTGCTCGCCGGCGCGGGCGGCCTCGACCGCCGCGTTCAGCGCCAGGATGTTGGTCTGGAAGGCGATGCCGTCGATGGTGCCGATGATGTCGGAGATCTTGCGGCTGGAGTCGCTGATCTCGCCCATGGTCGTGACAACGCGCTGCACGACGTCGCCGCCACGGCCGGCCACCTCGGTGGCGGCGCTGGCCAGCTGGCTGGCCTGGCGGGAGGTCTCGGCCGTCTGCTGCACGGTGGACGTCATCTGCTGCATGGACGCCGCGGTCTGCTGCAGCGCGCTGGCCTGCCGCTCCGTGCGGCTGGACAGGTCATGGTTGCCGGAGGCAATCTCCTGCGTGGCGGTGGCGATGCTGTCGGCCGACAGGCGCACGCGGCCCACCATCTGCACCAGGCCGTCGTTCATGCGCTTGAGAGCAGCCAGCAACTGACCGGTCTCGTCCTCGCGGTCCACGACGATGTCGGAGCTCAGGTCGCCCGAGGCCACGGCCTCGGCCAGCGTGACGGCGCGCTGCAGCGGCCGCGTGATGGCGTTGCTGAGCGTCCAGCCCAGCAGCACCGCGGCGCCCACGGCACTGATGCTGGCCACCAGCATCAGTGCGCGGTCGCGCCCGTAGGCGGCCTCGGCCTGCTGCACGCGCAGCCCGGCCTGCTGGCCCTCGTAGTGGATGTAGTCGTTGGTGGCCTTCAGCAAGGCGGCCAGCAGCGGCCGGCATTCGGCATTCATCTTGGTGACGGCTGCGTCGTGACGGCCGTCCAGCGCCATGCCGACGATGGACAGGGCCACCGGGCCGTACCGGGCCTCGACGCCCTCCATCTCGGCCACCAGCGACCGGTCGCTGTCGCCCAGATCGTCCGCCTTGGCCAGCGCCTGCTTCAGGCGGGCCAGGGATTGCTGCACGTCTTCGTGCGCCTGCGTGACGGCCGCCTTCTCGACCTCACGGTCAGCCGGCGTCGTCACCAGCACCAGATTGCGCGCGGCAATGGCCCGCCGCGTCGCCGCTCCGCGGATCTCGGTGGCCAGATGCTCGCGCTGGTTGACGCCTTCCAGGTAACCGGTGAAACGCTCGTTGGCGCGGCCCAGCGAGGCCAGTGCCAGGCCGGATACCAGCAGCACCACGGTGGCAAGCAGCGCAAAACCCAGCATCAGCTTGGACCGCAGACGCAGATGACTCAGTTTCATTGGATCCCCCTGTTGGCGTCGCCGCTGCCGGGCGCGCGACACAGGCGTCGTCGAGGCGAGGGCTGACATCCCAATTTGGGCGATGACGGGCCTGGGCGCAAGGACCCCATAACCCGGGGCGTGACAAAACAACGGCAGTCCACCAGGTGAATCTGCACCCCGGGGCAAAAAGAGTGAAGCAAGCCGATAGGCCGGATTCTGTGCGCCGGGGTCGCCCCCGGCGTGACCGCCATTCCTCTGGGCCGGGCATCACTGCCCGGCTCGGTGCCACCTACCCGCCAGCTCTGCGAG
>CBFGPX010000228.1:0-7049 GCA_965650725.1 uncultured Comamonadaceae bacterium | reverse complement strand
GCATGATGGCCAGGCCGTCCAGGCCGTCGGTGAAGTTCACCGCGTTGCTGGTGCCGACGATGACGAAATAGGCCAGCGCCACGAAGCCCCACACGCCCAGCGGCATGGAGATGGTCTTGAAGAACGG
Organism: uncultured Comamonadaceae bacterium; assembly: GCA_965650725.1. GTDB lineage: Bacteria > Pseudomonadota > Gammaproteobacteria > Burkholderiales > Burkholderiaceae_C > Pelomonas. The sequence continues at coordinate 6,922 of CBFGPX010000228.1, read as the reverse complement.
GATCAGCAGGTCGGCCTTGGGCGGCAGCTCGGTCGAGAAGCCGCTGCTCACCCAGCGGAAGAACAGCTGCACGACGCCCAGGAAGCTGGTCTCCGACACGCTGAACGCGAGGTACAGCGCCGCGAACAGGCCGATCAGGCTTTGCCAGAAGAACTTCTCGCGGCTGCGCATGCCCTCGGGGTTCTTGTCGACCACCTTGCGCCAGTCGTCCACCCAGCCCACGGCGCCGAAGCCCATGGTCACGATCATCACCACCCAGACGAAGCGGTTGCTCCAGTCGAACCACAGCAGCGTCGAAACGCCGATGCCGATCAGGATGAGCACGCCGCCCATCGTGGGCGTGCCGGTCTTGGCCAGGTGAGCCTGCACGCCATAGCTGCGCACGGGCTGGCCGATCTTCATCGCCGTCAGGCTGCGGATGACCCACGGCCCGAAGGCCAGGCCGATCAGCAGCGCCGTCATCGCGGCCATCACCGCGCGGAAGGTGATGTAGTTGAAGAGCCGCAGGAAGCCCAGGTCCGGGTACAGGCCCTGCAGCCATTGGGCGAGGCTAAGCAGCATGGACGCCTCCGTTGTTGTCTTGCAGCGCGGCGACCACTTGTTCCATCTTCATGAAGCGCGAGCCCTTGACCAGGGTCTGGGCTGCGTCGGGTTGTTCGTTGAGGGCCGCGATCAGCGCGGCTGTGGTGTCGAAGGCGCGAGCGTTCGGGCCGTAGGCCGCCGCCGCGTCGCGGGCGGCACTGCCGGCCGTCCACAGATGGGCGATGCCCAGCTCGGCTGCGTAGGCGCCCACCTCGCGGTGGAAGGCCGGGCCCTGGTCGCCCACCTCGCCCATGTCGCCGAGGATGAACCAGCCGGCGCCGGGCAGCGCGGCCAGCATCGCGATGGCGGCACGCACGCTGTCGGGGTTGGCGTTGTAGCTGTCGTCGATGAGCGGGCGGCCGCGCGCATCGCGCTTCAACTCGCTGCGGCCCTTGACGGCGCGGAAGGCTTCCAGGCCTTGCTGAATGGCCGACAGCGGCGCCCCCGCGCCCAGCGCCGACGCGGCGGCGGCCAGCGCGTTGCGCACGTTGTGCTCACCCGCCATCTGCAACACCACCGGCACCGTGCCGGCCGGCGTGTGCAGCTCCAGCGCCCAGTGCGTGCCCTGCCACTGCGCCTCGCCGGTCACGTCGGCCTCGCCGTGCAGCGCGAAGGTCAGGTGCGGACGCGTGCCGGCCATCTCGAACCACACCGGCGCGCAGGCATCGTCGGCCGGAAACACCGCGCAGCCGCTGGGCGACAGCGCTTGCAGCACGGCGCCGTTCTCGCGCGCGACGGCCTCGACGGTGGCCATGAACTCCTGGTGCTCGCGCTGCGCGTTGTTGACCAGCGCTACCGTGGGCGCCGTCATCGCGGCCAGCGGCGCGATCTCGCCGGGGTGGTTCATGCCCAGCTCGATGACGGCGGCGCGGTGGCTCAACTCATCGTCATGGCGCAGCCGCATCAGCGTCAGCGGCACGCCGATGTCGTTGTTGTAGTTGCCCTGCGTGGCCAGCGCGTCGTCGCCCACCCACGCGCGCAGGATGCTGGCGATCATCTGCGTCGTCGTCGTCTTGCCGTTGGAGCCGGTGACGGCGATGACCGGCAGCTGCTGCTGGCGGCGCCACGCGGCGGCCAGCTGGCCCAGCGCGGCCTTGGCGTCGGGCACCAGCAGGCCCGGCAGCGCGCCGAGGTTGCGTTCGGCCAGCGCCGCGACGGCGCCTGCCTGGGCGGCCTGGGCGATGAAGTCGTTGGCATCGAAGCGCTCGCCGCGCAGCGCGACGAACAGGTCACCCTGCTGCAGCGTGCGGGTGTCGCTGTGCACGCGGGCGAAGGCGGTTGCGCCGTCGCCCACCAGCGTGGAGCCGGGCAGCAGCGCCTGGGCTTCGGCCAGGGTCATGAAGTTCACAGCCCGGCCCTTTCCAGCAACGCTGCGCGCGCCTCCGCCACATCGCTGAATGGCCGGCGCACGCCGTGCACCTCCTGGTAGTCCTCGTGGCCCTTGCCGGCAATCAGCACGATGTCGCGCGACCCGGCCTCCGCAATGGCTGCGCGAATGGCTTCCTCGCGTGCCTCGATGACGATGGCGGCCGGCGCCGCCACGGTGATGTCGGCCAGGATCTGCGCCGGCGCCTCGCTGCGCGGGTTGTCGGTGGTGACGACCACGCGGCCAGCCAGCCGCGCGGCGATGGCGCCCATCTGCGGACGCTTGCCACGGTCGCGATCGCCGCCGCAGCCGAACACGCAGACCAGTTCGCCACCGCGCGCGGTCGCCAGCCCCTGCAGCGCCGACAGCGCCTTGTCCAGCGCGTCGGGCGTGTGCGCGTAGTCCACCACCACCTGCGGCAGCTCGCGGCCATTGCCCACGCGCTGCATGCGGCCCGGCACCGACGTCACGCGCGCCAATGCGCGGGCCACGTCGGCCAGCGAGTGGCCTTGCGCGCGCAAGGCGCCGGCCACGCCCAGCAGGTTGGCGGCGTTGTAGTCGCCGATGAGGCCGGTCTGCAGCGGCACGGCGTCGGCGCCCTCGTGCAGCGTGAAGGCCAGGCCCTCGCCGGTGTAGTGCAGGCCGCGCGCGGTCAGTCGCGCGTCCTGACGCTGCACGCCTGTGGTCCACACGTCCAGCGCCGACAGCTCGGCCGCCAGGCCGTCGCCCTTGGCGTCGTCCAGGTTGACGACGGCCGCGCGCAGGCCTGGGAAACCGAACAGCGCGCGCTTGGCCACCCAGTAGGCGTCCATGTCGCCGTGGTAGTCCAGGTGGTCCTGCGTGAAGTTGGTGAACACGGCCACGCGCACGCTGGAACCGGACAAGCGCCCCTCATTGAGGCCGATGCTGCTGGCCTCGATGGCGCAGGCGGCGAAGTCGTCCTGCTGCATGCGCGCGAACGCGGCCTGCAGCAGCACGGGGTCGGGCGTCGTCAGCCCGTTGTAGTCCAGCTTGGGCGGCTCGCCTATGCCCAGCGTGCCGACGACGCCGCAGCGTTTGCCAAGCTGCGCCGAGGCCTGCGCGATCCACCAGGCCGACGAGGTCTTGCCGTTGGTGCCGGTGACGGCGACGACGTCCAGCTTGGTCGTCGGGTTGCCGAAGAAGGTCGCGGCGATCTCGCCGGTGCGGGCCTTCAGGCCGGGCAGCGACGCGACGCGCGCATCGGTGAAGCCGAAGCGGTCCACGTCGGCGTCCTCGACCAGACAGGTCGCCGCGCCGGCCGCCAGCGCCGCGGCGACGTACTCGCGGCCGTCCCGCGCATAGCCGGGCCAGGCGATGAAGGCGTCGCCGGGCATGACCTGGCGGCTGTCGGTGCGCAGCGTGCCGGTGCACCATTCGGACAGCCAGCGCGCGGCGGCTTCGGGAGACTTCAGGCGGGTCAGCATTTAGAAGCTCTCCTCCACGGGGACCGCCTTCTGGTTGGCGACGATCTGGCTCTTTACGTCCAGGTCCGGCGCCACGCCCATCAGGCGCAGCGTCTGCGCGGTGACCTGGCTGAACACCGGGCCGGCCACGGCGCCGCCGTAGTAGACGCCCGTGCTGGGCTCATCGACCATGACGGCGACGACGATGCGCGGCTTGTTGATGGGGGCGACGCCGACGAACCAGGAGCGGTACTTGTTGGTGTAGCCGCGCCCCTCCTGCTTGTGGGCCGTGCCGCTCTTGCCGCCCACGCTGTAGCCGGGCACCTGGGCCAGGCGCGCAGTGCCGGCCGGGCCGGCGGCGTCCTGCAGCATGCGCCGCACGTCTTGCGCCACCTGCGGGCTGAACACCCGGATGCCCGCCACCGGATGGTCGTGCGGCTGGCGCAGCATGCTGACCGGGATGATCTCGCCGTCGCGCGCAAACACCGTGTAGGCACGCGCCAACTGGAACAGCGAGGCCGACAGGCCGTAGCCGTAGCTCATGGTGGCCTGCTCGATGGGCCGCCAGGTCTTGTAGGGCCGCAGCTTGCCGGACACCGCGCCGGGGAAGCTGATCTGCGGCCGCTGGCCCAGGCCGATGGCCGTGAACATCTCGTGCATCTCGCGCGCCGGCATCTGCATGGCGAGCTTGGTCGTGCCGATGTTGCTGGACATCTGGATGACCTCGTGCACGGTGATGAGGCCGTGCGGCTTGGTGTCGCTGATGACGGCACCCTGGAAGGGGTAGCGGCCGTTGCCGGTGTCCACCAACGTGTCGGGCTTCACGCGCTGCGTCTCCAGCGCCAGGCCGGCGATGAAGGGCTTCATCGTCGAGCCGGGCTCGAAGACGTCGGTCAGCGCGCGATTGCGCAGTTGCTCGCCGGACAGGTTCTGGCGGTTGCCGGGGTCGTAGCTGGGGAAGTTGGCCAGCGCCAGCACCTCGCCGGTCTGCACGTCCAGCACGACGACCGAGCCGGCCTTGGCCTTGTTGGCGGCCACCGCGTCGCGGATGCGCTGGTAGGCGAAGAACTGCACCTTGGAATCGACGGCGAGATCCACGTCGCGGCCGTTGGCAGCGGGGACGATGTCGCCGATGTCCTCCACGACGCGGCCCAGCCGGTCGCGCACGACGGAGCGCGAACCATCGCGGCCCTGCAGCTCCTTCTGGAACGCCAGCTCGATGCCTTCCTGGCCGCGATCCTCCACGTTGGTGAAGCCGACGACATGCGCCGCCGCCTCGCCCTCGGGGTACTTGCGGCGGTACTCGCGGTCCTGGAACACGCCCTTGATGCCGATGGCCTTCACGCGCGTGGCGGTCTCGTCGTCGGCCAGGCGCTTGAGCCAGACGAAGCGGGCCTCGGGGTTGAGCTTGGCCTGCAGCTCCTTGTGGCTGATGCCCAGCGCCTTGGCCAGTTCGCGGCGCTTGCCCGGGTCGGCATCGACCTCCTTGGGGATCGCCCAGATCGACGGCACGGCCACGCTGGCGGCCAGCACCTGGCCGCTGCGGTCGTTGATGCGGCCACGGCTGGCGGGCAGCTCCAGCGTGTGCGCGTAGCGCGCCTCGCCCTGCTTCTGGAAGAAATCGGTGTGCAGGATCTGTACGTACACCGCCCGGCCCAGCAGACCTGCGAAGGCCAGCCCCACCAGCGCGACGAGGAAGCGCGAGCGCCACGGCGGCGTCTTGGACGCGAGCAGCGGGCTGGTCGAGTAGCTGACCGCACGGCCCGAGCCGAGCAGGCGGGCGCCGGATTTCGGTGGCTTGCTCACTGAGCCACCCCCGACGCGACGACCGCCGGCGAGATCAACTGCATGCCCAGGCGCTCGCGGGCCACCTGCTCCACGCGCAGGTTGGTGGCCTGCGCATGGCGCTCGGCCTTCAGGCGCTCGGCGTCGGTGGCCAGGCGCTGGCCTTCGGCCTTGGCGCGCTCGCGCTCGGTGAACAGGCGGCGCGATTCGTAGGCGTTGTGCACCAGGCCCAGGCCACTGGCCAGCACGGCCAGGATGAGGATGAGATTGAGCTTGACCACGCCACTAGTCCTTCAGCGGCGCGTCGGTCCGCTCGGCGATGCGCAGCACGGCCGAGCGTGAGCGCGGATTGGCCCTGACCTCGGCTTCGCTCGGCTTGACGCGCCCCAGCGCCTTGAGCGCCAGCGGCGGCGGCGGTGCGAACGGCGCACGGCGGTCCACCTCGGCCTTGCTGTGGCCGGCGATGAACTGCTTGACGATGCGGTCCTCCAGCGAGTGGAAGCTGATGACCGACAGCCGACCATCGGGCGCCAGCAGCCGCAGCGCGGACTTCAGCCCCTGCTCCAGCTGGGCCAGCTCGCCATTGACATGAATCCGAAGGGCTTGAAAGGTGCGCGTGGCCGGATCCTGGCCGTGCTCGCGGGTCTTGACCGCGCGAGCCACGAGTTCGCGCAGCTCGTCGGTGCGCGTGAGCGGCGCACCGGCTTCTCGGCGAGCAACAAGCGCCTTTGCAATCTGGCCAGCAAACCGTTCTTCGCCATAGTCCCGAATCACCCGTGCAATCTCGCGCTCGTCGGCCTGCGCAAGGAAATCGGCCGCGCTCTCGCCGCGCGTGGTGTCCATGCGCATGTCCAGCGGCCCGTCGAAGCGGAAGCTGAAGCCGCGCTCCGGGTTGTCGATCTGCGGGCTGGACACACCCAGGTCCAGCAGCACACCATCCACCTGATGGACACCCAGGCCCGCCAACGCCTCGGCCATGTCGGCAAAGCCGCTGTGGACGATGCTGAAGCGCGCATCCGCGATGGCCGCGGCGGCAGCGATGGCTTCGGGATCGCGGTCGATGCCGATCAGTCGGCCCGCGGGCGCCAGCTTGCTCAACAGCAGCCGCGAATGCCCGCCTCGGCCGAAGGTCCCGTCCACATAGATGCCGTCCGGCCGCGCCAGCACGCCGTCCACCGCCTCGTTCAGCAGCACGGTGGTGTGGCGGAACGGGGCGTTCTCGTCCATCGCGGCCATCAGAAGCTGAAGTCCTTGAGCGAGTCGGGCAGCGGGCCGGCCATCACGTCGGCCTCATGGGCGGCATGGGTCTCGGTGTCCCAGATCTCGAAGTGGCTGCCCATGCCCAGCAGCATCACGTCGCTCTTCAGGCCGGCACTCTTGCGCAGCTCGGGCGCAATCAGCACGCGGGCCGCGGAATCGATCTCGACGTCCTGGGCATTGCCCAGGAACACACGTTTCCAGCCGGCGGCGGACATTGGCAGCGCCGCCACCTTGTCACGAAAGACCTCCCAGGTCGGCCGCGGGAACAGCATCAAGCAGCCGTCCGGGTGCTTGGTGATGGTCAGCCGCCCTTCGCAGAGCAGTTGCAGCACCTCGCGGTGCCGCGTAGGAACGCTCAGGCGCCCCTTGGCGTCTAACGCCAAGTTGGAGGCTCCCTGAAAGACGATTTCCGACACTTATCACCACGAAACGACACTTTCCACCACTTTAAGGCCCGCACCAGTCAGGGTCAAGGTTCCACACAAGTTTTTTCAATGAAATCAAG
>CBFGPX010000227.1:0-7050 GCA_965650725.1 uncultured Comamonadaceae bacterium | reverse complement strand
TGTCGATGATGCCGATGCCGTCATGCGTGTCGAGCACGGTCAGCGCGTTGGCGGGGCGGATCGCTATCCATCGCTTCAGCGCCGCGGCGGTCTTGAACGCGAAGGCGTGCAGCACCAGCGGCGGCAGCGCGAAGTCGTAGACCCAATCGACCTGGGCCGCGATCTCGATCTGGCGCTGGAAGTAGGAGTGGATCTCGACCAGCACCTCGATGCCCAGTGCCCGCGCCTCGGCGGCGAACTCGGCGATGAAGTCGAAGGTCTCCGGCATCATGAAGCAGCTCGCGCCGGCCTTCTTTACGCAATAGCCGACGGCGTCCAGCCGCACCATGCGGATGCCGTTGTCGGCGAAGGTCTTCAGGATGCCCGTCAGGTAGGCGCGGCCCTGCGGGTGGCGCACGGCGATGTCGATCTGCGCGGCGGTGAAGCTTGTCCACAGGACGCGGCGCTCGCCGTTGCGCAAGGTCGCGTAGGTCAGTGGCAGCCCGGGGCGCGGCCGGTAGACGGCCAGCAGGTCCCGCTCGGTCGCACCGTTCGGAAACACCCCGTCCAGCGTCAGGAACAGGCCCGCATAGGCCGAGGCCTCGCCCTTCTCGGAGTAGTCCAGGAACTGCGGCGACTCACTGGACATGTGATTGACGATGACGTCGGCCATCACGTCCAGGTCGGCGGTCAGCGCCTTGATGTCGCCCCACCGCCCCAAGCGTGGGTCGATCTGCGTGTGGTCGATGGGGTCGAAGCCGGCGTCGGCGCCGTCGATGGCGTGGAAGAACGGCAGCAGGTGCACGCCGCCGAACACCCCGGCCAGCGGCGAGCCGGGGGCGGTCAGCAGTTGCTGCAGCCGCGCCAGGTCGGCGCCGTTGCGCTGGCCGCCGAGGCGGTCCACGTAGGTGATGAGTTGGACTTGGTTCTTCATGACGAAGCCTTCGGAGTCTTGACGGCCAGCACGCACAGCGCGGCCAGCGCCAGCAGCACGCCGGCCAGGCGGATGACGTTCTCGGGGCGGCCGCCCAGCAGGCTGTCGTAGAACAGCGGCAGCGTGACGGCCTGGATCAGCATGGGGATGACGATGAACATGTTGAAGATGCCCATGTAGACCCCGGCCCGCTCGGGCGGGATGCTGCCGGCCAGCAGCACATACGGGTTGCCCATGATGGAGCCCCAGGCCAGGCCGATGCCCACCATGGGCAGGAACAACAGCCAGCCCTCGCTGCGGATGCCGGGCAGCGCCCACATGCCGGCGGCGGCGCAGGCCAGCGCGAAGGCATGCACCCATTTCGCACCCAGCCGCTTGGTGAACGGCACCATCGCGAAGGCGGCGACGAAGGCGACGGCGTTGTAGAAGCCGCCGACCTGGCCGTTCAGCAGCGCGGCGTCGCGAAAGCCCGCGCTGTGCGGATCGTCCGTGCCGAAGACCGTGGCGGCCAGCGTGGGCACGATGTAGATCCAGTAGCACATCATTCCGTACCACTGGAACAGCGCCATCCACCACAGCCGCCGCATCGTGGGTGGCATCTCGCGCACGGCACTCCAGATCTCGGCCAGCGCCGGGCCGAATCCACGCGGCAGCGCGCGAAGGCGGGCGATTTCCTCCGGCGGCAGCGGCAACTCGGGCACCTTGCGCACGGACCACCAGACGGTGGTGAATGACAGCAGCGCGCCCAGCACGAAGGCCAGCGTGGTGACGACCGGGATGCCGTTGGCGCCCAGCGCGTCCTTGTTCATGCCGAAGAACACCAGCAGGCTGGGCGTGAGATAGGCCAGCGTCTGCGCCAGGCCGGTGAACGAGGCCTGCGTCAGGAAGCCGGCCGCATGCTGCTCCTCGCGCAGCCGGTCGCTGACGTAGGCGCGGTAGGGCTCCATGGTCACGTTGTTGGCCGCGTCCAGGATCCACAGCAGGCCGGCGGCGAACCACAGCGCGGGGCTGAACGGCATGACGAGCAGGCCCAGCGAACACAGCAGCGCACCGATCAGGAAGTACGGCGTGCGGCGGCCTGAAGCGTGCGTCGTTCGGTCGCTCATGGCACCGACGATGGGCTGCACCAGCAGGCCGGTGATGGGACCGGCCAGCCAGAGGTAGGGCAGGCTCTTGCCGTCCGCGCCCAGCATCTGGTAGATCGGGCTCATGTTGGCCTGCTGCAGGCCGAAGCTGAACTGGATGCCGAGGAAGCCGACATTCATGTTCACGATCTGCGCGAACGACAGGTGGGGCTTGTGCATGCTCAATCCTCCGCAGGCAGCGCGTGCAGCGCCTCGCGCCAGGGCCGCAGCGCGGCGGGGGCGTCCGGCAGCGGGCCGCGCACGCCGCAGATCATCGCGGCATAGCGGTTGGCCAGTTGCAGCGTGGCGGCGCGGTCGCGGCGCAACGCGTGCCCGGCCAGCAGCATGGCGGTGAAGCCGTCACCCGCGCCGACGCTGTCCACGAAGTCCGGCTGGGCCACACCGTCGCCGGCCGCCAGCAGCTGGCCGTGCTCGCCATACAGCGCATAGCCGGCCGCGCCGCGCGTGACGAGCAGTTCCTGCAGCGCGAAGCGGACCATCAGCGCGGGCAGCGTGGGCTCGAACCAGGCCAGCAGGCGCTCCAGCTCGTCCTCGTTGATCTTGACCTGGTCGGCCAGCATCAGCGACTCGGCGGCGAGGTCCGGCGTATCGGTGCCGGGGCGCAGGTTGAGGTCCAGCAGGCGGGGCGCCCGGGCGCGCTTGAGCACCGCCCGCAAGGCCGCACGCGAGACCGCGTGCCGCTGCATCAGGCTGCCGAAGTAGACCCGCCCGGCGTCGACCGTGGCGGGCGGCGCCAGGTGGTCCCAGGCCGCATCGGCATGGATTTCGAAGCGGTGGCTGCCGCCCTCGCCTTCATGCACGCTGACGCGGCCGGTGGCGTGGACGGCGTCGCGCTGGATGCCGTCCACCGCGAGGCCGAAACGGGCGGCGCTGTCCAGCACCAGGCGGCCGGCTGCGTCGTCGGCGCCGATGCGGCTGACGAAGCGCACCGGCACACCCAAGCCGGCCAGCGAACGCGCGACGTTGAACGGCGCGCCGCCGGCCACCGCGCCGTCGTGGAACTCGTCCACGAGGGCTTCGCCCATGACGAGGACGGGTGCCATCAGAACGAGTAGCGCAGCGAGGCCTTGACCGTGCGGCCGGTGTAGGCCCGCGCGGCGCCGCGACCGTCGTTGCTCTCGGTGTAGGCCAGCTCGTTGAACAGGTTGTTGGCGGCCAGCGAGAGCATGAGCTTGTCGGTCAGCGCGTAGCTGGCGAAGGCATTGACCACGGTGTAGGCCGGCAGCGTGATGGTCAGCGGGCCGGTGGGGCCGTCGTCCTGGCTCTTGGTGGTGCCGACGATGCCGACGCCCAAGCTCAGCGCATCATTGACGATGACGGTGGGCGTGAGCTGGTACACCACCTTGGCCTGGCGCTTGGGCGCGCGGCCGTCGGCCTGCTTGGCGTCCGTGTAGGTCAGGCCGCCCAGCAGGTTGACGATGCCGAAGCGGGCCGAGCCTTCCAGCTCCAGGCCGTTGCTGCGGTAGCGGTTGGCCTTGGCGACGATGGGCTGCGTGGTCACATCCACATTGACCTCGTCGGTCTTGGCATGGAACAGCGTGGCAAACAGGCTCATGCCGCTGCCGCGGATCTTGATGCCGGCCTCGGCCTGGCGGACCTTGTTGGTCGGGATGGTCGGGCTCTTGCCGTTGACGAGGTTGGGGTTGTTGAAGAAGGTGATGCGGTCGGCGTTGTAGGCGGCGCCGTCGGAATAGCGGGCGAAGACGGAGAGGTCCTTGTTCAGCGCGTAGTTGCCGCCCAGCGAGTAGGACGTGCGGCCTAGGCGATAGTCGATGGCGTTGGGCTTGCTCAGGTCGTAGCTCAGGCCCGCGTTGGACTGGTAGTAGCTGCCGCTGGCCTTCTGGTTGTCGCGGCGCACGCCGATGTCGGCCGACAGCGGGCCGGACTCGTAGTTCAGCACCAGGTAGGGCGCGGTGGTCGTGTACTTGCTGTCCTGCGTGTTGCTGCAGCAGCCGCCGAAGCCGGGCGCGCCGTTGACGACGCCGGGCACGTTCAGCACGCGGGCGCCGTGCTCGTCGGCGGACAGCGAGTACTGGTTGAAGTTCCACGTCAGGTCCAGCTTCTGCAACGAGGTGTAGAGGCCGGCCACGGCGCTGAGCCGGGCGCCGTCGCCCAGGCCGAAATCGCGCGAGAACTTCAGGTCGTTGGCCATCAGGCCGGCGTTGTCGACCTTGGTGTTGAAGATGACGGCGGTGAACTTGTTGCCGGTGTAGGCCTTGCCGGCGTCCGCGCCGCTGGCGATGGTCGTGCCGGCCGGTGCGGCGGCCACGTCGTCTCCGGGGAAGATGCCGACGAAGCGACCCGAGTTCTTGCTCCACGAGAACTTGTTCTGCAGCCGGAAGCCGCCGCCGGCGTCCAGGTCCATCTCGACGCCGAAGGCGTCGCTCTTGGCGGCCAGGCCGTCACGGATGCTGCTGGTGCTGCGGCCGTTGTTGTTGGCCAGCGTGTTGTCCAGCGGCCAGCTGGCGTCGTAGAAGGCGGCGCGGCGCGGGTCCAGGCCGGAGATCTCCTGGATGCTGCCGTTGACGTACCGCACCGGCGTGGGCATGAAGGTGGGGCTGTGGTCGTCCAGGTGCTTGACGCTGAGGCGAACATAGCTCTTGCCCTCAAGCTCGAAGGTCACGTTGGCGCGCACCTGGCCGCCGTTCTCGACGCCGTCGGCGCCTTTGCGGCCACCATCGCCCACGCGGTAGAAGCCGCCGACGAAGAAGCGCGTCTTGGGCGCCAGTCGGCCGCCGTAGCCGAAGTCGAGCCGGGTCTGGTCGAAGTCCAGGCCCTGGGTCAGTTGCAGCGAGCCGCCCTGCTCCAGGCCGGTCTTGCCGATGAAGTTGATGATGCCGCCGGGTGCGCCGGTGGCCAGCAGCGCGGCCGAGCCGCCGCGCACGACTTCCAGGCGCTCGAAGCCAGCGTCGGCACGCATCCAGGTGTCGGGCGTCGCGAAGGCGATGTCGCCGAACTGCAGCACGGGCAGGCCGTCTTCCTGGAACTGGATGTAGCGCGCGCCGCCGGCCGAGACCGGGATGCCGCGCACGGCCACGTTGGCGTTGGACTCGCCGCCGCTGGCCTCGGCGCGAATGCCGGGCACGCCGCGCAGCAGGTCCGTCGAGCTGGCCGCGGTGACGGCGCCGACGCTGTCGCTCTCGATGGAGGAGATGGCCACGCTGGAGCGCATCTTGGACTTGGCCGTCGAGGTGCCGGTGACGACGACCGCGTCGAGCTTGAGGCCGTCGGCGGCGGGTGCGGGCTCGGCGGCCTGCTGGGCCTGGGCCGCGGTGGCCAGCAAGGCCAGCGCAACGGCGGCCGACAACGGCTGGGGCGAGGGACGGCGGATGGCGCGGATGGCGCACGGGAAGGGGCGGGTCATGGTTGTCTCCGGGTGGGCGGTGTTCGGGCGCCTTCTTTGGGCGCGTGGGTCCGGCGCCGTTGCCCAGCGCCGAACCGTACCGTCATTCTGCGCGCCCACCCATCGTTTTGCAATCGATTGCATTTTAGTGAAAACACGTATTTGCGGATGAAATCAAGTCTCCAAAGATACTTGCTGAAAACGTTCGCATTGCGCGCCCGTCGCCTGACCCAACACGGCCGCGCCGAGGCGCCCGCCCCGCCTCGCGATCAGCGTGCGGCGTCGGGTGCGCTAGCGCGCAGCTTCAAATAGACCGGCAACGTGCGCGGCCCGGCACGCTCGCCGCGCATCTGCGCCAGCAGCACCTCCACCAGTTCGGCGCCGGCCTCGGCCACCGGCTGGTGCACGGTCGTCAGCGGCGGGTCGCAGTACGCAGCCAGCGCCATGTCGTCATAGCCAGTGACGGCCACGTCGCCCGGCACGCTGCGGCCGACGGCGCGCAGCGCCTGGATGGTCAGCAGCGCCAGCACATCGCTGCAGCAGACGACGGCGTCGAAGTCCTGCCGCGTGGCACAGAAACGCTGCAGCACGCCGGCCGCCACGCCGGGCTCGAACGGCGCGGCCACCTCCAGTGCGGGGTCCACCGCCAGGCCGGCCTCGCGCAGCGCCTGCGCATAGCCCTGGCGGCGCAGCCAGACCTCGGGCAGCTGCGCGTCGCCGACGAAGGCGATGCGGCGCCGGCCGGACTGCAGCAGATGGCGCGCGGCCAGCGTGCCGCCCAGCACGTTGTCGCCGCCCACGCTGGCGTACAGCTGCTGGGGCAGCTCGCCGCCCCACACCACCAGCGGCAGCTTGCGGGCGGCCATCTCGTTGAGCTGGTCGTGGTGCCGCCACTGGCCGATGAGGATGACGCCGATGGCCTTGCCGGAATCGAACCAGCCCGCTGCCAGGTCCAGATGCTCGGCATCCACGCGCGACAGCAGCATGTCGTAGCCGCGGTCGGTCAGCGCGTCGGCGATGGAGCCGACGATGGACAGGAAGAACGGGTCCGAGATGTGCTGGCGCGACTGGCGGTCGTAGGGCACGACCACGGCCACCGTCTTGTTCTCCTGCAGCCGCAGAGTGCGCGCGCCGAGGTTGATCGAGTAGTTCAGCGAGCGGGCCAGCTCGGCAATGCGCTGGCGGGTCTCGGCATTGATCAGCTCGCTGCCATTGAGGGCCCGCGACACGGTGGACACCGACACGCCGGCCAGCCGGGCGATGTCGGCCATCTGCAGGCGGCGCTGCTCGCGGGCGCTGGGTTCGGGAGGGGCTTGGGGTTCGGTCATCGGCGCGCATGGTCGCAGGGCTGCATGCCGACGGCAAGGCCGGCGCCGCCATGAAAAAGGCCGGCATGGGAGCCGGCCTTGCAGGAGCCCCGGATCAGGCCCGGGGCGAATGGAGGGTCTCTCAGTCCTTGGCGTAGATGTCCACGTCCTTGGTCTCACGGACGAACAGCACGCCGATGACGAAGGTGATCACGGCGATGACGATCGGATACCAGAGGCCGTGATAGATGTTGCCGTTCTGGGCCACCATCGCGAACGTGATGGAAGGCAGCAGGCCGCCGAACCAGCCGTTGCCGATGTGGTACGGCAGGCTCATCGAGG
>CBFGPX010000226.1:0-7061 GCA_965650725.1 uncultured Comamonadaceae bacterium | reverse complement strand
CAAGATCAGCCGCGAGCAGCTGTCGGTGCGCGAGCACATGAGCATCGTGCTGCGCCGGCTGCAGGGCCAGCGCTTCGTCGAGTTCGAGCACCTGTTCGACGTGAGCCGCGGCCAGGCCGTGCTGGTCGTCACCTTCATCGCGATGCTGGAGCTGGCGCGCGAGCGCCTGCTGGAGATCACGCAGGCCGAGGCCTTCGCGCCGATCTACGTTCGCCTGGCCTACACGCCCACCTGAACGGCGCTCAGCGGCCGCGCAGCTTCTGCACGGCCATCACGACGCCCAGCACGATGGCGCCGGCCACGATGCCCGTCAGGCCGTTGCTGCCGTTCTCGATCAAGGCCGCCAGGCCCCAGGGCTGTCCGGCCACCCAGTGCTCGACGACATGGTGCAGCGCCGGGATGCCATGCACCAGGATGCCGCCACCCACCAGGAACATCGCCGCGGTGCCGACCACCGACAGCGTCTTCATCAGCCACGGCGCCAGCGCCAGCAGGCCGCGGCCGACCGCGCGCGATGCCGCGCTGGCCCGACGCGACAACCACAGACCCGCGTCGTCCAGCTTCACGATGCCGGCCACCAGGCCGTAGACACCCAGCGTCATCGCCAGCGAGATGGCCACCAGCACGGCCAGCTGCGACGTGAACGGCTTGTCGGCCACCGTGCCCAGCGAGATGACGATGATCTCGGCCGACAGGATGAAGTCGGTGCGGATGGCGCCCTTGATCTTGTCCTTCTCGAACTGGACCATGTCCACCTGCGGGTCGGCCACGGCCTGGGCCAGTTGCTCGTGATGAGCCTCATCCTCGGCCTTGCTGTGCAGGAACTTGTGCGCCAGCTTCTCGAAGCCCTCGAAGCACAGGAAGGCGCCGCCGATCATCAGCAGCGGCGTGATGGCCCAGGACGCGAAAGTGGCAATGGCCAGCGCCGCCGGCACCAGGATGGCCTTGTTGACCAGCGACCCCACGCCGACGGCCCACACCACCGGCAGCTCGCGGTCGGCGTTGACGCCGGTGACCTGCTGCGCGTTCAGCGCCAGGTCGTCCCCCAGCACGCCGGCCGTCTTCTTGGCGGCGACCTTGGTCATCGCGGCCACGTCGTCGAGGATGGTGGCGATGTCGTCGAGCAGAACGAACAGGCTGGAGGCCATGGGCGGATGGGGTTGGCTGAAGAGGTCGCATGCTATCCGGCGCGCAGCCCATCGTGCCATCGCGGCATCGCCGATCGCCACCCGACGGTCGCCATGGCCTGCCGGCAATGAGCGCCACTCTGACGCCGAGTTAGCACAGCTTCATCGACCGGCTGTCACCACCGTGCAGCAAAGGATCGCCAGACTGCGCCATAGAGCACATGCCCAGCGAAATCCACGCGCCACCGGGCCGCTCAATCCCCCCACTCCGCAGTACCACCATGCCGATCCTGAACAACGACGGCGTCGACCCCGATCCCGACGCAACACCCCACACCCTGCACACCGACCGCCGCGGCCTGCTGCGCAGCGCGGCCGGCCTGTCGGCGCTGGCGCTCGGCAGTGGCCTGGTCGGCACCGAGCCGGCGCAGGCGGCCGGCGGCCCCACCACCAGCTTTGCGCTGGCGGTGCTGCCCGACACGCAGTTCTACTCGCGCTACGCGACGACCGACGAGGGCCAGCAGTTCCAGAACCGCTACGGCTCCACGCCCTACGCCGCACAGACCGGCTGGATCGCGCAGAACGCGCACGCCTACAACATCCCCTTCGTCATCCACCTGGGCGACGTGGTGGACCAGCAGGGCAAGCCCAACCAGTGGGGTGTCGCCGATGCGGCCATGAAGCTGCTGGAGACGGCAGGCGTGCCCTACTCCATCCTGGCCGGCAACCACGACGTCATCACCGACTACGACTACCACCAGCCCTCCGACCAGAGCTACGGCACCGACGCCCAGCGCAACCTGGGCGCCGAGCCCTACCTGAAGTGGTTCCCCACCAGCCGCGCTGCGCGCCAGACCACGTTCCGCGAGCGCGACAGCTCGGGCTTCCATGAGTACCACCTGTTCCAGGCCCACGGCGTCACCTTCATGGTGTTGTCGCTGTCCTGGCGCATCTCGGACGCCGGCATCGCCTGGGCGCGCAGCGTCATCGCGAAGAATCCCTCGGTGCCGGTGATCCTGTCCAACCACCAGTTGCTCAATATCGCCAGCGACGGCATCAGCCCGCTGGAGACGGACTACGGCCGCATGCTGTGGGACCGATTGATCCGCGACAACGACCAGATCTTCATGACGCTCAACGGCCACCACCACGGGGCCGCCCACCTGCGCAAGTACAACGACTTCGGCAACGAAGTGCACCAGATGGTGGTCGACTACCAGATGGACTACCAGGGCGGCAACGCGATGATGCGGCTCTACGAAGTCGACTTCACGAACAACAAGATCGACGTGATGTCGTTCTCGCCATGGGTGGTGCAGAAGGCCAAGGCCAAGCTGAACCAGTTCGACTTTGCCGAGCTGACGCAGCCCAACCAGCGCTTCTCCATCGCCATCAACTTCAAGAAGCGCTTCGCCGGCT
The DNA here is from genome assembly GCA_965650725.1 of uncultured Comamonadaceae bacterium. Classification (GTDB taxonomy): domain Bacteria; phylum Pseudomonadota; class Gammaproteobacteria; order Burkholderiales; family Burkholderiaceae_C; genus Pelomonas. Next base: position 4,515 of record CBFGPX010000226.1, on the reverse strand, counting down.
TCCAGCGTTTCAAGCCGAACCTCTCGACGACGGGCGCCGCCATCCTGCCACGCGTGCGCAGCGACCTGCTGGCCAACTACACCGAGCCGACACCGGTGGTGGCCGTGCCGCCGGCCGACGTGAACGACTTCCCCTACGTGCCCGAGACCTACGCCCACTGGCGGGCTCCGGCCGGCGTGACCGAGGGACAGATCGTCAAGGTCGGCGACGCGCTGCCCGACGTGTTCGGCGGCCATGACATGCGCCGCGCCGCGCTGAGCGGCCCGGCCCAGGTGGGCGACGTGATCTGGTCCACCGACAGGCACCGCCTGTCGTCCGCTGCCGGCAGCGTGCGCTTCCTGAACACCGACAAGACCACCAAGCGCCGCAGCGCCTTCCTGACGGCGGCGGGCGCGTCGGTCAACGGCCGCAGCTTCTGGGACGGCTACACCATCGAGGCCTTCGTGAAGCTGCCGACCAACTGGGAAGTCAGCAAGCACGCGTGGTGCAACCTGCTGGGCCGCCTGGGCAACCGCGGCGCCGTACCCGGCGGCTATTGGGGCGGCGACCCGGAAGCCTCCAGCGTGCTGTTCGCCATCTCCAGCCTGCGCGAGGTGCAGTGGGAGGTCGTGCCGGCCAGCAACTCGCACTACGCGCAGACCGCCTGGTCCGGCGAGATCTTCCGCGACACCTGGTATCACGTGGCCATCGTCAACGACCCGGCCACCGCCACGACGACGATGTACGTCGAGGGCGCCCCCGTGCTGCGCAACGTCGCGAACGCCGCCACCGGCACGCGCGCGCAGGCCACGCCACAGCCCTGGATCCTCGGAGCCGGCTGGTGGGACGGCGCGCTGGACGACGGCTTCTTCGGCTGGATCGGCGAGCTGCGCCTCGTCGGCAAGCCGCTGCCGCCGGCCAAGTGGCTGACGGCCCGTCGCGGCTGATCTCTCGCATCCCTCTTTCGCCCCGGGCTGCCGACGGCCTGGGGCCTACCTCACCCTGAAAGAACTCCCATGTCCCGACGCATCCTTGGCGCCGCGCTCGCCGCCCTCCTCCTTCCCGCCCTCGCCCAGGCCGGCCAGTTCCAGGCCGACGGCGGCATCTTCAACGGCAGCGACTACGGCAACCGCTACGTCGGCGCTGGCGGCTACACGCCGCTGAACAACCGCGCGCTGGGCCAGGTCGTGGACGGCGGCAACTACGCCTTCGACGCCTTCGGCTTCTACAACAGCGGCGTTGGCAGCCTCGGCCAGAGCCGCCAGGTGGAGCTGCTCAGCGGCAACGTCTACCGCTTCTTCGACACCTTCACGAACACCAGCGACGCCAGCGTCACGACGACGCTGAACTTCTTCGGCAACCTGGGCTCGGATGGCGACGAACTGGTCAGCCACAACGGCAAGGGCCTGATCGTCAGCTGCACCGACGACGGCGCCGGCCAGTGCACCGACCAGCCCGTGCTGGCGCTGGTGTCGGGCAACAACGGCCTGGGGCAGGCCGCGCTGGCGCCGGACCGCTACAACGTCGGCTACACGATCAGCCTGGCGCCGGGCCAAAGCCTGAGCCTGCTGAACTTCGCCTTCCTGGCCAGCGACGTCGCCGGCCCGACGGCAGCGGACCAACTGCTGGCGCAATCCACCGGCCTGGCCCTGCTGTCCGATCCCCGCCTGGAAGGCCTGAGCTCGCAGCAGATCGCGTCCATCGCCAACTACACGATCTCGCCGGTGCCGGAACCCGCGGGCTGGGGCATGGCGCTTGCCGGTCTGGCCGCCATCGGCCTGATGAAGCGCCGCTCAGGTCGGGCGGACTGATTCGCACGGGCGCCCGGGGTCAGCGGTAGTGCCGCGCCAGGCTCTCCGCCACGCACACCGGCTTGGGCGTGCCCTCGGCCTCGACCGCCACTTCCACCGTCAGCTGCACCGCGCCGCCGGCCACGTCGTCCATGGCCAGCAGCCTGAAGGCGGCACGCAGCCGGCTGCCCACGGGCACCGGCGCGGTGAAGCGCACCTTGTTGAGCCCGTAGTTGACGACCATGCGCGTCTCGCGCACCGCCAAGCCCGTCTCGAAAAAGTAGGGGATCAGCGACAGCGTCAGAAAGCCGTGCGCGATGGGCCCGCCGAACGGCCCGGCCTTGGCGCGCTCGGGGTCCACGTGTATCCACTGCCTGTCCTCGGTGGCCTCGGCAAAGGCGTTCACGCGGGTCTGGTCCACGGTGATCCAGTCGCTGTGGCCCAGCGGCTGGCCCACCAGGGCCTGCAGGTCGGCAAGGGTCTCGAAGATGCGCATACGGGTCGATGAGGGGCTGGCTGTCGTGCGGCCACGGTAACCTAGCCGGCCATGCCTGACAGTACAGCCCGCGACATCCTGGTCCTCGCCGCCCATCCCGACCTGGCCCGCTCCAACGCGACCCGCAGCGTCATTGCTGCGCTGCGTGCATCGCCCATCGCGGACCGCGTCGCGCTGCGCGACCTCTACCGCCTCTACCCCGACTTCCACATCCACGTCGACGCCGAACAGCGCGCGCTGCAGGCCGCCAAGCTGATCGTCATGCTGCATCCCATCTACTGGTACAGCATGCCGGCGCTGCAGAAGCTGTGGCTGGACGAGGTGCCGCGCCTGGGCTGGGCCTACGGGCCCGGCGGCACGGCGCTGCACGGCAAGGACTTCTGGCTGGTGGCCTCCACCGGCGGCGGCCCCGAGGCGTATGCGCCCACCGGCCACAACCATCATCAGATCGACGAGTTCCTGCTGCCGTATCGCCAGTCGGCCCGCACCTGCGGCATGAACTGGCTGCCGCCACAGATCCTGCATGCGGCCCACCGCGCAACGGACGCGCAGATCCATGCGCATGCCGAGCTGTTCGTGAAACGGCTGACCCACCACCCCGAGTGGTGCGACCACCTGGCCGAGGCACCCGTCGGCGACGAGGACGACGTGGCACTGGACGAGCGGCCGGCAATGTTCTCCACGCTGGGCGGAGGTGCGGCATGAAGCGATCCGAGCGCCGGGCCGCTCCCAAGCCGGATCGCGTCCCCGTGGGGGACCGGCCGGTGTACTCATCGGACGAGGGGCAGACATGAACCACCACGGCGCCTGGCTGCAGCTGCCGCTCGTCTTCCTGGCCGCCGCCGTGCTGGCCGTGCCACTGGCGCGCTATCTGCGGCTGGGTTCCATCCTGGGCTACCTGATCGCCGGCCTGGCGGTCGGTCCCGCAGTGCTCGGCTTGATCCCCGACACCGCCGCCATCGCCGAGGTGGCCGAGCTGGGCGTCGTGCTGATGCTCTTCCTCGTCGGCCTGGAACTGGAGCCCAAGCGGCTGTGGGCCATGCGCCGGCCCATCTTCGGCTGGGGCAGCGTGCAGCTGCTGGGCTGCGCGGCGGTGCTGGCCGCGGTGGGACTGGCGCTGGGCACGCCGTGGCGGCTGGCCGTGGTGGTCAGCCTGGGGCTGGCCATGTCGTCCACGGCCGTGGCGTTGGCCGTCATGGCCGAGCGCAACCTGGGCCGCACGACGGCCGGCGAGAGCATCCTGTCCGTCGCACTGCTGCAGGACATCGCGGCGATTCCGGTACTGGCGCTGGTGCCCATCCTGGCCGCCAGCGGCGCGGCCGACGATGGTGACGGCAAGACCTGGCTGGCCGCCGCCAAGGCGATAGGCGCCATCGTCATCATCATCTTCGGCGGCCGCCTGCTGCTGCGCCCCGCGCTGCGCTGGATCGCCCACAGCAAGACGCCCGAGATCTTCACCGCCGCGGCGCTGCTGCTGGTGATGGGCACGGCCGCGCTGATGCTGGCCGTCGGCCTGTCGATGGCGCTGGGCGCCTTCCTGGCCGGCGTGCTGCTGGCCGAGAGCGAGTACCGCCGCGAGCTGGAGACCGACCTGGAGCCCTTCAAGGGCCTGCTGCTCGGCCTGTTTTTCATTGCCGTGGGCATGGGGCTGGACCTGAAGGCCGTCGCCGCGCAACCGGGCCTCGTCGCGTCGCTGGTGCTGGCGCTGCTGGCCTGCAAGATCCTGGTACTGGCGCTGATGGCCAAGGCGATGAAGATCCCGCTGGTCGAGCGCCCGGCCTTCGTCATCCTGCTGGCGCAGGGCGGCGAGTTCGGCTTCGTCGTGTTCCAGCTGGCGCAGAGCGAGGGCATGATCACGTCGGCGCAGAACTCCGCGCTGGTGGCAGCGGTCGCGCTGTCGCTGGCGCTGACACCGCTGCTGCTGACCGGCGGCGACCGGCTGATGTCGCAGAAGCTCGCGCGCCGCGGCCTCAGCAAGCAGCGCAGCGAGGCCCCGCCGCCGCCCGCGCCCATCCTCATTGCCGGCAGCGGCCGCTACGGCCAGGTGGTGGGCCGCATGCTGCGCGCGGGCGGCCTCGAAGCCACGCTGCTGGACCAGGACGCCGAGGCCATCGAGGGCCTGCGCCGCTTCGGCTGGACCGTGCACTACGGCGACGCCACGCGGCTCGACCTGCTGAAGACCGCCGGTGCCGCCACGGCGCGCATCCTCGTCATCGCCGTCGACGACATCGCCCAGAGCCTGGAGATCGC
>CBFGPX010000225.1:0-7081 GCA_965650725.1 uncultured Comamonadaceae bacterium | reverse complement strand
AAGATCCCCAACCGCTTCCAGCTGGTGCTGGCCGCCACCTACCGCGCCCGCATGCTGAGCCAGGGCCACAGCCCCCGCATCGAGAGCAAGAACAAGCCCGGCGTGACCGCGCTGCGCGAAATCGCCGCCGGCGAGGTGGGCGTGGAGATGCTGCGCAAGGTGCCGGTCTAAGTCGGCTGCTTCCGAACCTGAAACGGGCGTCCTCGGACGCCCGTTGCCTTTGCGGCTTCGGATAAATTCGGGAGCCTATGGCCCAACGCTCCCTCACTGCCTGGTTCACGCTGCCCGGGCTGCGCGAGAAGGCTCCGCCCACGCCGGCGGAGGCTGCCTCCTTTGACGCCCTGCTGCCCAAGCTCGGCTACCTGAGCAAGGCCGAGGTCAAGCGCGTGCGCGAGGCCTACAAGTTCGCCGACGAGGCCCATCTGGGCCAAAAACGCGCCACCGGCGAGCCCTACATCACCCACCCCATCGCCGTCGCCGGCATCTGTGCCGAATGGCGGCTGGACGCGCAGGCACTGATGGCCGCGCTGATGCACGACGTGGTGGAAGACTGCGGCGTCTCCAAGGCCGAGCTGATCGAGAAGTTCGACGCCACCACCGCCGACCTGGTGGACGGGCTGACCAAGCTGGACAAGCTCCAGTTCTCCACCAAGGAGGAGTCGCAGGCCGAGTCCTTCCGCAAGATGCTGCTGGCGATGGCGCGCGACCTGCGCGTCATCCTCATCAAGCTGGCCGACCGCCTGCACAACATGCGCACCATGGGCGCGATGGCGCCGCACAAGGCCCGCCGCATCGCCCGCGAGACCTTCGACATCTACGCCCCCATCGCCCACCGCCTGGGGCTGAACCAGACCTTCCGCGAGCTGGAGGACCTGTCCTTCCAGTACTTCCACCCCTGGCGCTACGCGGCGCTGAACAAGGCCGTGGCCAAGGCGCGCGGCAACCGGCGCGACCTGGTCTCGCGCATCGAGGGCGAGATCCGCGCGGCCTACGCCAAGGCCAGCCTGCGCGTGGAGGTGCAGGGGCGCGAGAAGACGGTCTACTCCATCTACAAGAAGATGCACGAGAAGGGCCTGATGAGCTTTGCCCAGGTCAGCGACATCTTCGGCTTTCGCATCCTGACCGAGGAGCCGCTGCAGTGCTACACGGCCCTGGGCGTGCTGCACCAGCTCTACAAGCCGCAGGCCGGCCGCTTCAAGGACTACATCGCCAACCCCAAGGACAACGGCTACCAGTCGCTGCACACGACGCTGATGGGCCCGCTGGCCACGCCGCTGGAGTTCCAGCTGCGCACCGTGGGCATGCACCAGATTGCCGAACAGGGCGTGGCGGCGCACTGGATCTACAAGAGCCGCGGCAAGCAGGCCTCGGCGCTGATCGCCCAGCAGGCCAACGCGCGCTGGCTGCAGAGCCTCATCGACATCCAGGACGAGACGCGCGACGCCAACGAGTTCCTGGAGCACGTCAAGATCGACCTGTTCCCCGACTCGATCTACGTCTTCACGCCCAAGTCCAAGATCATGGCGCTGCCCAAGGGCGCGACGCCGGTGGACTTCGCCTATGCCATCCACTCCGACGTCGGCGACCACTGCGTGGCGGCCCAGGTCAACGGCGAGGCCGTGCCGCTGCGCGCCGAGCTGAAGAGCGGCGACATCGTCGAGATCGTCACGGCGCCCGGCGCCAGCCCCAACCCGGCCTGGCTGAGCTTCGTGCGCACCGGCCGGGCGCGCTCCAAGATCCGGCACTTCCTGAAGGATCTGGAGCAGGAGGAATCCCGCGAGCTGGGCGAGAAGATGCTGGCCCAGGCCATGCGCGTGGAGGGCCTGGGCCTGCCCAGCCTGGAGCTGGACGCGCCCGAAGCGCCGATCTGGCACGAGCTGGCCGCCTGGGCCGGCGCCGCCAGCACCGAACAGCTGCTGATGGACATCGGCGCAGGCCGCAAGATCGCCGCCATCATCGCCAAGAAGCTGGCCCGCCTGATGGCCGAGCAAGGCCAGCGGCCCGACGCACTGGCGCTGACGCGCGGCCGCTTCACCGAGGCGCCCGTCGCGGCGGCCAGCATCACCATCGATGGCAGCGAAGGTGCCTCCGTGCAACTGGCCAGCTGCTGCCGCCCCATTCCGGGCGACGAGGTGCGTGGCTACCTGGGTCGTGGGGAGGGCCTGGTCGTGCACACCTGCGACTGCCAGGTCGGTAAACGCCTGTACCTGCGCGACAGCGAACACTGGATACGCGTGGAGTGGGCCGAGGAGCTGACGCGCAGTTTCGAGGCCGGCATCACGCTGCTGCTGAGCAACGGCAAGGGCGTGCTGGCCCAGGTGGCCCAGGCCGTGGCCCAGGCCGAGGCCGACATCACCCACATCGCCATGGGCAACGACGCGCCCCTGAGCGACGCGGCCGAGACGGCCGAGATGAACCTGCTGATCGCCGTGCGCGACCGCCTGCACCTGGCCGACGTACTGCGGGTGCTGCGCCGGGCACCGGCCGTGCAGCGGGTGTCGCGGGCCAAGGCCCACGCCTGAGCACTCGTTCCACACGCTGGCAGCCCATGGTGCGGCTTGGTGGGCGCGAACGCTCCTGCGCACACCGTTCGAACAGTCCCCTAGGCCGCTCAAACCGGGCGTAACCGTTGCGTCCACGCACGGCGCCCAATCACGGCCGTGAGTGTTTCTGTTTGCCTCCACGGGTTAACCAGTGTTTCCGCGCCCGGTATTCCGTTGACATATAGAAAAACGGAGAAATCATATTTCTCGCGTTGTAACCGGCTGCGTAAGGTCCGCTCCGCGCCCACGGTGGAGTGACCCAAAAAGATCTCCGCCGCCCAGGCCTGCCGCCCCGCCACCTGTGGGGTGGGCCGCCTGCCAGGGCATAGACCCTTGACTACAACGATGGCCGGCCCCCGACCGGCAGCGGAGACCCTCAGTGACCCAATCCAGCCTTTTCGTGCCGCGCCGTGATCGCGTCGGCGCCGCCGTTTCCCTCGCCCTCGCCCTGATGGCCCACGAGGCCGCCCTGGCCCAGACGCCCGCCGCCCCGGCTGCCGCGGCCTCCGCTCCGGCGACGGCGGCCGCCAAGCCCGCCGAGGCCAAGGCCAAGGCAGCGGTGAATGAACTGGAGACCGTGCTGGTCGTCGGCACGCGCCAGTCGCAGCAGTCGGCCATCAATCGCAAGAAGAACGCCGCGACGGTGCAGGATTCCATCGTCGCCGAGGACGTCGGCGCCTTCCCCGACCGCAACATCGGCGAAGCCATCTCGCGCATCGCCGGCGTGGCGCTGGAGCGCGGTGACTACGGCGAGGGCGTGAACGTGACCATCCGCGGCAACGGCCCGGAATCGACCCGCGTCGAGATGGACGGCGTGGGCGTGTCCTCGGGTGCCGGCACCAACCTGCTGGGCGGTGGTGACGGCCGTGGCACGGAGTTCCGTGAGCTGTCGTCCGACCTGATCAAGAGCGTGGACATCGTCAAGGGTTCCACGGCCTCGATGACCCAGGGCTCGCTGGGCGCCAGCGTCATCATCGAGACGCGCAACGGCCTGGACTTCGACAAGCCTTACTACTCGTTCCGGCTGGCCGCCAGCAAGAACGACCTGGCCAAGAAGGCGACGCCGGATGCCAACCTGATCTGGACCGACAAGCTCTTCAACAAGAAGCTGGGCGTCATGGTCAACCTGAACCGCTCCAGCACCTACCGCGAGAACCACCAGTTCAGCCAGGGCGGTAGCAACGCGCAGCAAGGCTTGGTGCGTCTGGCCGACTTCGACAACTCGCCCGAGAAGACTTTCTCCTTCGCCAACAGCCTGAACGCACTGTTGCCCAGTGCAGCAGACGTGCCGGTTTCCCAGTGGAACACCACGGGTGGCGGGGTGTTCACGTCGTTGACACCCCGGCAGATCCTGGAGAAGTCTGCCGCGGCGCAGACCAAGGAGGAATGCCTGGCCGCGTTCCCGATGTACACGACGGCCCAACTGGCCAACATCACAACGACGGGCACCGTCAATGCCGCGAACAGCCGCACGGCTGCCTACGCGTCCCGCCAGAACGAACTGCTGACCTGCCTGAACCAGTGGAACGACTACACGCTCGCCCACTCGGTCGGGCCGCGCTACAACTTCCGGTCCAATGACGACACCCGCACCAGCGGCGACATCCGGCTGGACTACAAGGTCAACAGCCAGCTCTCCGTCTACGGCAAGTTCATCAGCAGCCGCCGCCATGTGGATGACATCGTCGGCTTCCTGGGCATGGGCGGCGCCCCGGTGATCAACGGCGCCGGGACGTTCACGGACAACCTGACCACCAACACCCGCACGCTGACGGCCGGCGCCTCGGGCTCCGCACTGCCCGGCACCTACGTCTGGCGCGCCAACAACGCGCCGCTGATCCAGGGCGCCACCACCAACCTCCTGCCCGGCTACACGGTGGACAGCAGCCACCACGTGACGAGCTACTCGACGGACGGCAACTTCCTCGATACCAACACGATCTTCAGCTCCATCGACATCACGAACAAGACATTGCAGGGCGGCGGCGAGTACCGCAACGACCGCCTGCGCGCCAAGTTCATGGCGTCCTACAACCAGGGCACCGCCCTGCGCTATGACCGCCGCGCAGGGTTCGCCTCGCTGTACGGCGTGGGCAACTTCAACCTGGAGCCCAGCGGCTACTGGAACTTCACGCGCCCGGGCGGTGCGGCCATCGACCAGCTGGGCAACTTGGCCGGCTACGCGACGCTGAACCCCGCCGTGGCCAGCGCGGCTGTCAACGTCGACAACTTCAACCCGGTGTTCACGCCGGCCTACACGGCAGCGCAGCGGGCCCGGTACACCAACAACACCCAGCTCCAGGTCCTCGGCGGCAACACTTTTGACAACGAGAACACAGAGAAGCAGCTCAAGCTCGACCTGACCTACAACACGGTCGACAAGCTGCCGTTCCTGACCGCGCTGAAGAGCGGCTTGCAGGTGATCGACTACAGCTCCACCAGGTGGGCCGGCGGCGGCGGCGAGCTCGTCGCCCCCGTGGGCACGGCCGGCCAGCCGGGCTTCGTGCCCGGCGTCTATGCGCCCTCGGTGACCGGCCGCTGGAACGTGATCGGTTGCGAGAACACCGCTGGCTCGCTGGCCGCGGGCGGCCAGCCGTGCGCCTACGGCACCGTGCTGAACCCGCGCTACGACGCCGGCGTGGGCGCCACCGTGGGCGGCACCACCACGCTGACCACGGCACAGTTCCAGGAACTGGTGCGCCAGACCATGACGGTGGCACCGGGCGGCCAGTTCTTCGGCGGCGCCAAGGACCGCCCGGCCACGCTGCTGAATGGCTGGAACCAGCTCGACATCGACAAGCTGTTCCAACTGGCGGGCTTCAATGTGCCGCTGAACTGCTTCCGCACCTGCACCGCCAGCGACGGCAAGGTCTACGACATGCCCAAGAGCGGGCTGAAGGACAAGCAGACCGCAGGCTACCTGCAAACCGACTTCGAGATCGACCGCCTGCCGTTCACGGACAAGCCCCTGCCCTTCGGCCTGGAGCTGGCCGGCAACGTCGGCGTGCGCGTGGTGCGCACCGACATGGAAAGCACCGGCTTCATGATCTTCCGCTCCGTCCGCAAGAACGCGAACTGGACGGAGACCGACGGCCAGACCAACAACGTGACGACCGCCCAGGTCAGCCAGAACGTCGACTTCAAGGGCAGCCGAACCGACGTCAGCCCCTCGCTGAACCTGGCGCTGTGGCCGGTACCGGACAAGCTCGTGACCCGCTTCTCGTGGGCGAAGCAGATCGCCCGCCTGCCGATGAGCCGCGTCTCGCCGGTTGCGGATGGCACCATCACCTGCACGTTGAGCCAGTTCACCGAAGACCTTCCGCCCGAGGACGACGGCTCGCAGGCCGACCAAGGGTGCAACCGCATCTTCGGCAACCCGGCCATGAAGCCGCAGACCACCATCAACCAGAACCTGTCGCTGGAGTGGTATGTCAACCGCGACACCTCGCTGTCGATCTCGGGCTTCGTGCAGCGCGACGTCGTCGGCGCCCCCAACCTGCGCGTCGGCCGCTCGGACGTTCGCCTGTTCGAGGGCAGCAACGCCGTGGACCCGCTGACCGGCACGCCGCTGCGCGATCTGGAGTTCTCGTTCAGCCAGTGGGACAACATCACGCCGGGCAAGCGGCGCGGTATCGAGTTCGGCTCCAAGACGGCGTTCACCTTCCTGCCGTCCGTGCTGCGCTACACGGGCTTTGACGCCAACTACAGCCGCCTGCGCAACTCGGGTGGTGCGCCAATCATCGACCAGATCAGTGGTGAAGTCCTGCCCATGATCGGACAGCCCAAGTATTCGTACAACGCCTCGCTGTGGTACGACGATGGTGCGCTGCAGTTCCGCGTTGCACAGCAGGTGGTGGCATCCAGCTTGTCGACCTTTTCGCCGGCAAGCAACAGCAGTCTCGGGGTCAACAACTTCCCGGGCGAAGGTGTGTCCAGCTGGCGCGTGCCCTACAACCCCGGCGCGCCCAACTTCAGCAAGCGCACGGCATTCGTGGACGCCAAAGTCTCCTACCGCTTCAAGAGCGGCATCGAGCTGTTCGCCGATGTGCGCAACCTGACCGGCGAGCGCAAACAGAACAGCACAGGTGGGTACCAGAACTACGAGGGCGGCATCCCCAGCATCTACAGCGACGCCTACTACGGCCGCACCTACTACGTGGGCATGACCTACCGCAGCCCGCGCTAACCACTGGGAGACACGATGACTCAAGCCGTCCGGCGCAACTTCAGTTTGGGCCGGACGGCTTTTGCCGTCCTGGCTCTGTCTTCAACACTCGCTGCTGCGCCATTGCAGGCGCAGCAGACACCTGCACCTGCACCTGCACCTGCCGCCACCGATGTGCAGTCGCTGGGCGCGGTCAAGGTCTCGGGCCAACGAACCCGCAGCATCGATCCCAGCGCCGTCATCGCGGCCAAGAACAAGGTGCTGTCCAGCCAGTTCGCGTCGTCCTGCGGCTTCATGGGCGGCTACAACGCGGCCGACGACGACGTGACGCTGGCCTATCTGCGCAGCTTTGGCTCGCTGGAGGAGGACTTCA
>CBFGPX010000224.1:0-7112 GCA_965650725.1 uncultured Comamonadaceae bacterium | reverse complement strand
GACCGAAGTAGGCGGTGTCGCCCAGGCCGGAGGACTTCAGGTAGGCCTCGGCGCGCTTGGCCAGCGAACGCGGGTCGCGCTCATAGGCCTTGCCGTCGGTCGGGTCGATGACGTCGCACGACAGGATCAGCGTCGGCTCTTCGAAGAAGGGGTCGATGTTGGCCGTGTTGGGATCGGGCATCAGCAGCATGTCCGAAGCCTCGATGCCCTTCCAGCCGGCGATGGAGGAGCCGTCGAAGGCGTGACCCGACGTGAACTTGTCTTCATCAAAGTGGGAAACCGGCACGGTGACGTGCTGCTCCTTGCCACGGGTATCGGTGAAGCGGAAGTCGACGAACTTGACTTCGTTCTCCTTCACCAGGTTCATCACATCGGCGACGGTCTTGGCCATCAATAGCTCCTAGCGGATTCGAGGGTGGGTTGCCGCCGCGAGCGCACTGGCGCCCGCAGCCACGGGGAAAATCTAAGCAGTTTGCATGCCAACGTGCACCGACATGGGTTGTGTCCGGTCGGCGCTGGGCATGATGTGGGGACGCTGGTTGCAGCGAAACACTCATCGCACCAATTCAGTGCTTATGTTCGCACCAAATTGGACAACGCCCCGCTTCAGGGCATCGTAGGCCGGTTCAAGCAGGTTGGCGTCGCCCTTGACGCCCAGCTCGATGCAGCGCCCCCATTGTGGATGATCCACACTGGGCAGGCTGAACACCTTGATGCCGGAGAAATCGGCCTCGACGGCCTCCATCAGCGGCGTCAGGCTGGCTTCCATCGCGCCCTGGACGATGAGCGAGCGCTCGGTGACACCCGGGCTGCGGTGCAAATGCGGGAAGCGGTCCAGCACCCAGGCCATCATCGGGTGTGCCATGACCGGGAAGCCGGGCACGAAGTGCACGTTGCCGACGAAGAAGCCGGGGATCTTGTTGTATGGGTTGGGGATGAGGTCTGCCCCTTCGGGGAAGACGCCCATCTCGAAGCGACGCTGCGTGTCGGGGTGTTCGGGGTCGGCCGTGAGGCCCTGTTCGGCGGCGGTCTGCTGCACACGCTGCCAGATCAGCTCGCGCGCCTCGGGGTGCAGCGCCAGCGGCCGGCCTAAAGCGGCGGCGGCAGACTGGCGGGTGTGGTCGTCCGGCGTGGCACCGATGCCGCCGCAGCTGACGACCAGCTCGCCGCCAGCGAAGGCCTCGCGCAGCCTGGCCGTCAGCAGTTCACGGTCGTCGCCCAGGTACTGGGCCCAGGCCAGCTGCATGCCACGCTCGGCCAGCAGTTCGATGAATTTGGCGAGATGGGAGTCGCGGCGTTTGCCGGACAGGATCTCGTCGCCAATGATGATGAGTCCAACCTGCATCTTTTTCAGCTCTCGATGAGGACGGCGGATTCGGCCACCGGCTCGGCCGCCCGTTGCGCCTGCAGCGCCGCCAGCGCGTAGTGCGTGAACCACGCGGTGGAGAAGGCGAACACCAGCGTGTACAGCCAGATGGCCAGCAGCACGACGAAGGGCGCGAAGATGACGGCCGCCACGCCGGACACCGCCCAGATCAGCGAGGGCACGGCGCCCAGGTAGCCACAGAGGATGCCCATGGCCAGCATGGGCATGCAGTGCGCCTTCAACAACGCGCGGCGCTCGTCGGCCGAGGCATGTTCGGCCAGCACGTCGAAACCGAACACGCGGTAGGTCAGCCAGCCCCAGATCAGTGGCGGCAGCACCAGCACCAGCGGCGGGATCAGCCACAGCGGCATGGACAGCACGATGAGCACCAGCGCCAGCAGCGTGGCGCCCAGCGACGCGACGACGCTTTGCGCCAGCGTGCCGCCGCGCTTCTTCTCCAGCAACGGGAAGCGCCGCTCGGCCACCAGGCGCACGATGGCCGGCGTCATGCACAGCGCCACCAGCAGCAGGCTCAGCAGGATGACGACCGGCAGCACGCCGGCCAGCACGACGATGGCCGCCAGCGCGCTGCGAAAGGCCTGCAGCCCGTGCGAATCCAGCCAGCGCAGCAGGCTCTCGACCAGCAGCCAGTTCTCCAGCGTCGCGCGCACGGCGGCGATGGCGTCCTCCCAGAAGAAGAACATGAAGGCGAACACGCCCGCGCCGCAGATCAGCAGCGGCAGCAGCGACAGCCCGATCACGCGCGGGTGCAGGCAGTAGGCGGCGGCGCGCCAGAAGGAATCGACCAGACCTTGCATCTACGCCCCGTGTTTGGCCTTGCCCAGGTCCGGCCCGGCGCGGCCCGGCCGCCTGAAGGCCGCCGCGAGCCGTACCAGCCCCAGCCACTGCTGGCGCCAGAAGCCGGCGCCGTAGTCACGACCGCCTTCCTGCGGCAGCTGGTCGCGCACGCCGGTGGCGTCGAAGCGGTGCTCGAAGTTGGCGGTGCCGAACAGCTGGTCCCAGACCGGCAGCAGCACGCCGAAGTTGTGGCCGCCCAGCGTGCCGCGGCCGCCGCTCTCGTGGCCGATGCCGATGCTGTGGTGCAGGCGGTGGAAGCGCGGGCTGACGAGCAGCCGCTCGCCGATGCGGCCGAAGCCGATGCGCGCGTTGGCATGCTGCAGGCTCTCGTGCAGCTGGGTGATGACCGTGATGGCGACGAACTGCCCCGGCTCCACGCCGATGAAGCGGGCCAGCAGCGCCATCGCGGTGGCGATGAGGACGTCGTCCAGCAAGTGGTTGCGGTTGTCGCTCCACATCGTCATCTGGCGCTGGCTGTGGTGCAGGCTGTGCAGCGCCCACCAGCCGTTGAACTGGTGCTGGGCGCGGTGCAGCCAGTAGCCGACCAAGTCGAACACCACGAGGTACAGCAACAGGCTGACCCAGGCGATGTCGGTGACGCCGGGCCACAGGCCGTCCAGCTGCCAGCCGGGCAGGCCGGCCAGGCGCAGCTCGGCGGCCATCCAGTCCCACAGCGGCTCCACGCTGAAGAACATCGCCAGCCGCACCAGGCCCAGCCGGTGGATCAGCGTGTAGACCACGTCGACGCGCACGGCTGCCGCATCGGTGACCGGCTCCACCGGCCAGCGCCGCTCCAGCACACGGATGCCCACCAGCATGATGGCGATCTGCAGCAGCCCCAGCAGCAGCCAGCCGGTGGCGGCGTAGGCGTCTTCCAGCAGGTTGCCAAAGCCGAGGCCGAACACCAGCGGCTGCACGACGCTCTCGTACAGCAGCAGCTGCAGGCCGTCGAAGGTGTTGGAGATCCAGTCGATCACGGTTTCTTGAGCAGGGGACCGTAGCGCGGATGATCGCGCAGCGGCGCGAAGCATAGTCCGCGCTGCTTCAGGCCGCTCAGCAGCGGGTCCAGCACCGCGGGCGCCCACGGGTCTTGCCGCTCCCAGATGCCCAGGTGGGCCAGCAGGATGTCGCCGGGCCGGATGTCGCGCAGCGCTTTCTCCAGCAGCTGCGCATTGGGATGGGCCTGGCTGGGCAGCTCATCGCCCAGGAAGCCCGCGCGGCTCCAGCCCACATGCGTGAAGCCGCAGGCCTTGGCCGCACTCAGAAGTGCCGGCGAGGTGCGCCCCGCGGGCGCGCGGAACAACGGCGCCATCGGCTGGCCGGTCATGGCCGTGAAGCGCTCGCCCACTTTTCTCAGGCTGGCGCAGTACTGCTCGGCGGTCAGATCGCGCACCACGGGCGGCTGCACGCCGGCCCGGGTGCGAAAGCGAAACCGCGAGACGCGACCGTCCGCGTCGGGCAGGTCGGCCATCCAGATGTCGTGGTCCCAGGTGTGGGAGCCGAAGTCATGCCCTTCCGCCGCACGCTCGCGCCACCATGGCGCCCAGCTGTCGTCCAGCGTCGTTCCGCCGGTCTTCGTAGGCTCGCTGGCCAGGAAGAAGGTGGCCTTGGCGTTGTGGCGCTGAAGCGTCTGCGCCACGAGGGGTGCGACGCCCATGTGGCCGGTGTCGAAGGTCAGGTAGACCGGCTTGTCACAGCTCGGTTGCGCCGAAGCCGTCGTGGCTGCCAGCGCCAGGACCAGCCACTTCATAGACGAGGTTGATGATCGAGCGTCCAGATGCCATGCGGCGACTTGCCGACACGGACCTGGCGCACCACCTTGCGCGTGGCGGTGTCGATCTGTGTGAGCTTGCCGGCCCAGCGGGATGTGACGAGCAGCGTGCGGCCATCGGTCAGCAGCTCCATGTCGTCGGGCCCGGCTGGCGCGGGGAACTGGTCCACCACGGCGAAGCTGGCGATGTCGATCTTGCTGATGGTGTTGGCGGCACGGTTGGACACCAGCACATGGCGCTTGTCGCCCCAGGCGCGGAAGGAGTGCGCGCCGTCACCGGTCTGGATGCGCTGCGCCAGCTTCGGGGTGGCGCCACTCACATCCCAGACCTCGACAAACTTGTCGCCCGTCAGGCCCACCAACAGGTGGCGGTCGTCCGGCGTCAGGTAGAGGTCGGCCGGCATCTTGCCGACGGCCTGCTTCCACTTGATCGCCTGCGTGGCCAGGTCGATGGCCAGGATCTCGTCGCTGTCCTGCAGGCTGACGTAGACCGTCGTACTGCGCGTGTCGATGTTCAGGTGGCTGGGCGTCTTGGGCGCGCGGATGCGCTTGACCAACTGCAGCGGCTCGGCCGCCACGCTGCCCTGCCAGCGGTACAGGTCCACGTGGTCCAGCCGGTTGGCTGCCGTGACGAACCACTTCATGTCCGGCGAGAAGCGCAGGTGGTAGGGGTCGGAAATGCCCCGCACCACGCGCTGGACCTCCGCCGTGCGCGGGTCCACGAAGGTCAGCGAATCGCCCAGCGCGTTGGCGACGATGAGCGACTTCTCGTCCGGCGACAGGTAGAGGTGGTGCGGCTCCTTGCCGGTCGGGATGCGCTTGACGACGGTGAAGCTGACCGGATCGACGACGGCGATGTCTGCGCTCAGCGAGTTCAGCACGAACACCGGCGGGCGCGCCGGCTGGGCCTGGGCGCCGAGCGCCATCACCAATCCCAAGGCCACCGCCCAACTGCGCAACATCCCGCTCTCCGCCAATGAAAAGGGCGGCTCTGGTGCCGCCCTGTACTGTCAGTTTACCCGTGGGCTTTTGACGAAACCCTGAGCCAGGTCAAGCCCGGCCGGCGCGTCAATCGTCGCTGCTGCCGCCCAGGATGCCACCCAGGATGCCGGCGCCCGCAAAGCCGGGCAGCAGCGAGCCCTCGTCGCGACCGCCGCCGCCGGTCTGCGGCGCCGCCGCGAAGATGCGCGAGGCCAGGCGCGAGAACGGCAGGCTCTGCAGCCAGACCTCGCCCGGGCCGGTCAGCTTGGCCAGGAACAGGCCCTCACCGCCGAACAGCGCGGTCTTGATCTTGCCGACGTACTGGATCTCGAAGTTCACGTTGGGCGTGTAGGCCACCACGCAGCCGGTGTCGACCAGCAGCGTCTGTCCCGGCTGCAGCGTGCGGCGCACGACGGTGCCGCCGGCATGCACGAAGGCCAGGCCGTCGCCTTCGAGCTTCTGCATGATGAAGCCCTCGCCGCCGAAGAAGCCGGTGGACAGCTTCTGCTGGATGGCGATGCCCAGCGACACGCCGCGCGCGGCGCACAGGAAGGAGTCCTTCTGGCAGATCAGCATGCCGCCCAGCTGGCGCAGATCCATCGGCAGGATCTTGCCCGGATAAGGCGCGGCGAAGGCCACGCGCTGCTTGCCGTGGCCGTTGTTCGTGTAGACGGTCGTGAACAGCGACTCGCCGGTGATCAGCCGCTTGCCGGCGCCCAGCAGCTTGCCGAAGAAGCCGCCGCCCTGGTTGGCCGAACCATCGCCGAAGACGGTGTCCATCGCGATGCCGGCGTCCATGAACATCATGGAACCGGCCTCACCGATCGCCGCCTCACCGGGGTCCAGCTCGACCTCGACGAACTGCATCTCGGCACCCTTGATCTCGTAATCGACTACATCCATCGCCATGACGGCTCTCCAGGCTGAAAAACGGCCCGCATGATAGGCAATACGCCGCCCCTCATCAGCGCGGTTCGGTGCGTACCTCGGCGGCCGGGCCATGCCAGCGCCGCAGCGCACGCTGGAAGAACAGGCTGTTCGGCAGTTGCAGCCGCGTGCCGTCCTCGGCGCAGCCGCTTTCCTGCAGCGTCGTGTAGACGAGGTTGATGTCCACCACCCGGCCCTTCATCACCGGCTTCTCACCCGGCTCCAGCAGTTCCACGACGTCACCGATGCGGAAGGCCCGGGTCACGTAGATCAGCAGCGCGCAGAAGAGGTTGGACAGCACGCTCCAGGCCGCAAAGAAGGCCACCGCCGCGACGGTCGCAAAGCCGGTGAAGGCCGCCCAGAGCACCGCCCCCGACACGCCGAAGCGCTCCAGCGCCCACAGCAGCGCGCCGCCATAGACCAGCACGCCCGTCAGGCGCAGGAACAGCGCGGTCACGTCCAGCGGCAGCGCATAGGCGCGCGTCAGGCGGCGGATGAGTTGCTTAGCCAGTCGCATCAGCAGCCAGGCCGCCAGCGTGATCAGGACGGCCTCGACCAGCGGCGCCAGCACGTCGAACCAGTCGGCCGCCCAGTCGGGCAGCCGGTCATGCAGGGACTGAAGGATTTTTCTCATGGCGTTAGCCTAAACGCTGTGCAAGGCGCGCAAAAAAGCCGGCGCAAGGCCGGCCTGGTATCGCCGTGAGCAGGCGGGGTCAGCCCATATGCAGGCCGCCGTTGCAGGAGAAGTCCGCGCCGGTCGTGAAGCCGCTGTCGTCCCCGGCCAGCCAGGCGACGACCGAGCCGATTTCCTCGGGCGTGCCCAGGCGCTTGACCGGGATGGTGGCGACGATCTTCTCCAGGATCTCGGGCTTGATGGCCTTGACCATGTCGGTGCCGATGTAGCCGGGGCTGACGGTGTTGACCGTGACGCCCTTGGCCGCCAGCTCCTGCGCCAGCGCCATCGTGAAGCCGTGCATGCCGGCCTTGGCGGCGGAGTAGTTGGTCTGGCCGGCCTGGCCCTTCTCGCCGTTGACCGAGCTGATCTGGATGATGCGGCCCCAGCCCTTCTCCACCATGCCCGGCACGACCTGCTTGGTCACGTTGAACATGGAATTCAGGTTGGTGTCGATGACGGCCTTCCAGTCCTCGGGCGTCATCTTCAGGAACATGCGGTCCTTGGTGATGCCGGCGTTGTTGACCAGCACGTCG